>NZ_SOHO01000028.1:0-41315 GCF_004403225.1 Cryobacterium sp. Sr8 | reverse complement strand
GCGCGACCAAGAACACCCGCACCAGCCGGCACCGTCGGAATCAACATCCCCGACACAGCCGTCACAAACTAACCCGAGTGGCTCCACTCAGCTTGACATCGCGCGCGTTCACAAATTGAAGGTACTTTCTCCGCAACTCAACCCGAGACGTCTTCGCGGGGGAGTGTCGCAGGAGGACGGTAGCCTAGATAAATGGCATTGTGGGACGAGCTCACGGGACAGGCCGATGCGATCGCCATCTTCCGGGCCGCTGCCGCGCGCTCGGGGGGCTCGACAGGCTCGACCAGCGGGGGCTCGACCGGCCGGGCCACCGGCGGGGAGTCGGCGTCGATGACGCACTCCTGGCTGATCACCGGCCCGCCCGGCTCCGGGCGTTCCAACCTCGCGTACGCCTTCGCCGCGGCCCTGCTCAGCCGGAGCGCCGACGACGAAGAGGCCACCGAGCGCCAGGTCGCCGCGCGCACCCACCCCGACCTCACCGTGCTCACCACCGAGGGCGTCATCATCAAGATGGACAGCGTCAAGGAGGTCGTGGCACGGTCGCAGTACTCGCCGTCCGTCGGCCGCTACCGGGTGATCGTCGTCGAAGACGCCGACCGGATGGTCGAACGCACCTCGAACGTGCTGCTCAAGGCCCTCGAGGAGCCGCCGGAGCGCACCGTCTGGATCCTCTGCGCGCCGAGCGAGGCCGACCTGCTGCCCACCATCCGCTCTCGCGTGCGCACCGTGCGCCTCCGGGTGCCCAGCGTCGAAGACGTCGCGGCACTGCTGATAGCACGCGACGGCGTCGACCCCGCGATCGCCGAGCGCGCCGCGCGGGAAGCCCAGAGCCATATCGGCATGGCCCACCGGCTGGCCACCAACTCGGAGGCGCGGGCCCGGCGCGAGGAAACGCTCCGCACGGCCCTCGGCATCCGCGGGGTCTCCACGGCCGTCAATGCTGCCGCCCGCCTGCTGGCGATTGCGGGCGACGACGCGAAGGCGATCACCGAAGAGCGCGACGCCGAGGAGCGCGAGGGCGTGCTGCGCTCTCTCGGCGTGGAGCCCGGCCAGTCCGTGCCGCCGGCCCTGCGCAGCCAGCTGAAGGCGCTCGAAGACGACCAGAAACGCCGGGCGACGCGCAGCCTGCGTGACGGGATCGACCGCATCCTCGTCGATCTGACCTCGCTCTACCGCGACGTGCTCATGGTGCAGTTGGGACGCGAGGCGAGCGTGATCAACCGCGAACTCCTCGCCGAGCTGCGCTCGGGCGGCGCATCCAGCACTCAGGCAGCAACGTTGGAGACAATGGATGCGATCGCGCTTGCGCGGCAGAGAATTGAATCCAACGTGGCACCGGCGCTCGCCCTCGAGGCGATGCTGGTGAGCGCGATTCGCCGCCGCTGATGCCGGCGGACGCAGCCCAGGAAAGAGGAATCCGTTGACCAGACGAATACGCGTCCGCACGTCACCGGTCGCCGCCGTGGCGGCCGCGCTGGTGCTCACCCTGACCCTCAGCGGGTGTGTGCCCTGGTTCCTCCCGCAGAAATCCCCCGCCACGTCGACGCCGACCGGCGAAAACGTCGAGAACGCACTCGACCCGTTCTACTCGCAGGTGCTGCGCTGGAAGGACTGCGGCGACGGCCTGCAATGCACGACCGCGACGGCCCCGCTCGACTGGACCGATCCCGCCGCCGGCGACATCGACCTGGCCCTCGTGCGGCACCCTGCCACCGGGAACAAGCGCGTCGGCTCCCTGCTGGTGAACCCGGGCGGCCCCGGCGGCTCCGGCTACGACTTCGTCAAGGACTCACTCGACTACGCCGCCGACGAGAAACTCCAGGCCGGCTTCGACATCGTCGGCTTCGACCCGCGCGGGGTCGGTCGCTCCTCTGCGGTGACCTGCCTCGAGCCCGCCCAGATGGACGAATACCTCTACGGCCTCACCAGTGCGCCCCGGGGCACGGATGCCTGGATCCAGGAACTCGAGACATCCGCCGCCGATTTCGGCGCGGCCTGTGACACGAACACGGGAGCGCTGCTCGGACACGTCGACACGGAGAGCGCCGCGCGCGACCTCGACCTGCTGCGTGCCGTGCTCGGCGACAAGAAGCTGAACTACCTCGGCTATTCCTACGGCACCTTCCTCGGTGCCAGCTACGCGGAGTTGTACCCCGACAAGGTGGGCCGGCTGGCGCTCGACGGCGCCCTCGACCCGTCGACGAGCAACTTCGACGTGACGCGGGTGCAGGCACAGGGCTTCGAAAGCGCCCTGCGCGCCTACCTCGCCGACTGCCTCGCCGGGTCGGAATGCCGCTTCACCGGCACCGTCGACCAGGCGATGGACACCATCGGCGCCCTCCTCGCGTCGGTCGACGTGAGCCCGATCGCAGCGAAGGACGGCCGCGAACTCGGCTCGAACGCCCTGCTCACCGCGATCATCTACCCCCTCTACCAGGCGACCGCGTGGCAGTACCTGAGCGACATGTTCGAGAGCGTCCTGGCGGGCGAGGCCGACTACGCTTTCCAGTTCGCCGACCAGTACAACGGGCGGAACAAGGACGGCAGCTACGCCGACAACTCCACCGAGGCGTTCACGGCGATCAACTGCATCGACTACGCCTATAACGACGACCCGGCCACGATGCGCGCCCAGGCCGCCGAGATCGAGGCCGCGGCCCCGACCATCGGCCGCTACATGGCCTTCGGCGACATCGGCTGCGCCAACTGGCCGCACAGCTTCACCGGGGAGCGCAGCGAGATCACGGCCGAGGGGGCCCCGCCCATCCTCGTCATCGGCACCACCAACGACCCGGCGACGCCCTACGTCTGGGCGAAGAACCTCGCCGCCCAGCTCGACAGCGGCCACCTCGTCACCTTCGAGGGCGAAGGTCACACCGCGTACAACAAGTCCAACGACTGCGTGAACGACGCCGTGGACGACTACCTTCTGACCGGGGCGGTGCCCGAGACGGATCCCCGGTGCTGATACGGGCGTGCTGATACGGGCGTACTGACGCCATCCCGGCTCTCCCGCGGGCCGCTTCATATGGAAGAATTGACGACATGTCACCCGACACCGAAGAGCCCGGGCTTCGGGAGCGGAAGCGGCTCGCAACCCGGCGGGCCATCCAGCACGCGGTCCTGAGCCTGTCGCTGCAGACCGGCCTCGAAAAGGTCACGGTCGAGGACATCAGCCGCGCCGCGAGTATCTCCCCACGCACGTTCTTCAACTACTTTCCCTCGAAGGATGCCGCCCTGCTCGGCGACACCCCCGACCTGGCCTCCGAGGAGGCCATCGAGGCCTTCGTGCACGGCGGGCCGGACGGGGACATCCTCGGCCAGGTCGCCGTACTGCTCGCGGAAAGCCTGGAACGCAGCGAAACCGACCGCGAGATCCACCAGCTGCGCCAGGCCGTCCTGAAGGACAGCACCTACCTGTTCGGCCTGCGGATGGCGACCCTGCGCGACTTCGAGGCCCGGCTGCTCGACATCGTGACGCGCCGATTCGAAGCCGACCACCCGGAACGGTCCGGAACGCCGGGCCTCGCCCAGCGCGCCCTGCTCTTCAGCCTGGTCGCGGTGGCCGCCATGCGGCACGCCTGGCGGTGCTGGGCCGAGGAGGACAGCGCAACCTCCCTGTCCGACTCCCTGGCGTCGTCATTCTCCGAGCTGTACAACTTCACCCGCCCGACCGGCTAAGCTTGGATGCTGTGTCACCGAGTCTCCCTTCGCGGGGAGCATCGGCAGTCACGCCGCCTTAGCTCAGTCGGTAGAGCGATTCACTCGTAATGAATAGGTCATCAGTTCGATTCTGATAGGCGGCCCCACGCTGTGCCGCACGCCCACTTGCGGACAAAGTACCTTCCACGTCACGACGAAGGTGCTTTCTCCGCAAGTCAGCCGGTTCCCGTCGGCCTAGGCTTGCAGCATGACCGACACTCTTCGCTGGGGCATCCTGGCCACGGGCGGAATCGCCCACATGTTCACCGCCGACCTCGTGCTGCACGGTTTCCAGGTTCAGGCCGTGGGCTCCCGCACCCAGCAATCCGCCGACACCTTCGCGGCCAGGTTCGGGATCCCGACCGCTCACGGCAGCTACGAAGCGCTGGTCGCCGATCCGGATGTCGACATCATCTACGTCTCGACCCCGCATCCGTTCCACGCCGAGAACGCCGCGCTCGCGCTGAAGGCGGGCAAGCACGTGCTGATTGAGAAGCCCATCGCGATGAACGGCCGCGAGGCGCGCGAGATCGTCGACCTGGCCGCGAGCCTCGGCCTGCTCGTGATGGAGGCAATGTGGACCCGGTTCCTGCCGCACATGGTGCGTGTGCGCGAGATCATCGCTGCCGGCACGCTCGGCGACGTGCACACCCTGATCGCCGACCACACGCAGGACCTCCCCGACGACCCGAAGCACCGACTGAACGACCTGGCCCTCGGCGGCGGCGCGCTGCTCGACCTGGCGATCTACCCGCTGTCGTTCGCGTCCGACCTGTTCGGGCGCCCCGAGACGATCCTCGCCAGCGCGTCGTTCAAGGAAACCGGAGCCGACGCCCAGGTCGCGACGATCTTCCGCTACCCGGGCGGGCAGATCGCCACGACGCTCTCCGCCAGCGACACCCAGGGGCCGAACACGGCGACCATCCTGGGCACCCAGGGGCGGATCGACATCGACCAGGTCTGGTACTCGCCCACCACCATCCACGTTCGCGGCAGCGACAACGAAATCGTCGAGAGCTTCACCGCCGAGGTCGCCGGCCGAGGCATGCACTTCCAGGCGGCGGAAATGGAGCAGGTCATCGGCGCCGGGAAGACGTCGAGCGACATCCTCCCGACCGAAGAGGTCGTGGCCATCATGGAGACCCTCGACGCCGTGCGCGACCAGATCGGGCTGGCCTACCCCGGCGAGTAATCCGAAGAGTCCGGCCGCCGCCGGGCAGGCTGCCTGCCGCTCTTGGGGGGCACCCGGACTGGGTTAGCCCCGGAGGCAGGAGGGCTCTGGGCAAGACGCCCCCGCTGAGATACCGTGAAATCGTCCGCTAATCGGGGGGTTTTGTGCAGTCAAGCATGCTGGTCGCCCGGCGCTCCGGGGGCCGCGGCGACCGGTCCGGTGCCTGGCCCCTCTGGGCGCTGTGGGCCGCCCTCGGCCTCTTCACCGTCGGGCTCCTGCTCCCCGGTGCCGAAGCCGGCTCGCCGGCGCAGGTCTGGTTGTCGCTGCTCTGCGACTGGGTTCCGGTGGCCGTGTGCTGGGTTGCCGCGTCCCGGGTCGGATTCCGGAGCCTCCAGGTCATCCTCGCCGCAACCGCGGTTACCGCATTCGCGCTCGCGGACAGCTATACGGTCGCCGCGACGGCCACCGGGAGCGAGCTTCCCTTCCCGTCGGCCGCCGACGCCGGCTACCTGCTCTTCTACGTGTTGATGCTGGCGGCCCTGCTCGCGCTCGTGCGCAGCCAGCTGGGCGGCCTGGCGTCCTCGGTGCTGCTGGACAGCGCGGTCGGCGCGCTCGGCACGGCCGCGGTGCTGGCGGTGCTGCTCAGCCCGATCCTGGACTCCGCAGCCGGCGGCTCGGACGCCGCTGGGTGCTGCTCATCGGCGGGTTCCTGATCTTCGCGGCATCCGATGTCGTCCTGGCACTGATGGGCCGCGGTGCCGGCTACCGGCTGGAAACGATGCTGGATGCCGCCTGGACCCTCGGCCTCGCCCTCGTGGCCACGTGGGTCGACGGCGCGACGCGTCCGGCCGGCGCGGGGAGTCGCGGGCTCAAGGGCGCGTGGGGCCTGTTGGTGCCGGCCGCAGCAACGGCAGCGGCGCTGGGCGTGCTGATCCTGGGTACCCGGCTGCCCGTGTCGGCCCTCGCGGTCGCCCTCGCCGGCGGAACCCTGGTCCTGGCGGTGGTTCGCACCCAGCTGGCCTTCCGTCAGCTGGTCAAAATGGCCGACCTGCGTCGGCAGGCGCTCACGGATGACCTGACCGGGCTGCCGAACCGCCGGGCGCTCTACGCGGATGTCCCCGAGCGCCTGGCATCACGCCAGGACGGGCACAGCGCACTGCTGCTGCTGGACCTGGACCGGTTCAAGGAGGTCAACGACAGCCTCGGCCACGACGTCGGCGACCGGCTCCTGGTGCAAGTGGGTGTTCGATTGTCGACGCACCTTCGCGGCCGTGACCTGCTGGCGCGGCTGGGCGGCGACGAATTCGCGGTGTTCCTCGACAACGCGGGCCGGGACCAGGCCGTGGCCGTGGCCGTGAAGCTGCGCGCGGCGCTGGCCGAGTCGTTCACGCTGGAGGGGATCGCGCTGCAGGTCGACGTCAGCATCGGGATCGCCCTGTCTCCCGACCAGGGCGACGACCTCAAGGTGCTCCTGCGCAAGGCCGACATGGCGATGTACAAGGCCAAGGCGGCGCGCAGCGGCCATCACATCTACATGAGCGTCGACAACAGCCACGGCGACGACCGTCTCCGCACCCTGGAGGAGTTGCGCATCGCCCTGCGCGACGACCAGCTCGTGCTGCATTACCAACCCAAAATCGACCTCACCACCGGCACCGTGCACGGGGTGGAAGCCCTCGTCCGGTGGAAGCACCCGGCCCGCGGCCTGCTCTACCCCGAAGCGTTCCTCGTGCTCGTGGAGGAGGCCGGCCTGATGCACTGGATGACCGAGGTGGTGCTCGAAAAGGCGCTGGACCAGGCCGCGGTCTGGGAGGCCGAGGGCCGGCCGATGACGGTCGCCGTCAACCTGTCGGCGAGTTCGCTCGTCGACGCGGACCTGCCGCAGCGCGTGATCGGAATGATCGCGGCCAGGCGACTGCCGGCATCCGCCCTCATGCTCGAAATCACCGAGGAATTCCTGATGGCCGACCGGGAGCGCGCCCGGGCGATCCTGACCGAGTTGAGTGCGGGCGGCATCCGTCTGGCCGTCGACGACTTCGGCACCGGCTACAGCTCCCTGGCCTACCTGAGGGACCTGCCCATCGACGAGCTCAAGCTGGACCGCTCATTCGTCATCCCCATGGCCGATGACCTCCGGGCCGCCGCGCTCGTGTCGTCCACCATCCACCTCGCGCACAGCCTGGGCCTGCGGATGGTGGCCGAGGGCGTCGAAGACGCGGATGCCTACGACGCCCTGGTGCGACAGGGCTGCGACCACGCGCAGGGTTTCTTCCTCTCGAAGGCCCTCCCCGCCGACGTGCTCGACGAGTGGCTGGAACACCGCCGGCTGGAATCGCTCCCGGTCTGAGGGCCCGTTGCCCCGGGGCCCATTTCCGCTGGGCCGGCCGACGCTGGGAATCGGTCAGGCCGGGCGGCTAGCATGCTGGGGTGAACGAACCGGATCCCCCGCTCGACCGCCGGTCGGCCCGCGCCGGCCGGTCGGCCCACGCCGGTCGGTCGTTCCTCGCCCGGCACCGCGCAGCCGTGCGGGTCGCCGCCGGGGCCGCCCTGTTCGCCCTGCTCGGAGGCGCCATGGTCGCCGTCGGCGCCGGGGCCGCCGGCCGGAGGCCCGTGGCCGCCGTGAGTCCCACCGCGGCCGTGCCCGCCGCGAGCGCGCAGCCGCAGCAGCCGACGGCCCGTCCCGTCCCTGCCGCCACCACCGTCCCGGGGCGCCTCCGCACCTGCTCGGTGGCCGGCCTCGCCGCTGATCCCCGACTCGCCGACTTCCAGGCGCAGGTGGTCAACGCGGAAACCGGCGAGGTGCTCTTCGACCGCGGCGGACGCACCGCCACCCGCACGGCCAGCGTGCTCAAGGTGCTCACGAGCGCCGCCGCGCTCAGCGTGCTCGGACCGGACTACCGGGCCACGACCACCGTCGTCGCCGGCAGCGAACCGGGCCAGGTGGTGCTCGTCGGCGGGGGAGACGTGACGCTGTCCCGCACGCCGTCGGGCAACGAATCCGTCTACGCCGGCGCCGCGCACCTCGACGAGCTGGCCAGGCAGACCGCCGCTGCGTGGACCGCGGCGCACCCCGGCACGCCGATCACCTCGCTCGTGCTCGACGCCTCGCTCTTCGGCGGCCCCGGCTGGCAGCCCGGCTGGGCGCGCACGGAACTGGCGGCCGGCTACATGCCCGAAATCACCGCGCTGCAGGTCGACGGCGACCGCGAGGACCCGTACCGGGGCACCTCGCCGCGCAGCGAGGACCCGATCGGCCGGGCCGGGCAGGCCTTCGCCGACGCCCTCGGCGGCGGAGTGTCGATCAGCCGGGGCACCGCCCCCTCCGGCGCCGCGAAGCTCGCCGCGGTGTCGTCCCAGCCGGTATCCACCCTGGTGAAGAGTCGCTGATCGTCTCGGACAACGCCGTCGCCGAGATGCTCGCCCGGCTCGTCGCGGTGACATCCGGCGCCGGGAACACGTTCGACGCGCTGCAGCAGAGCATCGTCGACGGTCTCGAGCCGTACGGCATCGACACGACCGGGATCGTGATCAAGGACGGCTCCGGCCTGAGCGTCGACAACGCGGTCGCCCCGGCCTACCTGACCCGCCTGTTCGTGAAGGTCCACCGGCGCGAGGGCAGCCTGGGCGTCATCGCCGACGGCCTCCCCGTCGCCGGGCGCACCGGGTCGCTCTCCTACAGCGACCGGTTCGCCGGCGCCAACTCGGCCGCCGACGGTGCGGTCTTCGCGAAGACCGGCTGGATCGACACCGGGTACACGCTCTCGGGCATCATCCACGCCGCCGACGGCACCCCGCTGACCTTCGCCGTATACGCGCTGGGTGATGTGAGCGATAATGCGAAGCAGGCCATCGATACCATTACGACGGGGTTCTTCCGCTGCGGCGACAACCTCTCGAACAACTGAAGCGAAGGAGAAATCCGTGACCAGGGCACTGTTCATCATCGACGTGCAGAACGACTTCACCGAGGGCGGCGCGCTCGCTGTGGCGGGCGGCGGCGCCGTGGCTTCGGCGGTGACCGAACTGCTGGCGGCGCATCCGAACGCCTACGACGTCGTCTTCGCGTCGCGCGACTGGCACGATGCCGACAGTGACAATGCGGGCCACTTCGCCGCGGCGGGCGAGCCCGACTTCAGCACCACCTGGCCGGTGCACTGCGTCGCGGGCACGCCGGGCGCCGACTACCACGCGGCCCTGTTGCTGCCCGAGGAGACCATCCACATCCGCAAGGGACAGGGCTCCCCGGGGTACTCCATCTTCGACGGCGTCTCCGAGGGCGGGGACAAGACCGGCGAACTGCTGATCGCCAACGGCGTGACGGATGTCGACGTCGTCGGCCTCGCCACCGACTACTGCGTGCGCGCCTCGGTCGTCGACGCGCTCGAGCACGGCCAGCACGTGCGCGTGCTCACCGACCTGGTCGCCGGGGTCTCGGCGGACACGAGCGAGGCGGCCCTGGCCGAAATGGCTCACCTGGGCGCCGCCCTCGCCACGTCTGACATGGTCGAGTAGGTGCCGCTGAGTGAGCGTCCGGTAGCGGTGGCCGAATTAGCCCGGCGCCTCGACGGCGTGAGGATCGCCTACGACTACGTGCCGGGGGAGCGCCCCATCCTCCTCGTGCACGGCTTCGCGTCGACGGCCGCGGTCACCTGGTCGACCCCCGGCTGGGTGCGCGCGATCACGGATGCCGGACGCGGCGTGATCACCCCCGACCTGCGCGGCCACGGGCGCAGCGATGCTCCCCGCCGCGCGGCCGACTACGCGCCGCGCCAGCTCGCGGCCGACCTCGTCGCCGTGCTCGACGCGCTCGAACTCGACCAGGTCGACGTCATCGCCTACTCGATGGGCTCGCGCGTCGCCGCGGCCCTCACCCAGCTGGCGCCCGAGCGGGTGCGGCGGGTCGTGCTCGGCGGGGCCGGGCCGCTGGAACTCTTCGAAACCTGGGACCCGGACGCGGTGCGCCGCTTCGTCACCCACGGCGACCTGCCGGCCGACCCGACGATCGCGGCCGTGCTCGGCGCGGCGATCCAGGCCGGTGCCGACCGGGACGCGCTCATGGCCTGCGTGCAGGGAGTCGCGGGCGCCACGCTCGACGTGCCGCCGGGAATCCCGGTGCTCTACGTCGCCGGCGGGGCCGACACGATCCCGGCCGGGGTGGCGGAGATCGCGCGGGCGCGCGGTTCGGAGTACCTGGAACTCGCCGGCCGCGGCCACATCAACGCCCTGACCTCCCGCGAGTTCAAGCAGGCCGCGCTGGCCTTCCTCGCCTGACCCCTTCCCGCCTGACCCCTTCCCCCTTCCCCATACCCCCCCCCTTTTTTTCCCCGCCCTTCTTTCCCGCGAAACAGCAGTTGTGCGCGTTAAACGTGCGTCATAGCGCGCACAACTGCGGTCTCGCGGTCTCGCGGGGATGTGGGGTGGGGACGGGGGACGGGGATGGGGGATGGGGAATGGGGGACGGGTTAGAGCTGGTGGCCGAGCTTGTACTCGGGGCTCGGCTCGCCCTCGCGGGTGTACGAGAAGCCGTCGGCGCCGATCGTGACGGCCGCCTCGGCCGGCTCGGTGCGCGCGACCAGGGGGCGCACGACGCCGTCCAGGTCGAGCACGGCGGATGCCTCGCTGTACCAGCTGGGCACGACCGGGTTGCCCCACCAGTCGCGGCGCTGGTTGTCGTGCACGTCCCAGGTGAGGGTGGGGTTGTCCGGGTCGCCGGTGTAGTAATCCTGCGTGTAGATCTCGATCCGGTGCCCGTCGGGGTCGCGCAGGTACAGGTAGAACGCGTTCGAGACGCCGTGCCGGCCCGGACCGCGCTCGATCTTGTCCGACTGGCGCAGGGCTCCGAGGTGGTCGCAGATGTGCAGGATCTGGTGCTGCTCGTGCGTGGCGAAGGCGATGTGGTGCAGGCGCGGGCCGTCGCCGCCGGTGAGGGCGACGTCGTGCACGGTGGGCTTGCGGTACATCCACGCGGCGTAGGTGGTGCCCTCGGCATCCTGGATGTCCTCGGACACGGTGAAGCCGAGGCCCTCGTGGTAGGCGCGGGCGGCCTCGACGTCGGGGGTCATCACGTTGAAGTGGTCGAGGCGGGAGATCGCCCCGGCACCGTGCACGTCGTAGCGGCGGGTGAAACGTTCGACGTGCTCGGAGTCGTAGAAGAACTCGACCGGGAAGCCCAGCGGATCCTCGACCCTGACCGCCTCGCCGACGCCGCGGGTCGCGCCGGCCGGGCGTGGCTCGACGCGGGCGCCGAGCTCGCGGTAATAGTCGGCCGCGACCGCGACCTCGTCCTGCGACCGCACCCGGTAGGCGAGGGCGGCGAGGGCGGCGACCGGGCCGAGGCGCAGCACCAGGGAGTGGTGCAGGTATTCCTCGAAGGCGCGCAGGTAGATGGCCTCGTCGTCCTCGTAGGTGACGACGAGCCCGAGCACGCCCACGTAGAACGCGCGGGACTCGGCGAGGTCGGTCACGATCAGCTCCGCGTAGGCGGCGCGGATGATGTCCGGCGGGGTGGAGGTGGGCTGGGGGTTCATGGGAGGTCTCCTCGTTGAGTGGGTTCGTGACGGTGCGGGACGGGGCCCCGTCCGTGAGGGGTCGCATATCGACCTTCCTGACGGCAATGAAGGTCGATATGCGGCCCCTCACAGCCCGAGCGGCGGCTAGCGCGCGCCGAAGCGGGGGGTGTGCACGACGCCGAGCGAGATGTGCACGGCCTGCTGGTCGGTGTAGAAGTCGATCGACCGGTAGCCGCCCTCGTGGCCGAGACCGGAGGCCTTCACCCCGCCGAACGGCGTGCGGAGGTCCCGCACGTTGTGCGAGTTCAGCCAGACCATGCCGGCCTCGACCGCGTGCGCGAAGGTGTGCGCGCGGGTGAGGTCCGAGGTCCAGAGGTAGGCTGCCAGCCCGTACTTCACGCCGTTGGCCAGTTCGAGGGCCTCCGCGTCGGTGTCGAACGGGGTGATCGTCACGACCGGGCCGAAGATCTCCTCCTGGAAGATCCGCGCCGTCGGGGCGACATCCGCGAACACCGTCGGCGCCACGTAGTTGCCCTCCGGCAGGCCGGCCGGCCGTCCACCGCCGGCGAGCAGGCGGCCCTCGGACTTGCCGAGCTCCACGTAGCTCATCACCTTGGCGAAGTGCTCGGGGTGCACGAGCGCGCCCACCTCGGTCTTCGGGTCGTGCGGGTCGCCGACCACGATCTGCTGGGCGCGCGCCGCGAAGCGGGCGCAGAAGTCCTCGTAGATGCTGGCCTCGACCAGGATGCGGCTGCCGGCGGTGCAGCGCTCGCCGTTGAGCGAGAAGACACCGAACAGGGTCGAGTCGATCGCCGCGTCGAGGTCGGCGTCGGCGAAGACGACGGCGGGCGACTTGCCGCCGAGCTCCATCGACATGCCCTTGAGGTTCGCGGCGCAGTTGCGGTAGATCAGCTGGCCGGTCGTGGTCTCGCCGGTGAACGAGATCAGGGGGACGCCCGGATGCTTCACCAGCGCGTCGCCGGCCTCCTCGCCGATCCCGTTGACCAGGTTGAACACCCCGGCGGGCAGCCCGGCGGCGGCGAAGATCTCCGCCCACAGGCTCGCCGACAGCGGAGTGAACTCGGCCGGCTTGAGCACGACGGTGCAGCCGGAGGCCAGCGCGGGGGCGAGCTTCCAGCTCTCCAGCATGAACGGGGTGTTCCACGGGGTGATCAGGCCGGCGACACCGACCGGCTTGCGGTTGACGTAGTTGATCTGCCGCCCCGGCACGCTGTACGTGTCGTCGGCCTGGGCCACGATCAGGTCGGCGAAGAAGCGGAAGTTCTCGGCCGCGCGGTGCGCCTGGCCGAGGGCCTGCGTGATCGGCAGCCCGGTGTCGAAGGTTTCGAGTTCGGCCAGCCGGGCATCCTGCGCCTCGATCGCTTCGGCGATGCGGTTCAGCACCTGCGCGCGGGCGCGGGGGAGCATCCGGGGCCAGGGCCCGTCGGTGAACGCGCGCGTCGCCGCGGCGACGGCCAGGTCGATGTCCTCCGCCTGCCCGGCGGCGGCCGTGGCGTAGCTCCGGTTCGACACCGGGTCGAGCACGTCGAACGTCTTCCCCGACGCGCTGTCGACGAACTCGCCGTCGATGAAGTGCTGGATTCGGGTCGGCAGGTTCTCCGGGATGTAGTGGGCGGCGGCCGCGTGGTGGGTGGGCGCGGCGTGCATCTGGGCCGCGCGGGCGGCGGCGGAGGCGGGGTCGGGCATGGTCATGCTCCCTTCACGGTGAAGCCGTCGACCGGGGAGAGGTATTTCTCGCCCGCGGCCAGCAGCCTGGTCATTTTTTCGATGCCTTCAGGCGTCGGCGTGATCAGCGGCGGGCGCACGAAACCGGATGCGATCAGGCCGCGCTGCTCGAGCACCCATTTGCCCGGTGCCGGGTTGGTCTCGACGAAGAGCAGGTCGACGAGCGGGTGCAGGCCGTAGTGGATCTCCCGTGCGCGTTCGATGTCGCCTTCGATCCACGCGTTGTACATCTCGACGTGGGCGACCGGGGCGATGTTCGAGGTGGCGCTGATGTAGCCGACGCCGCCGAGGGCGAGCAACGGCAGGCAGAGCAGCTCGATGCCGCTCCAGACCAGCAGGTCGGGACCGCAGAGCTGGAGCACCCGGGAGAAGTGCTCGAAGTCCTTGGTCGTCTCCTTGACGCCGACGAAGTTGTCGAAATCGCGGTAGAGGCGCGCGATGGTCTCCGGGCCGATGTCGACAGCGGTGCGGCTGGGCACGTTGTAGGCCACGATCGGCAGGTCGGGGAACTCCTCGGCGACCGTTTTGTACCAGACGTAGAGCGCCTCCTGGGTGGGGCGGGCGTAGTACGGCGTGATGATCAGGGCGGCGTCGACGCCGGCATCCTGCGCGGCAGCGGTGAGCTCGAGGGTCTCGTCGAGCTTGGCCGAGCCGGTGCCGGGCATGAACGGCACCCGGTCGTCGATCGCGGCGGCGACCGTGCGGATGGCGTCGGCGCGCTCGGCGATGGTCTGCGAGCTGGGCTCGCCGGTCGAGCCGCCGATCGAGATTCCGTGGGTGCCGGATGCCAGCTGCCAGTTCACGAGGTTGACCAGGCCCGCGTGGTCGACGGCCCCGTCCGCGGTGAACGGCGACATCAGGGGCGCGATGGAGCCCTTGATCTGGGCTGGATTGCTGCGGAACTTCATTGTCTCTGCTCTCTGATCCGGTGCCTGCGTGCTGCCCGGATCGGTGTTACGCGTGGTGGGCGAGGAAGGCGTCGAGGGTGGACAGGCGGTGGTTGCGGGCGCAGAGCTCGATGTCGAGCGGGTCCGCCCCGCCCTCGATCAGGTCGAGCAGCGCGTCGTGCTCGGCGACGGATTCGGGGGCCCGGCCCGGCACGAAGCTGAAGGTCGAGCTGCGCAGCGCGTTCAGGCGCGTCCAGCCGCGGTGCACCAGGTCGAGGATGTGCGGGTTGGGACAGGTCTCGAACAGGAGCGTGTGGAATTCGGCGTTCAGCCGGGTGAAGCTGGCCGGTTCGAAGTGGGTGAGGTTCTCCCGCATCGCCTGGTTCACGGCCCTGGCCTTGCGCAGGGTGACGACGCTGATCGTGGGGGCGGCCAGGGCGGTGGCGTACCCCTCGACCAGGCCGAGCGTCTGCATGGTGACTTCGTACTCGGCGGCGTTCAGCATGGCCACCTGGGCGCCCACATTGCGTTCGAAGGTGATCAGGCCCTCGGCCTCGAGTTTCCGGATGGCCTCGCGCACCGGAACCGCGCTGACCCCGAGGTCGCCGGCGATCTGGCCGAGCACGAGCCGGTAGCCCGGGCTGAACCGGCCGTCGGCGATGCGCTCCCGGATCCACCCGTAGGCGAGCTGGGACTTGCTCACGCCGGCGGCATCCGAGGCGCTCATGCGTCCCGCGCCTCCAGGTAGCGTGCCCGCCAGGCCGCGTTCATCGGGTACAGGCCGTCGACGCCCTCGCCGGCGGCGACCATGGCGGCGATGAACGTTTCCTCGCGTTCCTGTTCGATCCCCGCGGTGACGACTTCCTCGACCAGGTGCGGCGGGATGACGAGCAGCCCGTCGGCATCGCCGACGATGACGTCGCCGGGCTGCACCGATGTGCCGCCGCAGGCGACGGTCACGTCCACGTCCCAGGGAACGTGGCGGCGCCCGAGCACGGCCGGGTGCCCGCCGGCGTGGTAGGTGGGGATGTCCAGGGCGGAGACGGCCACGAGGTCGCGCACGCCGCCGTCGGTGACGAGGCCGGCGGCGCCGCGCACCTGGGCGCGCAGGGCGAGGATGTCGCCGACCGTGCCCGTGCCGCGCTCGCCGCGGGCCTCCATCACCAGCACGTCGCCCGGGCCGAGCCCGTCGAAGGCGCGTTTCTGGGCGTTGTACCCGCCGCCGTGGGACTCGAACAGGTCTTCCCGGTTCGGGATGTAGCGCAGCGTGCGGGCGCGGCCGACGAGGCGGGCCTCCGGCCGGGTCGACCGGAGCCCGTCGATGGACACGTTGTTCAGGCCGCGCTTACGCAGCTGGGAGCTGAGGGTGGCCGTGCCGACGCTGTTGATCCGGGCGATGAGCTCGGGCGTGAGGGTGAACGCGGCCGGGGCATCCGCCGGCGCGTCCGCGGGGGCAGCCGCCGGCACGAGGCCGGCGGCCTCGGCCGAGCCCCAGGCCTCGGCGCGCTGCAGGTCGTCGACCCTGGGCCCGGCGCCCCACGCGGCCAGCGGCACGGCGCCCCCGGTGATGGGGGTGACGAGGCGGCCCGTTGTCGGCGCGCCGGGGGCGTCGGGGGCATCCACTTCGACCTCGACGACGTCGCCGGGCGAGACAACGGATGACCCGGCCGGGGTTCCGGTGAGGATGACGTCCCCGGGCTCGAGCGTGATCAGCTGGGAGAGGTCGGCCACCAGCCGGCCGAACGGAAAGAGCAGGTCGGCGGTCGTGTCGTCCTGCACGAGCTCGCCGTTGACCCAGGTGCGCAGGCGCAGGCCGGCCGGGTCGAGCCCCTCGGCGGGAAGGAAGACCGGGCCGAGCGGGGTGAAGCCGTCGCCGCCCTTGGAGCGCAGGTTCGAGCCCTTGTCGGCGTGGCGCAGGTCGTAGACGCCCAGGTCGTTGGCCGCGGTGACGTGCGAGACGGCCGCCCAGCCCTCCTCGGGTGTGACGCGGCGGGTGAGGCGCCCGATGACCAGCGCGATCTCTCCCTCGAAGGCGAGCAGCTCGCATCCGGCCGGGCGTTCGACCGGAGCCCCGCTCACGGCGAGCGAGGTGGCCGGCTTGAGGAAATACCCGGGCTGCTCCGGAGTGCGGCCGCGCTGGGCGACGCGGCTCGGGTAGTTGAGGTGCACGGCAATGATCTTGCCCGGCGCACCCCCGGTGCCGTGTTCGCCGGCACCCGGAACCTGTGGAATCAGCATGATCTGGTGGTCGCTACCGATCGAGGCGTCACTGCCATGGAATACTCCCTTGTATCTCCGATACGATCCGGCCAACGTATCACAGATCGTATATCATCCGCGCTCGAGCCGCCGGTGGATCCCCTCGCCGAGAATCGCCGATTACGCCGAGAATCCCCGGTGCAACGGCGACTGTCGGCAGGAACGGCGACTCTCGGCGCCCGGTGATCGACCGCCGGAACGTGCGCGCATCCGCGAAGTGCGGGCCGGCACGGACCGAATGCAGCGGTTCTGAGCGTATTTTCGTCCGGCTGCCGCGGAATCCGTCGTCGTCAGTCACCGAGACGACTCTCTTCCGCTGCGGCCGGGCGAAGTTCTTGCTCAGACCGGCTAGATTTGAAGCAGACTTTCCGAGGAGGCATTGTGTTGCACATTTCAGAATCCGAATTGCTCGCGCAGGTACCCAACGAGCTGTACATCAACGGCCGGTGGGTACCGGCTGCCGATGGCGGCACGCTCCAGGTGTTCGACCCCGCCACGGGCAAGGTGATCAAGACGATCGCCGACGCCCGGGTCGAAGACGGCGCCGCCGCACTCGACGCCGCCGTGGAGGCTCAGGACAGCTGGGCCGCCACCCCGCCGCGGGTGCGCGGCGAGATCCTGCGCCGCGCGTTCGACCTGCTGCAGGAGCGCAAGCACGAGTTCGCGATGCTGATGACGCTCGAGATGGGCAAGCCGCTGGCCGAGGCGCACGGCGAGGTCGCCTACGGCGGCGAGTTCCTGCGCTGGTTCAGCGAGGAGGCCGTGCGGATCAGCGGCCGCTACGGCACCAACCCCGAGGGCACCGGCCGGATGATCGTCACCCAGCACCCGGTGGGGCCGAGCTTCCTGATCACCCCGTGGAACTTCCCGCTCGCCATGGCGACCCGGAAGATCGCCCCGGCGCTCGCCGCCGGCTGCACGGTCGTCATCAAGCCGGCCGAGCTCACCCCGCTGACCACCCTCTACCTGGTCAAACTGTTCGAAGAGGTCGGTCTTCCGGCCGGTGTCGTCAATGTGATCACGACCTCGACCTCCTCGGCCGTGGCCGGGCCGATCATTGCCGACCCGCGGCTGCGCAAGCTCTCCTTCACCGGCTCGACCGCCGTCGGCCAGAAGCTCATCCAGCAGTCCGCCCAGGGCGTGCTGCGCACCTCGATGGAGCTCGGCGGCAACGCCCCGTTCATCGTGTTCGAGGACGCAGACCTCGACCGGGCCGTTGACGGGGCGATCATGGCCAAGTTCCGCAACATCGGCCAGGCCTGCACCGCCGCGAACCGGTTCGTCGTGCACGCCTCCATCGCCGAGGAATTCGCGCGCCGCGTCACGGAGCGCGTGAACGGCTTCACCGTCGGGCGCGGCACCGAAGACGGCGTCACGATCGGCCCGCTGATCAACGACGACGCCGTCGCGAAAGCCGACACGCTCGTGCAGGACGCCGTCCGGCGCGGCGCCACGCTGCTCACCGGCGGCTCCGCGATCGAGGGCGTCGGCACCTTCTACCAGCCCACCGTGATCAGCGGGGTGAAGGCCGGCAGCGACATCCTGCGCGAAGAGATCTTCGGGCCGGTGCTGTCGATCATCCCGTTCGTCGACGAGGATGACGCGGTGCGGATCGCCAACGACACCGAATTCGGGCTGATCAGCTACGTGTTCACGAAGGACCTGGCCCGCGGGCAGCGGATGATTGAGCGCCTGCAGACCGGCATGATGGGGCTCAACATGGGCGTCATCTCCAACGCGGCCGCCCCGTTCGGCGGGGTCAAGCAGTCGGGCCTCGGCCGTGAGGGCGGCTTCGAGGGCATCCACGAGTACCTCTCGACGAAGTACACGCTCACGCCCGATCCCTTCACCGTCTAGACCCGCCCCGCCCCACCCTGAGGAGCTCCCGCGCACCGCGCGGGAGCTCCGGCTGTGTGTGTCCGCGTGTCCGTGTCCGTGTGTGTGTGGCTAACTCAGGAGAATCGGTGTCGCATCCGGAACTTGCCGCGCTGGTCCGCGGACTGGGGACCCGCGGGAACGGATTCTCCTGAGTTGGCCACAACGGCCGGCGGGCACGAGGGGGCGCGTGGGCCGCGGCCTAGACTTTGCGGATGCCCGTCATCGAGATCACAGAGCTCAGCGACCCGCGGCTGGCCGACTACGCGCACCTGACCGATGTGGCGCTCAAGAAGGCCCGCGGCACCGAACACGGGCTGTACCTCGCCGAGTCGTTGCTCGTCTTCGAGCGGGCGCTCCGGGCCGGGCACCAGCCGCGCTCGGTGCTCGCCCTCGGCGGCTCGGCCGAGGAGGCCCTGGCCGCCCTCGGCGATCGGGCCGCAGACGTTGCGGTTTTCGTCGGGCCGGGGGAGCTGCTCGCGGAGCTGACCGGGTACATCCTGCACCGCGGCCTGATTGCCTCGATGCACCGGCCGGCCCTGCCCGACCCGGACGAGCTGCTCGCCGGCGCCCGGCGCATCGTCATCCTCGAGGACGTCGCCGATCCCACCAACGTCGGGGCCATCTTCCGCTCGGCCGGCGCGATCGGCGCCGACGCCATCCTGGTCACGCCGCGCTGCTCCGACCCGTTCTACCGCCGCGCCATCCGGGTCTCGATGGGCACCGTGCTGCAGGTGCCGTGGACCCGAGTCGGCGACTGGCCGGCCACCCGCGGGCTGCTGACCCGGCACGGCTTTCATGTGGCCGCGCTCGCCCTGACCCCGGATGCCGTGAGCCTGCGTGACTTCGACGGCCGCGCGCACGAGCGGCTCGCCCTCGTGCTCGGCGCCGAGGGGCACGGGCTCACCGACGAGGCGCTCGCGGCATCCGACACCGTGGTGCAGATCCCGATGAAGCACGGCATCGACTCGCTCAACGTGGCCGCGGCCAGCGCCGTCGCCATGTGGGCCCTCTCCGACTAGTCCCGACCCCCCGCGAAACCGCAGTTGTGCGCGTTAAAACGCCCGTTTAGCGCGCACAACTGCGGTTTCGCGGGGGTGTCCTAGGCTGGGGACATGAGCAACGAAGCCGTAATCGTGGATGTCGTCCGCACCCCGTCGGGCCGCGGCAAGCCGGGCGGCGCCCTCTCCGGCGTGCACCCCGCCGACCTGCTCGCGGGCGTGCTGGGCGAGCTGGTCAGCCGCAACGGCCTCGATCCGGCCCTCGTCGACGACGTGATCGGCGGATGCGTCAGCCAGGCCGGCGAACAGGGCTTCAACATCACCCGCACCGCGCTGCTCGCCGCGGGCTTCCCCGACTCCGTCCCCGCCGTCACGATCGACCGGCAGTGCGGCTCCAGCCAGCAGGCCGCCACCTTCGCCGCCCAGGGCGTGATCGCCGGCAGCTACGACATCGTCATCGCCTGCGGCGTCGAATCGATGAGCCGGGCGCCGCTCGGCTCCTCCCTCGGCGGAAAGGACCCCTACGGCGAGCTCCTCCGCGAGCGCTACCCGGAGGGCCTGGTCAGCCAGGGCGTCTCGGCCGAGCTGATCAACGAGAAGTGGGGCCTCGGCCGGCAGGGGCTCGACGCCTTCGCCGCCCGCTCGCACCGGCTCGCCGCGGCCGCGGCCGGGCGCGGCGACTTCGCCCGCGAGATCGTGCCGGTGACCACGCCGGACGGCAGCGTGGTCAGCCTCGACCAAACCGTCCGGGCCGGCACCACCGTCGAATCCCTGGCCGGCCTCCAGCCGGCCTTCCGCACCGACGCCCTCGCCGAGCGCTTCCCCGACCTCGACTGGCAGATCACCGCCGGCAATTCCTCCCCGCTGACCGACGGCGCATCCGCCGCGCTGATCATGAGCGCCGCCCGCGCCGAACAGCTCGGCCTCACCCCCCGCGCTCGCTTCCACAGCTTCGCGGTCACCGGCAGCGACCCCCTGCTCATGCTCACCGGCGTGATCCCGGTGACCCGCCGCATCCTCGACCGCGCGGGCCTCGGCATCGACGACCTCGATGCCTACGAGGTCAACGAGGCCTTCGCCTCCGTGCCGCTGGCCTGGCTCCAGGACCTGCACGCCGACCCGGAGCGGCTCAACCCGCGCGGCGGCGCGATCGCCCTCGGCCACGCGCTCGGCTCCTCCGGCACGCGCCTGCTCGGCACCCTGCTGAACCACCTCGAAGCCACCGGCGGCCGCTTCGGCCTCCAGACAATGTGCGAAGGCGGCGGCATGGCCAACGCCACCATTATCGAAAGGCTCTAACCCCATGCAGATCGACGCATGCTCCGCCCTCGTCACCGGAGGCGCCTCCGGCCTCGGCCTGGCCACCGCGACGGCCCTGCACGAGGCCGGCGCCATTGTGGTGCTGCTCGACCTCCCCGGGTCGCCGGGCGAGCGGATCGCCGCCGATTTCGGCGGTCGCGCCGTCTTCGCTCCGGGAGACGTGACCAACCCGGCCGACGTTCAGGCCGCGGTGGATGCCGCGACCGCGCTGGCCCCGCTGCGGATCGTCGTCAACTGCGCCGGCATAGCCCCCGGCGCGCGCACGGTCGGCCGGGGCGGCCCGCTGCCGCTGGAGGACTTCGAACGCGCCATCCGGATCAACCTCGTCGGCACGTTCAACGTGATCCGGCTGGCCGCCGCCGCCATGCAACAGACGGAACCGCTCGGCGGAACCGGACAGGGAGCATCCGAGCGCGGCGTGATCGTGAACACCGCGTCGGTCGCGGCCTTCGACGGCCAGATCGGGCAGGCCGCCTACGCGGCGTCCAAGGGCGGGGTGGCCGCGATGACCCTGCCGCTCGCCCGCGAGTTCGCCCAGTCGTTCATCCGGGTGATGACCATCGCGCCGGGCATCTTCGACACCCCGATGATGCAGGGCATGGCGCAGGAGGTGCGGGACTCCCTCGGCGCGCAGGTGCCGCATCCGTCCCGGCTCGGCGACCCGTCCGAATATGCGGCCCTCGTGCGCCACATCGTCGAGAACCCCATGCTCAACGGCGAGACCATCCGGCTCGACGGCGCCATCCGGATGCAGCCGCGCTGACCGTTCCGTGAACCGCCGAGGTTCAGGTTGAGTTGCGGAGAAAGTGCCTTCAATGTCGAAACGAAGGTACTTTCTCCGCAACTGAACCGAGTGATTCCGCGAGGGGGCGACTCCGTCCGGCCCGGGGCGCTCAGCCGAGCAACTCCGGCCGCTTCCACGCCGCCCCGTGCACGTGCTGGTCGAGGAAGGCGAACACCGTTTCGTACCAGACGACGGCGTGCTGGGGCTTCAGCACCCAGTGGTTCTCGTCGGGGAAGTACAGGAACTTGTGCCGAGTGCTCCCGTCGGGCTCGGCGTGATGCTCGGCGAGTTCGGACCACAGCCGCAGGCTTTCGCCGATCGGCACCCGGTAGTCGTGGTCGCCGTGGATGACGAGCATCGGCGTCGCGATCTCGCGCACGCTGTGGTGCGGCGAGTTGTCGATCATGCCCTGCGGCGAGAAGATGCTCTGCCAGTAGTGCGAGCTGTCCGTCGTCCCGTTGAACTGGTCGAGCGCCCACAGGCTCGCGTGGCTGACGATGGCGCTGAACCGGTCGGTGTGCCCGGCGACCCAGTTCGCCATGTACCCGCCGAACGAGCCGCCCATCGCGGCGGTCTTCGCGGCGTCGATGTCGGCGCGGGCCTCCGCGGCATCCGTGATCGCCAGGAGGTCGGTGTACGGCTTGGCGCCCCAGGCATCCCAGCCGCGGGCGATGAAGTCGAGCCCGTAACCGGTCGAGAGCGCGGGGTCGGGCAGCAGCACCGCGTAGCCCCGAGCTACCGCGAGCAGCGGGCTCCACCGCCAGCTCCAGGCGTTCCAGCTGTTCAGCGGGCCGCCGTGGATCCAGAGCAGCAGCGGCGCCGGATGCTCGGCCGAGGCCCCCTCGGGCAGCAGCAGCCAGGCCCGAACCCGCGCGCCATCCTCGGCCGACGTCTCGACCTCGGTGATCGTGCCCGGGGCGGCCGGCAGCGTCGCCGGCGTCGCGAGCACGGTGACCTTTCCGGACCGATTGATCCGAACCGGATGCGACGGCGCCGTCCACGAGGACCGCAGCGCCACGAGGTCTCCGGTTGCCGCGTCGACGGCCACGTCGGTGTAGCTGAACTCGTCGGTCGTCACCCGTCGCACGGCCGAACCGTCGAGCGGCACACGGAACACGGGGCCGCGGCCGTCGTGGTCGGCCGTGACGACGAGGGCCTCGTCGTCGGCGTCGAAGATCAGGCTCGAGGCCCAGCGGTCCCAGCCCTGGGCGAGGCGGCGGGGGTTGCCGCCGTCGATGTCGGCAACCCAGATCTCCCGGTCGGCGGGGCCCTCGGGGGTGCTGTCCTCGGCGCGCACGAACGCGATGCTGCGGCCGTCGCGGCTGACTGCCGGGGCCTCGAAGCCCACGTGCTCTTCGTCGAAGAGCACGGTCTGCACGCCGGATTCCAGGTCGATCGACACGAGGATGGAACGGCCGGAGCGCTGCTCCTGCGCTCGCAGTGCGGCGATCAGGGTGCGGCCGTCGGGAGTGAGGTCCGCCCCGGCGGTGTCGCCCGAGCGGCCGGGGCCGGGGGTGAGGTCCCTGGGGCGCGGGAGGTCCACCGGGTAGGGGGCGGGAGCATCCGTTTTCTTGTCCGAGCCGGCCGATTCGGGGGTCGAAGCCGCCAGGACGTCCTCGAGCGCGGACAGGTCGAGTGAGAACAGGTGCGGTTCGGCGGGACCGAGGTCCTGGTCCCAGTACCGCACCGGGTAGCTTTCGTGCAGGATGGCGGCGACCTTCTTGTCCTTGCGCAGGGCGCGCGCCGTGGCGTCGGCCTCGAGGTCGGTCGCGCTGACGAGCAGGTTCGCAGCGATCACGATCGTGTCCGAGGCTGTCGCCGTGGCGGCGATTCCGGACACGCCGCCGGCCAGGCGGGTGACCGCGCGGGCCTCGCCGCCGGCGGCGGGGAGCACCCACAATTGGGCGGCCTCGGTGTCTTTCTCGGCGTCGGCATCGGGGCGCCCGGAGACGAAGAGGATGTCCCCGGACCCGGTGAAGGCAACGCCGGATTCCCCCTTGGCGGAGCGCGTCAGCCGGGCGGGCGTCCCGGAGCCGTCGGCGGGCACGGACCAGAGCGCGCGGTCATAGCCGGTGCGGTCGCGGGAGAGCGTGGCGACCGTGAGCACCACCCGCCGGCCGTCGGGCGAGAGCGCGAGGCCTTCCACCCGGGGGAGCGCGATGTAGTCATCGAGGGCAGAGAACGGCGAGAACGGGGACGTCAGTGTCATGGCCCCACGCTAGCGGGTGCGCCGGGCCCCCCATTCGCCAACGGATGCCGTTGACTTTCGGAAAAAGTACCTTCCGCGGCCTCGGGAAGGTACTTTTTCCGCAACTCAGCGTCGAATGACGCACATGCGGGGAGTTTGCGGCCCCTGATCAGGAGCCAGAAGATCATTGCGGTCTCGCCGACGAATCCGAACAGGCCGAAGACGGGCGTGAAGCCGGGTACGAGGATCAGGCCGACGAGGTCGGCGATGTAGCCCAGGCCCGCAATGCCGATGAGGATCCCGAAGATCTTCGGCATGAAGCCGGAGCGGATCGACAGGTAGGCGACCATGAGGAGATACACGCCGAACAGGCCGAGGGCGGTGTTCCAGATCGAGGTGAACGCCTCGATGTTGTGGAGCGCTGCCTCCGGGGTGCCGAGGTTGTTGAAGGCGATCACGAGCTGGCCGAGGGCGATCATGAACCAGACCGCAAAGGCGGTCCTGGTCAGGCCGGCCACGGTGGAGACGAGGCTGTTGACGGGCTTGAAGAGCGCGGCGGTTCCGGCGGCTGCGACGACGTCCAGCACGGCGACGAGATACATCGCGACGATGCCGGCGATCCACAGCGCCGGCGAGGCCGCGATCGCTTCCGCGGTCTTCTCTGCGTCTCCGGCGGTCACGAGACCCTCGATGGCGACGAAGTTGCCGAAGATGGCCAGGAACACCATGAGCGTCAGGGCGATGCCCGACACGAGTGCTCCCGTGGCCTGCGACCAGCGGAAGGGGTTCAGGGTGAACGCCCGTGCCGTGATGGTCGGTGCGAGCTGCAGGTGAGTTGTCATGATCATTTCCTTACGTTGTAGGGTGCCCATACTTACAACGTATGTTTAGGTTGTAAGTACGGTACATGTACGTAGTAAGGTTGTCAACGACTGAGGAAAAATAGAGGAGAGCGACATGGCATCACCGCGCAGGACGGCGCCAGGGACGCGAGTTCGACTGAGCCGTGATCGGGTGATTGAGGCGGCCGTGAGGCTTGCCGACGCCGGGGGACTCGATGGGCTCACGATGCGGCGGCTGGGCGAAGAGCTGAACGTCGAAGCAATGTCGATCTACAATCACGTCGCCAACAAAGAGGACCTCATCAACGGCATGGCAGACGCGGTCTTCAGCGAGATCGAATTGCCTTCGCACAGCGACGACTGGAAGACGGCCATCCGGAAACGCTCGATCTCCTTTCGCGAGGTACTCGCCCGGCACCCCTGGGCGACGACGGTGCGGGACTCCGGCGCGAACCCCGGTGCGGCCACCCTCCGGCACCACGACCGGGTGATCGGCACGTTCCGCAACGGCGGCTTCTCCGTCGCGATGGCGGCGCACGCGTTCTCAGCGGTGGACAGCTACATCTATGGGTTCGCAATGCAGGAGAAGAGTCTGCCCTTCACCACACCGGAAGAAGTCGCCGCGATGGCCGAAATCATGCTCGCGCAGCTCCCCAGGAGTGAGTACCCATACCTTGCCGAGCTCACCGCCGATTATGTGCTGAAGCCGGGCTACTTCTACGGCGACGAGTTCCTCGTAGGACTCGACCTCATACTCGACGGGCTCGAGGCGATGCGAAACGCGTCATAGTCCGACGGTGCCCGCCGCCCGCGGCTCCGGCTTCGCGCGGTCGCGGATGCCGTTGACTTGCGGAAAAAGTACCTTCCGCGGCCTCGGGAAGGTACTTTTTCCGCAACTCAGTAACTCAGTAACTCAGTAACTCAGTAACAGCAACTCAGCCAGCGCGAGGGCGGGCGCCCGACGGGGCTACTCCGCGGCGTGCGCCTCGAGGAACTCGTAGACCTCGGTGTCGTCGACGCCCGGGAAGGTCCCGGAGGGCAGCGGCGAGAGCACATGGGCGTGCAGTCTGGCGCTCGGCCAGGCCTTCCCGACCCAGCGAGACGACACCGCGGATACCGGGCGCCGGCAGCAGGACTCGTCCGGGCAGCGGGACACGGCCCGCTGGGTCGTCTCCCGGCCGCGGAACCACTTCGCCTGCGCGAAAGGCACCCCGACGGTGATCGAGAACTCGCCGGCATCCGTCGCCCCGGTCTGCGTCGCGCACCAGAACGTGCCGGCCGGCGTGTCGGTGTACTGGTAGAACTCGGTGGTGCGGTTGGTGTGGGTGAAGGCGCTGCGGGCGCTCCACTGCTTGCACACGTACTGGCCCTCGATCGAGCCGGTCACGTCGACCGGCAACGGGAGGCCGTCGTTCTCGTAGCCCTTCTGCAGGGCGCCGTCGCCGGTGACGCGCAGGAAATGCAGCGTCATGTCGAGGTGGCTCGTCGCCAGGTTCGTCAGCCGGAGGGCCGCGGCCTCGTGCGTCACCCCGAAGGCGTCGCGGAAGTCTTCGACGGCCAGCTCGCGCTCGCGCTTGGCGGTGGAGAGGAAGGCGAGGGATGCCTCGCGTGGCATCAGCGCTGCCGCCGCGAAGTAGTTGATCTGCAGCCGCTGCCAGAGGAACTCGGCGTAGCTGGAGGGCCGCTCGTGGCCGAGCAGCCGGTGCCCCATCGCCTGCAGCGCCATCGACCGCAGGCCGTGGCCGCCGGGGATGGACGCCGGCGGCAGGTAGATCCGGTGATTGACCAGGTCGGTCACCGAGCGCGTGGAGTTGGGCAGGTCGTTGACGTAGATGAGGTTGAAGCCCAGGCGCTCGGCCATCACGCTCACCTCCCGGTGGGTGAGCGCGCCCGAGACGTGCCCGGAGGCCCGCACCTGGTCTTCGGCCAGTTGCTCGATGTCGGGCATGTAATTGTCGCGGTCGCGCATCAGCTCGCGCAGCTCGGTGTTCGCGCGCCGCGCCTCCTCGGGCGTGGCGATGGCCTCGCTGGCCCGGCGGGCGAGCTCCCGGTGCAGCCCGACGAGGGACTCGACGGCCGCCAGCGGGGTGCCCTTGGTCACCTTGACCTGGGGCAGGCCGAGCGCGCCGTAGAGCGGGTTTTTCTGCGCCCTGGCCAGCTCAATCTCCAGCGCCGCCCGCGTGTTCGGAGCCTCGCGGCTGAGCAGCTCGGTGAGGTCGACGCCCAGGGCGGCCGCGACATCCTGCAGCGTCGAGAGCTTCGGCTCCCGCCGCCCATTCTCGATCAGGGAGAGCTGGCTGCCGGCCAGCCCCACCCGGTCACCGAGCTGGTCCAGGGTGAGCCCGCGCTGGCCGCGGAAATGACGGATGCGATGGCCGAGGGTGATGAGATCAGAGGCTTGCGACGACATTCCTTAACAATACCGAAAGAAACGACTTTCTTAACGGCTGGTTCTCGCTTTCTGTCCGGATTTCTGCCGCACACTGGATCAAGAGGGCAAATTTTCACGCCCTGCAACGTCGCACCCGAGCGAGATCGACCTGAAATCAACGATGAAAGGCCAGGAGATGACCATCGCTAATTTCCCCATCCAGACCGGCGGAGAACAATCCAGCACGGGTTCGGGCACGACCGACCCCAACCTCCAGGCCTGGGTCGACGAGGTCGCCCGCCTGACCCAGCCGGACGCAATCGTCTGGTGCGATGGTTCCATGCGCGAAGCCGACGCCCTGGCCAAGCAGCTCGTCACCGAGGGCAAGCTCATCCGCCTGAACCCGGAATGGCGCCCCAACAGTTTCCTCGCCCGCACGGACCCTTCCGATGTCGCCCGCGTCGAGGACCGCACGTTCATCTGCTCCGCCGACCCCGACGACGCCGGCCCCACGAACAACTGGGCCGACCCCGAGCTGATGCGCGACGAGCTCAAGGTCGTCTTCGCCGGCAGCATGCGCGGCCGCACAATGTACGTCGTGCCGTTCTCGATGGGCCCGCTCGGCGGCCCCATCTCGCAGCTTGGCGTCGAGATCACCGACTCGCCTTACGTCGTGCTCAACATGGGCATCATGACCCGCATGGGCGACAAGGTCCTCCGCCTGATCGAGGGCGGTGCTCGCTGGGTGCAGACCGTGCACAGCGTCGGCTTCCCGCTGATCGAGGAAGACGGCCACAAGCGCGACGACGTGCAGTGGCCCTGCAGCGAGCTCAAGTACATCGTCCAGTTCCCGGACACCCGCGAGGTCTGGTCCTACGGCTCTGGTTACGGCGGCAACGCGCTGCTGTCGAAGAAGTCGTTCGCGCTGCGCATCGCATCCGTCATGGCCCGCGATGAGGGCTGGCTCGCCGAGCACATGCTGCTGATCAAGGTCACCTCGCCGGAGGGCGGCGTGTCCCACGTGGCCGCCGCGTTCCCCTCCGCCTGCGGCAAGACGAACCTCTCGATGCTGCGCCCGACCATCCCCGGATGGAAGGTCGAGACCATCGGCGACGACATCGCCTGGCTGCGCCCCGGCCCCGACGGCAAGCTCTACGCGATCAACCCGGAGGCCGGCTTCTTCGGCGTCGCCCCCGGCACCGGCGAGATCACGAACCCGACGGCCGTGAACACAGTCTGGGGCAACACGATCTTCACAAACGTGGCGCTGCGCGACGACGGCGATGTCTGGTGGGAGGGCCTCACCGAGACGGCCCCGAGCCACCTCATCGACTGGCAGGGCAACGACTGGACGCCCGATTCCGGACGCCCGGCCGCGCACCCCAACTCCCGGTTCACCGTCGCTGCCGCGCAGTGCCCGTCCATCTCCGAGGACTGGGAGGCGTTCGGCGGCGTGCCGATCGACGCCATCCTGTTCGGCGGCCGTCGCGCCACCAACGTCCCGCTCGTCGCCCAGGCGCGCAGCTGGAAGCACGGCGTGTTCATGGGTGCCACGATCTCTTCCGAGAAGACCGCGGCCGCCGAGGGCACCGTCGGCGAGCTGCGCCGCGACCCGTTCGCGATGCTCCCGTTCTGCGGCTACAACATGGCCGACTACTGGGCCCACTGGCTCAAGGTCGGCAAGGGACTCGGCGTCAACGCCCCGGCGATCTTCCAGGTGAACTGGTTCCGCAAGGGCGCGGACGGCAGCTTCCTCTGGCCCGGCTTCGGCGAGAACTCGCGCGTGATCGAGTGGATCGTGCGTCGCATCGAGGGCAAGGCGGATGCCGTCGACACCCCGATCGGACTGCTCCCGTCCGACGACGCGCTCAACCTCGACGGACTCGACCTGTCCGAGCACCAGGTCGAGCAGCTGTTCCGCATCGACAACGAGTCCTGGATGGAGGAGTGCGACATGACGGAGGAATACTTCAAGAAGTTCGGCAGCCGCGTTCCCCCGGCGCTGCTCGCCGAGCTCGCCAGCGTGCGCTACAACCTCCGCGCGGAGTAGCCGCCCGGCCTCACCGCCCGGCCCAACGCCCGGCTCTCCCGTCGAATGCGACGGCAGAGCCGGGCGTTTGACGTTTGCCAACCGTCCCCTTCCGGACCACCCCACCTCGCCGAACTGTGAGTTTGGCACCTTCCCGACCCCCGGGAAGGTGCCAAACTCACAGTTCGGCGTGGGGGATTGGCGTGCGGGGAGCGCCGGTTAGACGAGCAGCTGGTGCTTGGCGAGCTCGCGGTAGAGCGGGGTGGAGGCGACGAGCTCGGAGTGGGTGCCGGTGCCGACGACCTGGCCGTGGTCGAGCACCACGATCTGGTCGGAATCGACCACGGTCGAGAGCCGGTGCGCGATCACGATCAGGGTGCGGTTGACGGCGACCGCGTCGATCGCCGCGCGCATCTTCTGCTCGTTGACGCCGTCGAGGCTCGAGGTGGATTCGTCGAGCAGCAGGATCGGCGGCGCCGCGAGCAGGGCCCGCGCGATCGCGAGCCGCTGGCGTTCCCCGCCGGAGAGCATGACGCCCGACTCGCCGACCGCCGCGCCGAGCCCGGCCGGGTCACGGTCGAGCACCTCGCCGAGGTTGACGGCGTGCAGCACGGCGATGCACTCCTCGTCGGTGGCGTCCGGCGTGGCCAGGGTGAGGTTGTCGCGCAGCGACCCGGCGAGCACAGGGGCGTCCTGCTCGACGTAGCCGATCTGCGACCGGAGCGCGGTGCGGTCGAGGGTGCGGATGTCCAGCCCGCCCAGTCGCACGATGCCGGCGGTGGGGTCGTAGAACCGCTCGATCAGGGCGAGGATGGTGCTCTTGCCGGCGCCGGACGGCCCGACCAGGGCCGTGCGCAGACCGCGCGGGGCGCTGAACGAGACGCCGCGGAGCACCGCGCGCGGACCGGCCGGCGCCGGTCCCGACGTGCCGGCGCCGTCGGCTGCGGCCAGGTTGGCGTCGATCAGGTCGGGTTCGGCGAGCACTTCCTCGAGCACGCCGGGGGCGATGATCAGGGTTTCGAGCACCGCGGGCACGTCCGCGGCGGCGACCGGGGCTTCTGCGGCGGCCGGCGGCGTGGCCCCGGGCTCGGGCGTGCCACCCGGCGCGGCCGGAACCGCGTAGCCGAAGTGCACGTCCTCGAAGGCGATGGCGGGGGCATCCGGCAGCATCGACGCGTTGGCGGCGCCGACCGTGAGGGCCAGCGGGGCGATGTCGCGGTCGAACTGGTCCTCGGCGGGCAGGTCGATGATCTCCTCGATGCGGCCGAGCGCGCCGAGCGCCGCGTTCACCGAGGTGATCGCGCCGAAGGCCTGGCCGAGCGGCATGATCATCATGAACAGGAAGAGGATGAAGGCCACCAGGTCGGCGACGGTGATGGCGCCGCTGGCGACCCGGAAGCCGCCGACGCCGAGCACGACGAGGAATGACACCTGCATGGCGATGCCGGCGATGGGCACGACCAGGGCGGAGATCTTCGCGACCTTGATGCCCATCCGCCAGGCGCCCCTGGCGTCCTCCTCGACGACCGCGATCTCGCGCTCCGTCGCGTTCGAGGCGCGCACGGTGCGCACGGCGCTGATGGCCCGTTCGACGCTGGCGGCGAGGTCACCGACTTTGGCCTGCGCCGCGGCGCTGGCGGTACGGATGCGCTGGGACAGCAGCGTCACCGTCACCACCGACACGGTTATCACGAGCACCGTCAGCCCGAGCAGCACCGGGTCGATGATGAGCATGGCGATGAGCGCGCCGACGAAGGTGAGGGAGCCGCCGACCGCCTCGACGAGTCCCTGGGTGAGCACGGCACGCAGCAGGGTCGTGTCGGAGCCGACCCGGGAGACGAGGTCGCCGGTGCGCCGGGTGTCGAACTCGCTGATCGGGAGCCGCAGCATCCGCCCGATCAGCTTGCGGCGACTGGAGAGCACGACGCCCTCACCGGTGCGCTGCAGCAGGTAGTGCTGGTAGCCGCTGATCAGGCCGGAGACGACGACGAGCGCGATCAGGGCGCCGACGAGCCCGCCGAGCGGGTCCTCCTTCTGCACGATCGTGATCACCTGGCTGACCAGCAGCGGCTGCGCCAGGCTGGCCGCGGCGCCGAGAATGCTCAGCACGATCACGACGCCGAGCACCTTCTTGTGCTCGAGGAGGTAGGGCATGAGCTGGCTGAATTTCGCGCGCGGCCCCTCGGGGGTTCCGCCGCGGCGCCCGAACCGGGACGTCGTCGGGGGACGCTCCGAGGAGGGGAGGGAGGAAGGGGCGGATTCGGCGCTGGGTGTCGTGCTCACCAACCGAGTTTACTTCCCGGGAGATGACCTCCGACCGGTCTACAGTGGGGAACTGTGCCGGAGCCCGTGATCATCGCCCAAAACCTCGTCAAAAAGTACAAGGACTTCGCCGCCGTCGACGGCATTTCCTTCGAGGTGGCGCCAGGGGAGTCCTTCGGCCTGCTCGGCCCGAACGGCGCCGGCAAATCGACCACTATGCGGATGGTCGGCGCGGTCTCCACCCGCACAAGCGGCGACCTCAGCATCCTCGGCCTCGACCCGAACGGCTACGGGCCGGAGATCCGCTCCCGCCTCGGCGTCGTGCCGCAGTCCGACAACCTCGACACCGAGCTGCGCGTGCGCGAGAATCTGCTCGTCTACGGCCGCTACTTCGGCCTGCCGCGCAAGCAGGTGGCCGAGCGAGCCGACGAACTGCTCGCCTTCGCGCAGCTCGAGGACAAGGCCAAATCGAAGGTGGACGCCCTCTCCGGCGGCATGAAGCGCCGCCTCACGATCGCGCGCGCGCTGATCAACGACCCGAAGATCCTGCTGCTGGACGAACCGACCACCGGCCTCGACCCGCAGGCCAGGCACATCCTCTGGGACCGGCTCTTCCGGCTCAAGGAGCAGGGCACCACCCTGCTGCTGACCACCCACTACATGGACGAGGCCGAGCAGCTCTGCGACCGGCTCGTCGTGGTCGACAAGGGCACGATCATGGCCGAGGGGTCCCCGGCCGAGCTGATCCGCAAGCACTCGTCCCGGGAGGTGCTCGAGGTGCGGTTCGGCTCCGAGCGCAACGCCCAGGTCGCCGAGCAGATCGCCGGCTTCGGCGACCGGATCGAGGTGTTGCCCGACCGCATCCTCGTCTACAGCGGCAACGGTGAGCGTGAAATGGAACGGATGACCCAGGCCGGGCTGCACCCGATCACCAGCCTCGTGCGGCGCTCGAGCCTGGAAGACGTCTTCCTCCGGCTGACCGGACGGACCCTGATCGAATGAGCGCCGTGGTCGACCAGGCCGAACAGGCCATCGCGGCGACGGTCAAACCACGCCGCTGGGGGTCCTGGTACGTCGCCGAGCACCGGTTCCGGGTCATGCGCTCCTACGCGCAGACGGTCGTGGTCACGGCCATCGGCAACCCGCTGATCTACCTCTACGCCATGGGCGTCGGCCTGGCCACGCTCGTCGACGGCAACCTCGGCGCGGAGGCGGTCGACGGCGTCAGCTACCTGACCTTCGTCGCCCCGGCCCTGCTCGCCAGCGCGGCCGTCGCCGTCGCGTCCGAGGAGTTCAGCTACCCGGTCCTGCTGGGCTTCAAGTGGAACCCGATCTTCTACGGCATGAACGCCTCCCCGATCCAGCCGGGCCAGATCATCAACGGCATCGTCATCTCGGTGACCGTTCGGATGTTCGTCACCCTGGGCATCTACTTCGGCTTCATGCTGCTCTTTGGCGCGGTCCCGTCGCCGACGGGCTTCCTCGCCGTCCTCGCGGCGCTGCTCACCGGCCTCGGGCTCGGGGCCCTGCTGATGGGCTACACGGCCAGGATCATCGACGACAACGGCCAGCTGGTGATGGTCATGCGCTTCATCATCCTGCCGATGACCCTGTTCTCCGGCACGTTCTTCCCGCTCAGCGTGCTGCCGATCTACCTGCAGTGGATCGGCTGGATCTCCCCGCTCTGGCACGGCACCGAACTCGCCCGGGTCTTCGCCTACGGCGCGAGCGAACCGATCTGGCTGACCGTCGTGCACGTGCTCTACCTGGCCGTGCTGCTCGGCATCGGCTGGACCTGGGCCCGGCGCGTCACCGTGAGGAGGCTGAACAAGTGACGGATTCCGAGACCGCGGTGGCAGCATCCGTCGCCGCAGCCCGGCCGATGCGCGCCCTCTACGCCGGCAACGCGCGCAGCGTCATGCAGCGCGGCTGGCGCGCGACGAGAAGCTCGAACTGGATGATCGTGGTGAGCGGCTTCTTCGAGCCGATCTTCTACCTGCTCTCGATGGGCCTCGGCCTCGGCGCGCTGATCGGCACGATCACCACCGAATCGGGCGATGAGGTGCCGTACGCGGCGTTCATCGCGCCGGCGCTGCTGGCCGTGTCGGCGATGAACGGCGCGATCTACGACTCGACCTGGAACGTGTTCTTCAAGATGCAGTTCGCGAAACTGTACGAGGGCATGCTGTCCACCTCGCTCGGGCCGCTGGATGTCGCGCTCGGCGAGATCTCGCTGGCCCTGCTGCGCGGCGGGATCTACGCGACCGGCTTCATGCTCGTGATGCAGGCGCTCGGGCTGAACCTGTCCTGGTGGGCGCTGCTGGCGCTGCCGGCCGTGCTGCTGATCGCGTTCGGCTTCGCCAGCGTCGGCATGGCGATCACCAGCTACATGAAGACGTTCCAGCAGATGGACTGGATCAACCTGTTCCTGCTGCCGATGTTCCTGTTCTCGGCGACGTTCTACCCGCTCAGCGTGTACCCGCAGGGCATCCAGTACGTCATCCAGGCGCTGCCGCTCTGGCACGGGGTGGAGCTCGTGCGCGGGCTGACCACGGGACTGGTCGGGCCGGGGATGCTCTGGCACGTGCTCTACTACGTCGTGATGATCCTCGTCGGCCTGGTCTTCACCACCCGCCGCCTGCGGGTGCTCTTCCTCGACTGACCTCTCCCCGCGAAACCGCGGTTGTGCGCCCTAAAACGTCGTTTTAGCGCGCACAACTGCGGTTTCGCGGGGACTACTTCCAGAGAACCGCGACGGCGATGTTGGCGACGGTGAGGCCGCCGATGGCCCAGAGCGCCCAGGACGGGGCGACGGGCTTCTTGCGGTACATGATCACGAGCACCGTGATCACGATGAGCACGACCAGTTTGACGGCGATCTTGGCATTGTCGATCTCGCCGGGCTCGGCCATCTGCACGAGGCCGACGAGCAGCAGGCCGGTCACCAGCTGGGTCAGGGCGCCGTGGAACATCGCGGCGACGACGGTGCCCTTGCCGGCGATGATGTCCTTCACCTGCACCAGGAACCCGCCGAGCAGCGAGGCGAGGCCGATGAAGTGCAGAATGACGAGAATGCCGATCAGGATGTCCATGCCGCCAGCCTAGGGGACGGCACGGCCCCTCACCGGGAGGCGAGGCTCACCGGGACGCGAGGCTCACTGGGAGGCGAGGCTCACTGGGAGGCGAGCTCCCGCAGCAGCCGAGCCGTCGCGATGGCCGCCGACGCGGCCTCCTCGCCCTTGTCCTCCTTCGAACCGGGCAGCCCGGCCCGGTCGAGCCCCTGCTGCTCGTCGTCGAGGGTGAGCACGCCGAAACCGACGGGCTTGCCGGCGTCCAGCGCCACCCGGGTGAGGCCATCCGTCGCCGCCGCTGACACGTATTCGAAGTGTGGGGTGCCGCCGCGGATGATCACGCCGAGCGCGACCACCGCATCCGCCCCGTTGTCGAGGGCGACCTTGCAGGCGACCGGCAGCTCGAAGCTGCCCGGCACCCGCACGAGGGACCAGCTTGCGCCGGACGCCTCGAGCACGCGGGTTGCGCCGGCGATCAGCCCGTCGGTGATCACGTCGTGCCACCGCCCGGCCACGATCACGACGGTGAGGCCGGTTCCGTCGACGGTCAGCTCGGGGGATCCTGCTCCGCTCACAGTGCGAGTCCTTTCAACATGTGGTGCTCCTCGATATGGTGGCCCATCCGGTCGCGTTTGGCGGCCAGGTAGTCCTCGTTGTGGCTGCCGATCCCGACGACCAGCGGGACCCGCTCGATCACGGCGACGCCGTGCAACTCGAGCTGGCGCACCTTCTCCGGGTTGTTGGTCAGCAGGCGCACCGAGGTCAGCCCCATCTGGTGCAGGATGCCGGTGGCCGCCCCGTAGTCGCGGGAGTCGCCGGGCAGGCCCAGCGCCAGGTTCGCGTCCAGCGTGTCGAGTCCGTCTTCCTGCAGCTTGTAGGCGCGCAGCTTGTTGATCAGCCCGATGCCGCGACCCTCCTGGCCGCGCAGGTAGACGACGACGCCGCCGTCCCGCTGGATGGTCTCCAGCGCCGCGTCCAGCTGCGGCCCGCACTCGCACTTGAGCGAGCCGAACGCCTCGCCGGTCAGGCATTCGGAGTGCACCCGGACGAGGGCGCCGTCGGCCGGGGTGCCCGAGACGATCGCGACGTGGTCGGCCCCGGTCATCCGGTCGCGGTAGGCCCGCATCTGGAACGCGCCGTGCCTGGTCGGCACGGTCGTCTCCACCTCGAAGTCCACCCGCGGCGACGCGGGGATGGGGCTGATCGTGGGCAGGTCGGTGTCGCAGTGGAATTCCTGCAGGTACTCGATCAGCTCTTTGATAGTGATCACGAGCACGCCCTCGCGCTCGCCGAGTTCGAGCAGGCCGGGCAGGCGCATCATCTCGCCGTCCTCGGCGACGATCTCGGCGATCCCGGCGACCGGCACGAGGCCGGCCAGCTTCATCAGGTCGACCGCGGCCTCGGTGTGGCCGTCGCGCTCGCGCACCCCGCCGTCCACGGCGCGCAAGGGCAGGATGTGGCCGGGTCGGTGCAGGCTGGCCGGGGTGGAGACCGGGTCGGCCAGCACCCGGAGGGTGTGGGCCCGGTCGGCGGCGCTGATGCCGGTGCTCAGGCGATCGGCCGCATCCACCGACACGGTGTAGGCGGTGCCGCGAACATCCTCATTGTTCAGCACCATCATCGGCAGGTCGAGCTGGTCGGCGATGTCGTTGGTCATCGGCGCGCAGATGAAGCCGGACGAGTACCGCACCGTCCAGGCGATCCACTCCTGCGTGGCCATCTGGGCGGAGATGATCACGTCGCCCTCGTTCTCCCGGCCTTCGTCGTCGGCGACGATGACCGGCTTGCCCAGGCGCAGCGCCTCGAGGGCGGTGGGGATGTCGGCGAGGCTCATGATGCGCTCCTTTGTGTTGCGGGTGTTGGTGTTGGTGCCGGTGTGGCGGGCGCCGGTCGTGCGGCCGCCGCCAGGTCGAGGATTCGCAGGGCGTGGCGAGCGAGGATGTCGGTCTCGAGGTTGACCTGGTCGCCAACGCCGAGGGCGCCGAGGGTGGTCGCGGTGAGGGTTTCGGGGATCAGCGAGACCTCGAACCATTGCTCCGGTTCGCTCGCCGGGCTGATGTTGCTCACGGTGAGCGACACCCCGTCGATCGCGATCGACCCCTTGCCGGTGACCAGCGGGGCGAGCTCGGGGGAGAGACCGAACCGCAGCACCCGCCAGGCGTCGCCGGGGGTGACCCGGAGCACGGCGCTCGTGCCGTCGATATGGCCCTGCACGATGTGTCCGCCGAGGCGGTCGCCGACGAGGGCGGCGCGTTCGAGGTTGACCGGCGTGCCCTCGGCCAGGCCGTCGAGCGTGGACATGGCCAGGGTCTGCGCCATGACGTCGGCCGTGAAGCCCTCCGCGGTGCGGTCGACGACGGTGAGGCACACGCCGTTGACCGAGATCGAGTCGCCGTGCCCCGCGCCGGCCACGACCAGGGGCGCGCGGAAGGTGAGGCGTGCGGCATCCGTCGAACGCTCGATCCGTTCGATGCTGCCGAGTTCCTCAATGATTCCGGTGAACATGGTCGTTCCTTTCGCGGGGGCGGGCGACGACGAGGATGTCTTCGCCGAGTCGGTCGATGTGGTCGATGGCCAGGCGTCGCTGCTCGGCGATGCTGGACACGCCGATTTCGCCGAGGGCCAGCCGGCCGCCGCCCAGCAGGGTGGGGGCGAGGTAGACGAGGTATTCGTCGACGAGGCCGGCGGCCACGAACGCGCTGGCGAGGGTGGGGCCGCCTTCGACGAAGGCGCGCCGGATGCCGCGATCGTGCAGGTCGCGGAGAACGGAGCCGAGGTCGCCGCCGTCGAAGAAGAGGGGAGCCTTCGGGTGCGCGAGCACGGCCGAGCCCGCCGGGATCGGCCGGCTGCCGAGGATGACGGGAACCGGCTGGCCGGCCAGCAGGGCGCCGTCGGCGTCGCGGGCGGTCAGCGCGGGGTCGTCGGCGAGGACGGTCCCGGTCCCGACGAGGATGGCGTCGGCTTGCGCTCGCCGCCGGTGAACGTCCTGGCGGGCTTCGGGGCCGGTGATCCACTGGCTTGTGCCGTCGGCCGCGGCCGCGCGGCCGTCGAGGCTGGAGGCCCACTTGACGGTCACGAACGGCCGGCCGAGCCCGGCGGCGAACAGCCAGTCGGCTAGGAAGGCCGCGGCCTCCTCGGCGAGGACGCCGCCCTGGACCGCGACCCCGGCCGCACGCAACCGCTCGGCCCCGCCGGAGGAGTGCTCGCCGGGATCGGCGACCGCGTAGACGACGCGGCCGATGCCCGCGTCGAGGAGGGCGACCGAGCACGGGCCGGTGCGGCCGGTGTGGTTGCAGGGTTCGAGGGTGACGACGGCGGTGGCGCCGCGGGCGGCGCCGGCCGGAAGTTTGGCGAGGGCATCGACCTCGGCGTGCGGGGTGCCGGCGCCGCGGTGCCAGCCCTCGGCGAGGGTCTCCCCGTCGGCGCCCAGGATGACACAGCCCACGCGCGGGTTGACGCCGGTCGACGGGCCGTTGCCGGCGAGGTCGAGGGCGCGCCGCATGGAGCGTTCGTCTGCCGCGTCCTGTGTCATTCCCGTCCTCGTCCGTGGTCTGCACGAACTCCGGGGATGTGGGCGTCGCGGATACGCGAAACCCGCCGATCGATCTCGTAAGATCAACCGGCTCGTGCGCCTCCCATCCGGACTTTAACCGTCGGTGCTGGAGTTTCACCAGCTCAACCGCTTCGCTCCAGGGAGCGTCACGGGTCGCGGACTTTAACCGCCGGCTCGGATTTTCACCGACCCCGGAGCACGTTTCTTACTTCTAGTTATAGCCCAACGCAGGCGGCTCCGGATAATTCCCGCCCGCATCGTCACCTCCCGCCTCCCGCCTCCCGCCTCCCGCCTCCCGCCTCCCGCTTCCCGCGTCGGCTGCTGTGTGGCCAACTCAGGAGTTTTCGGATGTTCGGGCCCCGTTCCCCCGGATGAGTGCGGCCTCCGGGCGCCGCCGCACGGATTCTCCTGAGTTGGCCACACAGCGAACCAGCCGCTGGTCGGCGGATTGCGGCGGTGGCGGCCGTGGGACCGGGCGACGGCGGATTGGTGCGGCGGCGACCGGCGGACCGCGTGCCGGCCGGTCAGGGCGTGGCGACCAGCGCCCGCGCCGTGCCCTCGTCGAGGAACAGGTCGGTGATCAGGTCGGCACAGAGGGCTCCGCGGAGGCTCGGCAGCTTGGAGCTGCCCGAGACGACGCAAATGCGGCGAGGCGTCTTCCGCAGCACGGCGAAATCCGGGCCGGTGCCGCGTGCGTTCAACGGGATGCCGCCGGTCGACCCGTCAGCGCGGAAGAACACCGTCGCCACGTCGCCGACCACCCCGTCGCGGCTGAGCGCGTCGAAGTCGTCCGGGTCGAGGTAGCCGCCGGCGTAGACGTGGCTGGGCACCTCGGAGAAGGGCGACCCCAGGCCGAACAGCGCGACGTCCATCCGCCCCTGCATCTCGATCAGCCGGGCCATGCTGCGCTCGCGCCAGAGCGCCTGCCGGGTCACCGGGTCGTCGAAGAACGCGGGTACCGGGAACTGCTGCACATGGGCGCCGAAGGCGTTGCCGAACCGGCCGAGGATTTCGCTCGCGTAGCCGAGCCCGGTGGTGCTCATATTGCCGGCGCCATTGAGCTGCACGATCTGCGAATTGTGGGTCGCCTTCGGCGTGATGTGCCGGCTGATCGCACTCATCGTCGAGCCCCAGGCGATGCCCATGATCATGTTCGAGTCGAAGTACTGGCCGAGAATTCGTGCAACCGAGAGAGCGACGCGCTCGAGCCGGTCGACGTCGTTGGCACGGTCGGACACCGGAACGACGTGCGCCGTGACCCCGTAGCGGGCCTGGATTTCCTGCTCCAGCCGGCTCGGCGCATCCAGCGGGGACCGGATCTGGATGTCGACGAGCCCGGTCGCCCTGGCGTGGCTGAGCAGTCGGGAGACCGAGGATCTCGAGGTGTGCAGCTCCTGCGCGATGGCCTCCATCGTCAGGTCCTGCAGGTAGTACAGCTGCGACGCGGTGAGCGCGTCGCGGTTGCGGTCAGACTGCGCCGCGTCGTCGTCGAGCAGCATTCCCACTCCTTGCACGTATGTGCAATCTGACTGAATGTTTGTGTCGGACTGTCAGGCTGTATTCATTCACAGGTCTTGCCGTCAGCGCAAGCGCCCCCCGCAACGCTCCCACCCGAGAGGCCCGAGAACAGTGACGTCCACCCAGTCTCAGTCAGCCATCCGCACCCGCCCCGAGGCGCAGGTGCTCATCATCGGAGCCGGCATCAACGGCATCGCGACCTTCCGCGACCTTGCCCTGCAGGGTGTCGACGTGGTGATCGTCGACAAGGGAGACTACGTCTCGGGCGCCTCGGCCGCGTCCTCGCACATGATCCACGGCGGCGTCCGCTACCTCGAGAACGGTGAGTTCCGCCTGGTCAAGGAATCCGTCGAGGAGCGCAACGGGCTGCTGAAAATCGCGCCGCACTACGTCAAGCCGCTCAAGACGACGGTGCCGATCTTCTCGACCTTCTCCGGTGTGCTGGCCGCGCCGCTGCGGTTCCTCACCCACAAGCAGGGCAAGCACCAGGAGCGCGGCGCCCTGTTGATCAAGGTCGGCCTCTCCCTCTACGACTCCTTCTCCCGCGACGGCGGCAGCGTTCCCCGCCACGAGTTCCGCGGCGCCCGCGAGTCGCTGGCCCAGCTGCCCCGGCTGAACCCGGGCCTCAAGTACACGGCCACCTACTACGACGCGGCAATGCACGACCCGGAGCGCCTCGCGCTCGACGTGCTGCGCGACGGCCTGGACGCCGGGCCGCACGCCCGCAGCGCCAATTACACCGAGGCGATCGGGATGGATGCTGACGGCGTGCGCCTGCGGGACGTCGTCACCGGCGAGGAATTCAGCGTGACGGCCGATGTCGTGGTGAACACCTCGGGGCCGTGGACCGACCTCACCAATGCCGCGCTCGGCCGGGCCAGCGAGTTCATGGGCGGCACCAAGGGCTCGCACATCGTCGTCGACCATCCCGAACTGCTCGCCGCGACCGGCGGGCGGGAGATCTTCTTCGAGCACAGCGACGGCCGCATCGTGCTGATCTACCCGCTGAAGGACCGCGTGCTGATCGGCACGACCGACCTCGAGCACGACATGACCCAGCCGATCCGCTGCACCGAGACCGAGATCGACTACTTCTTCGAACTCGTCTCGCACGTATTCCCAGACATCACGGTCGGCCGTTCCGACATCGTCTTCCGCTTCGCCGGGGTGCGGCCGCTGCCCCGCCACGACGACGAACAGCCCGGCTTCGTGTCCCGCGACTACCGGATCGAATCCCGCCCGCTCGGCGCCCGGCCCGGCACCCTGCTCAGCCTGGTCGGCGGCAAGTGGACGACGTTCCGCGCCCTCGCCGAGAACCTGGGCGGCGACATCCTGACCCTGCTGGGCATGCCGAGAACGGTCTCGACGGTCGGGCTCCCCATCGGCGGCGGGCGTGACTTTCCGGTGACGGATGACGCGATGCAGGTCTGGCTGGCCGCGAACGGCGACGAGGTGGGCCGGCCCCGGGCCGCGCGGCTCCTGGCCCGGTACGGCACTCGGGCGGTGCAGGTCATCGAGCACCTCACGGCCGGGCCGGATGCCCCGCTGGAGCACGCCTCGGACTACACCCGGCGCGAGATCGAATACCTCGCCGCTACGGAGTCGGTCGTGCGACTCATCGACGTGCTGCTGCGGCGCACGAGCATCGCCTTCGTCGGCGGGGCGAGCAGCGCCCTGGCCGGGGAGATCGCCGATCTGGTCGCACCGGTGCTCGGCTGGGATGCCGCGCGTCGGGCGGCCGAGATCGAGCTCGCGGTCGGCATCCTGCGCCAGGTTCACGGAGTCGACCTGGCTCCGATCGAACGGGACGCCCACGCGGCCGCCTGACGCCCGGCGGGCCGGATCTGCACGAACGTGCAGTCCAAACCCCCCAAACGGGTACCGGGGGACCGGTACGGTTTCACAGGATTGCTGATTCACCCCTGGTGAATCGGATCCTCAGCTTCACCCCATCAGAAAGGTCAATGTGGACAATCTCGGTGTTGTATTCCTGTCGGAGGTCGTTGGGACGGCCATCCTCGTGCTCCTCGGCTGCGGCGTTGTCGCCAACGTCGCGCTCGCAAAAACCAAGGGTTTCGGCGGTGGCTTCCTCATGGTCACGATCGGCTGGGGCCTCGCCGTCTACGCCGGCGTGATCGTCGCCTACAACTCGGGCGCGCACCTGAACCCGGCGGTGACGCTCGGCCTCGTGGCCTCCGGCGCCACCGAGTTCGGCTCGGGCGTGCCG
>NZ_SOHO01000066.1:0-40613 GCF_004403225.1 Cryobacterium sp. Sr8 | reverse complement strand
TGCGCCGATGGTACTGCAGGGGGGACCCTGTGGGAGAGTAGGACACCGCCGGACTTAACTTAGAAACAAACAAAATGGCCACCTCACAGGGTGGCCATTTTGCGTTAAGTTACGCTTGAACAGTCGGTCGAAATGACCAGGCACAATTACACAGGAGACACAGTGAGCCCTTCAGGATCGCACGGCAACGAATCACGCGACGGCGGACGCGACGAGCGTCGCTCCAGCGGGGGCCACCAGGGTCGGTCGGACCGGCCGCGCCAGGACGGCGCACGTCCTCCCTACCGTGCCAATTCCGATCGCCCCCAACAGGGCGGCGAGCGTGCTCCGTACCGCGGCAACTCAGACCGTCCCGCCCAGTCGCGTGATGGTGAGCGTCCGGCTTATCGCGGGAACTCCGACCGTCCACAGCGTGATGGCGAGCGTCCTCCTTATCGCGGCAACGCCGACCGGCCCGCGCAGTCGCGCGACGGTGAACGCAAGCCCTGGGCGAAGGATGGGGAGCGTCCGGCTTACCGCGGAAACTCCGATCGTCCGCAGCGTGATGGCGAGCGTCCTCCCTACCGTGGCAACTCCGACCGTCCCGCCCAGTCCGGTGAGCGCAAGCCGTGGGCGAAGGATGGCGACCGCCCGGCTTACCGCGGAAACTCCGACCGTCCGCAGCAGGGCGGCGACCGCCCCGCCTACCGGGGCAACTCGGACCGTCCCGCGCCGTCGCGTGATGGTGAGCGCAAGCCGTGGGCGAAGGATGGCGAGCGGGCTCCGCAGCGCAACTCTGACCGTCCGGCCTATCGCCCCGATGCCTCGCGTGGAGAGCGTCCGCAGCGTGATGGTGAGCGCAAGCCCTGGGCCAAGGGTGGCGAGCGTCCCGCGTACCGGGGAAACTCCGATCGTCCGCAGCAGGGTGGCGAGCGTCCCGCGTACCGGGGAAACTCGGACCGTCCCGCCCAGTCGCGTGACGGCGAGCGCAAGCCCTGGGCCAGGGATGGTGCCTCGTCCGAGCGCCCGCGCCGTGACTCTGCTCCCCGTGACGGGGAACGCAAGGAGTGGGGCGCACGCGGCGGTTCGCCGACCCGTGCCGGCGCCCCCCGTGACGCCGGAAAAAAGCTCTGGACCCGCGAAGGCGCCCCCGCCCGCGGTGACCGCGACGCGCGCGCCGTCGAAGAGGAGATGACCGAAGAACAGCGGATGCAGCGGGAGCTCCGCGCCGTTCGGCCTCGCCACGACGACCCCGAGTTGCCCGACGACGTGACGTCGCAGGACCTCGACCGGATCGCCCGCAACGAACTCAAGACCCTGACCAAGGACAACGCCGAGGCAGTCGGCCGTCACCTGGCCATGGCCGCCCGCGTCATCGACGAAGACCCCGAGCTCGCGCACCGGCACGTGCTGTCGGCAGCCCGCCGAGCCGGCCGGATCGCTGTCGTGCGCGAAAGCCTCGCCATCACGGCATACGCCACCGGCGACTTCGCTCTGGCGCTGCGCGAACTGCGCACCTACCGCCGCATCTCCGGCTCCAACGACCAGCTGCCCCTGATGGTGGACAGTGAACGTGGCGTGGGTCGCCCGGACCGCGCGCTCGAGCTCGGCCGTTCGGTCGATCGCAGCACGCTGCCGGCATCCGTGCAGGTTGCCCTGGCCATCGCCATGTCGGGCGCGCGCCTCGATCTCGGTGAGGCCGAGGCAGCGCTGAGCGAGCTCGAGATCCCGCAGCTCGACCCGAAGAAGGCCTTCTCCTACAGCCCGGAGCTCTTCTCCGCCTATGCCGAGGTGCTCGAGGAACTCGGCCGCGAAGAGGAAGCCGAGACCTGGCACGAGCGCGCGGCCCGCGCGGATGCCGCCCTCGGCACGGCCGGCGACCAGCCGGACGAGACGATGGAGATCATCGAGATCGACGAGGACGAGGACGAGGACTACGCGGAGATCGACGAGGTCTTGACAGGCTCGACCACCGCAGGCTCGACCACCGCAGGCTCGACCACTGCAGACTCGACCACCGAGGTCTCGACCGCCGATGCTGACGAAGCGGCGAAGGATTAGTACGGCGACGCCGCTCACCGGCGTCGACGTCGTTCTCGCCGATCTCGATGGCGTCGTCTACGCCGGCCAGAAGGCGATCCCGTACGCCGTGGAGAGCCTCAACCGGGCGGCCGAAACCCTGCGCGTGGGCTACATCACCAACAATGCCGCCCGCACCGACCGGTCCGTGGCCGAACACCTGACCGAACTCGGCCTCGAGGTGGCGGCGACGGATGTCGTCACCTCGCCCCAGGCGGCGGTCCGGCTCCTCGCCGGCCAGGCGCCCGCAGGGTCCCGCATCCTCGTCGTCGGCGGGGAAGGGCTCGTCTCCGAGGTGGAGAAGGCCGGTTTCGTCGTCACCCGGTCGGCGGACGACTCCCCGGCCGCGGTCGTGCAGGGCTTCGCCCCCGAGGTGGGCTGGACGCAGCTGGCCGAGGCATCCTTCGCGCTGCACCCCGCCGCCGACGGCTCCGCTATCCCCTGGATCGCCACGAACACCGACTGGACCATCCCGGTGGCCCGGGGGATCGCGCCCGGCAACGGCACGCTCGTCTCCGCCGTGCACACCGCGGTCGGCCGCCTGCCCATCGTGGCCGGCAAGCCCGAGGTGGCCATCTTCGTCGAAGCCGTCGACCGGTTCCGGGCGAAGCAGGCGCTGTTCATCGGCGACCGCCTCGACACCGATATCCTCGGCGCGAACCGGGCCGAGATCCCGTCCGCGCTCGTGCTCACCGGCATCGACAGGGCCAAGCAGGTGCTCGCGGCCGACGCGAAATCGCGGCCGACGTTCATCCTCGACGACCTCCGCCAGCTGCACGAACCGTACCCGGAGACCGAGTTCTCCCGCGACGGATCCTCGGCGAGCGTCAACGGGGCGACGGTGCGCATCCGCGGCGCCGAGGTGGAGATCGTGGCCGAGGGCGACGGAGCGATCAACCTGTTGCGCGCCGCCTGCGCCGTGATCTGGAAGTCCGGCCGCCCGATCTACGGGCTCAACGTTCCGGAGCGACTGTATCAGGGCCGGTAACCTAGGGAACGTGAACACCGAGGACCAGACACCGCTGGACGACGCTCTCGTCTCCACCCTCGCCGTGATCGAGGCGCAACCGCTGGAAGCGCGCGCCGCGGCCTACGTGCAGTTGCACGAGCAACTGCGCGAACGCCTCGAGGGCGGGGACGTTCCCGCCCAGGTGGCCGGATGACCGAGCTGCGGCTGGACGCCGCCCTCGCCGAACGCGGGCTGGTGCGGTCGCGCACGGTCGCCGCGCGGGTCATCGCCGACGGCCTGGTCACGGTGGACGGCAAGCCGGCCGTCAAGGCATCCGCGAAGGTGCGGGACAACCAGGTGATCGAAGTCGCGGCGACCGACCACTACGTCAGCCGCGGCGCCCACAAACTCATCGCCGCGCTCGACGCGTTCGGCCTCGACGTCACCGGCCGCACCGTGCTCGACGCCGGCGCGTCGACCGGCGGGTTCAGCCAGGTGCTGCTCGAACGCGGCGCCGCGCAGGTGATCGCCGTCGATGTCGGGCACGGCCAACTGGCCCCGCAACTGGCGCTCGAGCCCCGGCTCGCGCTCGTCGAGGGCTTCAACGTGAAGAACGCCACCGCCGAGAACGTTGCCGCGGCCTCCGGCGTGGCCGAGCGGCCCAGCCTGGTCGTCGCCGACCTGTCCTTCATCTCCCTCACCCATGTGCTGCCCGCGCTCGTGGCGACGGCCGAGCCCGGCGCCGATTTCGTGCTGCTGATCAAGCCGCAGTTCGAGGTCGGCCGCGGCGGCATCCGCGAGGGCATCGTGCACAACCCCGGGCTCCGGGCGGATGCCGTCTCCGGCGTGCTCTGGGCCGGCTGGGACCTGGGCCTCCACACCAACGGCCTGATCGCCTCGCCGATCGCCGGAACCGCCGGCAATCACGAGTATCTCTGCTGGATGACCACGAAGTCGGGCAGCAATCCGACAGAATGGATGGACCGGATACCAGCCCTGGTGGGAGCGTGAGCATTGTGACTGCACCGCCACGCAACATCCTCGTCGTCGCCCACACCGGCCGGCAGGACACCCTCGCCGCCGCGGTCACGGTCTGCGAACAGCTGCTCGCCGCCGGCGCCGTGCCCGTGCTGGCCCGCGACGAGCAGGCGGACCTGCTCGCCGCCTCGCCCTCCCTGGACGGCCATGTCGCCATCCTCGGAGACACCGTCGAGCTCACCGACCTCGAACTCGTCATCGTCCTGGGCGGCGACGGCACCATCCTGCGCGCCGCGGAAGTCGCCCGCGAATGCTCGGCGCCCCTGCTCGGGATCAACCTCGGCCATGTCGGTTTCCTGGCCGAAAGCGAACGCGACGACCTCGGCGAAGCCGTGCGCCGGGCGCTGTCCCGCGACTACCTCGTCGAAGAGCGCATGACGCTGGCCGTGCGGGTCAAGGTCGACGACACTGTGGTCTATGAAACCTGGGCGCTCAACGAAGCGACCGTGGAGAAGGCCAGCCGCGAACGGATGCTCGAGGTCGTCATCGAGGTCGACGGCCGCCCGCTCTCCTCGTTCGGCTGCGACGGGGTGGTCATGTCGACGCCGACCGGGTCGACGGCCTACTCGTTCTCGGCCGGCGGTCCCGTGGTCTGGCCGAGCCTCGACGCCCTGCTGCTGGTGCCGCTCAGCGCCCACGCCCTCTTCGCCCGGCCGCTCGTGGTCGGACCGGACTCGTCCCTCGCCGTGGAGATCCTCGCCCGCACGCCCGGATCCGCCGTGCTGTACGCCGACGGACGCCGCACCTACGACCTGCCGCCCGGCGCCCGGGTGGTCGTGCGGCGCTCCCCGGTGCCGGTTCGCCTGGCCCGGCTGCACAGCGGCCCGTTCACCGACCGCCTCGTGAACAAGTTCAACCTGCCCGTCTCGGGCTGGCGGGGCCCGGTCGGCCGTGAATAGGCCCCCGGCATGATCGAGGAACTCTTCATCCGGGATCTCGGCGTGATTGCCGAGGCGACCCTGCCGCTCGGCCCCGGCTTCACCGCCGTGACCGGCGAGACCGGCGCCGGCAAGACCATGGTCGTCACCGCGCTCGGCCTCCTGCTCGGTGACCGGGCGGATGCCGGCACCGTTCGCCAGGGGCAGGCCCAGAGCTGGGTCGAGGGCCGTTGGCTCGTCGCGCCCGACGGCGCCGTGGCCGACCGCGTGCGCGACGCCGGGGGAGACCTCGACGGGCCCGAGCTCATCCTGGGCCGTTCGGTGTCCGCCGAGGGCCGCAGCCGGGCCGTCGTCGGCGGCCGCAGCGCCCCGGCCGCGGTTCTCGGCGACCTCGGCGGCGACCTCGTCGTCGTGCACGGACAGTCCGACCAGGTGCGCCTGCGATCATCCGTCGCCCAGCGTGGCGCCCTCGACCGCTACGCCGGCGCCGAGCTCGCAGAGGCGCTGGGTAACTACCAGCACGCCTTCCACCGCTGGCAGGCCAACCGGGACGAGCTCGACCGACTGGTGGCCGAGCAGGAACTGCGCGCCCGCGAGGCCGAGCAGCTGCGCGAGGCGATTGCCGAAATCGAAGCCATCGCGCCGCAGCCGGGCGAGGACGCCGAGCTCGGCGCCCGCGCCGAACGCCTCGGCAACCTCGAAGACCTGCGCCTGGCCGCGGCCGAGGCCCGGGAGCACCTCTCCGCCGAGGAGAGCACCGACGGCGCACCCGACGTGGTCGCCCTGCTCGAATACGCCCGCCGCCGGCTCGACAAGGCCGCCGAGCACGACCCCGCGGTGCCGCCGCTGGTCGAGGCGCTGGCCGACGCCGGGTTCCTCGTCGCCGACATTGCCGGCCGGCTCTCCAGCTACCTCGCCGGCCTCGACGCCGACGGCGCCCGAGAACTCGAGATCGTGCAGGAACGCCGGGCCGAGCTGATCGGCCTCGCCCGCAAGTACGCCGGAGGCCTCGACGAGGCGATCGAGTTCCTGGACACCGGGAGCGCCCGGCTCGTCGAACTCGACAGCGACTCCGACCGGATCGAACTGCTCGGCAACGACGCGGATGCCGACGCTCGCCTGGTCGAGGAGCTCGCCGACCGGGTCAGCGCCATCCGCCGGGTCGCCGCCGCCGCGCTCGGCGCTGCCGTCACGATCGAACTCGGCGCCCTCGCCATGCCCGACGCGGTCCTGGTCGTGGAGATCGACAGCCGCGACGATTTCACCGCCACCGGGCGCGATCTGGTGAAGATCCTGCTGCAGCCGCACGCCGGGGCCGAGCCTCGGGCCCTGGCCCGCGGGGCATCCGGCGGCGAACTGTCCCGGGTGATGCTCGCAATCGAAGTGGTCATCAACCAGGCCGACCCGGTGCCGACGTTCGTCTTCGACGAGGTCGACGCGGGAGTGGGCGGGGCCGCGGCCATCGAGATCGGGCGGCGACTCGCCCGGCTCGCGGAGACCTCACAGGTGATCGTCGTCACGCACCTCGCGCAGGTGGCCGCGTTCGCCGACAACCACCTCAGCGTGGTCAAGGGCAGCGACGGCGCGGTCACCGCCAGCAGCGTTCGGCAGCTGCACGGCGACGAGCGGGCCGCGGAAATGGCCCGGCTGCTCTCCGGCCTTCCCGACTCCGCGAGCGGGCTCGAACACGCCCGGGAACTCATCTCCCTCGCCCGGTCCCGCTGAACGTCATCTCCAACTGATAGGATCAAAGCCCGTGGTGGAAAATATAAACGCGGACGATTCAAACGGCACGACCAAGCACATTTTTGTGACCGGTGGTGTCGTTTCTTCTTTGGGGAAAGGCCTGACGGCGGCAAGCCTCGGCAATCTCCTCACGGCTCGCGGACTGCGGGTCGTCATGCAGAAACTGGACCCGTACCTCAACGTCGACCCCGGCACGATGAACCCGTTCCAGCACGGTGAAGTCTTCGTCACCGACGACGGCGCGGAAACCGACCTCGACATCGGCCACTACGAGCGATTCCTCGACATCAATCTCAACCAGGCCGCGAACGTCACGACCGGCCAGGTGTACTCCCAGGTCATCGCGAAGGAACGCCGCGGCGAGTACCTCGGTGACACCGTGCAGGTCATTCCGCACATCACCGACGAGATCAAGCGCCGGATGCGCCTGCAGGCCGGCGACGAGCCGCGCCCCGACGTGATCATCACCGAGATCGGCGGAACGGTCGGCGACATCGAATCCCAGCCGTTCATCGAGGCCGCCCGCCAGGTGCGCCACGAACTCGGCCGCAAGAACGTCTTCTTCGTGCACGTGTCGCTCGTGCCGTTCATGGCCGCCTCCGGCGAGCAGAAGACCAAGCCCACCCAGCACTCCGTCGCGGCTCTCCGCTCGATCGGAATCCAGCCCGATGCCCTCGTGCTGCGCAGCGACCGCCCCGTCTCCGAGTCGAACAAGCGCAAGATCGCGCTCATGTGTGACGTCGACGAGGATGCCGTCGTCAATGCCATCGACGTGCCGAGCATCTACGAGATCCCGACCATGCTGCACGACCAGGGCCTCGACAAATACATCATCGACAAGCTCGGCCTCCCCGCGGCGGACGTGGACTGGTCGGCCTGGCAGAAGGTGCTCGACGCCGTGCGCGAGCCCAGGCACGAGGTCACCATCGGCCTGGTCGGCAAGTACATCGACCTGCCCGACGCCTACCTGTCGGTGACCGAGGCGCTGCGCGCCGGCGGTTTCGCGCACCAGACCAAGGTCAAGATCAACTGGATCCCCTCCGACGAGTGCGAGACCGAGGAGGGCGCGTCGCGCATGCTCGGCGAACTCGACGGCATCCTCGTGCCCGGCGGCTTCGGCGTTCGCGGCATCGAGGGCAAGCTGGGCGCCCTGCGTTTCGCCCGCGAAAACGGCATCCCCACCCTGGGCCTCTGCCTCGGCCTGCAGTGCATGGTGATCGAATACGCGCGCAACAAGGCCGGCCTCGCCGGGGCATCCTCGTCGGAGTTCGACGTCGACACCGAGTTCCCCGTGATCGCGACCATGGAAGAGCAGGTCGAGATCATCGCCGGCGGCGACCTGGGCGGCACCATGCGCCTCGGCCTCTACCCGGCCAAGCTGGCCCCGGGCTCCCTGGTCGAGGAGATGTACGGCGCCCCCGAGGCCTCGGAGCGCCACCGCCACCGCTACGAGGTCAACAACGCCTACCGCAGCCAGATCGCGGATGCCGGCCTCTGGTTCTCCGGAACCTCGCCCGACCGCCACCTGGTCGAGTACGTCGAGCTCAAGCGCGAGGAGCACCCGTTCTACGTGGGCACCCAGGCGCACCCCGAACTGCGCTCCCGGCCGAGCAACGCGCATCCGCTGTTCCGCGGGCTCATCGGCGCGGCCCTCGACCGCCAGCAGGCCAGCCGCCTGTTCGAAGACGCCTAACGATTGATGCCTCGCGACTCAGGCGAGCCGGCCGGCCACCCTCCGCTGGAGGATGAACCGGTCGACGCGGACGTCTCCGGCAGCGAACTCGTCTTCGACGGCAGAGTCTGGGGCGTGCGCCGCGACCGGTTCGGCTACAACGGCTCGGCGATCATCCGCGAGTACGTCGACCACCCCGGGGCCGTGGCGGTCCTGGCGCTCGACGACCACGACCGAGTGCTGCTGATCAAGCAGTACCGGCACCCGGTGCGGGTGCGAGAGTGGGAGCTTCCGGCCGGCCTGCTCGACGAGCCGGGGGAGGACCCGGCCGTGGCGGCACAGCGCGAACTGGCCGAGGAAACCGACGTCGCGGCGACGGACTGGAGCGTGCTCGCCGAGTTCTACACCTCGCCCGGCGGCAGCACCGAGGCCATCCGGATCTACCTGGCCCGCGGGCTCTCGGCCATCGACGACGCCTTCGCCCGCACCGACGAGGAAGCCGACATGGAAATCCGCTGGGTGCCGCTCGACGACTGCGTCGACGCGGTGCTCGCTCGACGGGTGCAGAACCCGTCACTGGCCCTCGGGGTGCTCGCGGCACAGGCCTCGCGCTCGCGGGGCTGGGCCAGCCTCGCCCCGGCGGACACGCCCTGGCCGCGGCATCCGTCGAACGGGATCGCCGGCTCGTGAGCGTCGAGACGGCTGTGGACTCGTTCCTGCGGCACGTCTCGGTCGAGCGCGGGCTCGCCGCCAACACGGTCTCCGCCTACCGCCGCGACCTGGCCGTCTACACCGCGTGGCTGGCCGAACACGAGCTGACCGAACTGCGGGAGGTGACGAGCGGGCACGTCTCCGAATTCGTGCGCTACCTCGGGCAGCGCGAGGAGTCGCCGCTCACGGCCTCGTCGATCGCGCGGATGCTGTCGACGGTGCGGAGCCTGCACCGGTTCCTGCTGGGCGAATCGGTGGTCGAGATCGATGTCGCCCACGACACCAAACCGCCGAAACTCGGTGCCAGGCTGCCCAAGGCCATCTCGATCGACCAGGTCGCCGCGCTCCTCGCCGCGACCGACGGCGAGGACGTGCAGCAGCTGCGCGACAAGGCCCTGCTCGAGCTGCTCTACGCCACCGGCGCCCGGGTGTCGGAGGTCATCAACCTCAACGTCGACGACGTGCTGGACGAGGAGGTCGTGCGGCTGACCGGCAAGGGCGACAAGCAGCGCATCGTGCCCGTGGGCAGCTACGCCCGCGCGGCCATGGACGCCTACCTGGTGCGGGCCCGACCGCTGCTCTCGGTGCGGGGGAAGTCCACGCCGGCCCTGTTCCTCGGCATCCGCGGGCAGCGGGTGAGCCGACAGAATGCGTGGCTGATCATCCGGGCCGCCGCCGTGCGCGCGGGCCTCGAGGTGGAGGTGTCGCCGCACACCCTCCGGCACTCCTTCGCCACGCACCTGCTCGCCGGCGGCGCCGACGTGCGCGTGGTGCAGGAACTCCTCGGCCATTCCTCCGTGGCGACCACCCAGATTTACACGCTCGTCACCGCCGACACGCTGCGCGACATGTACACGACCGCCCACCCCCGAGCCCGCTAGCCCCGCTTACCCCCCGCGAAACCGCAGTTGTGCGCGTTATTCGTCCCGAATAACGCGCACAACTGCGGTTTCGCGGGGATGAAGGTGCGGGGGGAGCGGCGATCCTGCCCGGATGAGCGGCATTCGCTCGCTACAATCGAACAAGTGAGTGGCGCAGGACGGATCGAGGACATTTCAGTGGCGAGTACGCAGACTGACCGGACACGACTCCCCGGTTTTGACGAGGTACCGCTCGGCCCCACCGGGCGGCCGAAGCAGGAATTCGAGCAGCCCCAACCCCTGAAGAGCCATGGCCCGGCCCGGATCATCTCGCTCTGCAACCAGAAGGGCGGCGTCGGCAAGACGACGACGACCATCAACCTGGGCGCGGCCCTCGCCGGCTACGGCCGCCGCGTGCTCGCCATCGACTTCGACCCGCAGGGCGCCCTCTCGGCCGGCCTCGGTGTGCCCACGCACGATGTCCCCACCATCTACGACCTGCTGCTCAGCGGGTCGAAGGACCCGTCCATCGCGATCCAGAAGACCGCGGTCGAGGGTCTGGACATCATCCCGGCCAACATCGACCTCTCCGCCGCCGAGGTGCACCTCGTCAACGAGGTCGCCCGCGAGCAGATCCTCGCCCGGGTGCTCCGCAAGGTGTCCGCCGACTACGACGTGATCCTGATCGACTGCCAGCCCTCGCTCGGCATCCTCACCGTGAACGCGCTCACCGCGAGCCACGGCGTGCTCATCCCGCTCGAATGCGAGTTCTTCGCCCTCCGCGGCGTCGCGCTGCTGATCGAGACCATCGACAAGGTTCGCGACCGCCTCAACCCGGCGATCGAGCTCGACGGCATCCTCGCCACCATGTTCGACTCCCGCACCCTGCACTCGCGCGAGGTGCTCGAGCGGGTCGTCGACGCGTTCGGCGACCGCGTGCTCGAGACGGTCATCGGCCGTACCGTGAAGTTCCCGGATGCCAGCGTCGCCGGCGTGCCGATCACCGATTTCGCGCCGGAGCACCCGGCCGCGAAGGCCTACATGCAGGTGGCGCGGGAACTGATCGACCGTGGCGCCGTCGCCTAACCCGGCTCTTTCACAGGCCGGCGAGCTGGAGATTTCGAGCTGCGCGGGTGGTACGCCGTTCCGCGCGTGGCACATCTCCCGCGAAGCGGCGCACGACCCGCGCATCGATCCAAACGGGCCGGTTTGACCTCGTGGACGAAAAATCTCCGCGGTCGCGAATTGTCCCGGCGACAACGGCCGTCCCGCCTAACCCGGCTGCAGCGCCCGCATTCTCGGTTGCCCTCGGCAACTTCGAGGGCCCGTTCGACCTCCTGCTCTCGCTGATCGGCAAGCACGAGCTGGACATCACCGACATCTCGCTCAGCCGGGTCACCGACGAGTTCATCTCCTACCTGCGCGGGCTGGATGCCACGGAGGAGCTCGACCAGGCCACCGAGTTCCTCGTCGTGGCGGCCACCCTGCTCGACCTCAAGGTCGCCGGGCTCCTGCCCCAGGGCGAACTCGTCGACGCCGAGGACGTCGCCCTGCTCGAGGCCCGCGACCTTCTCTTCGCCCGGCTGCTGCAGTACCGCGCGTTCAAGACCGCGTCGGCCTGGTTCCAGGGCCGGATCGACGTGGAGTCCTCCCGGCACGTGCGCTCGGTGCGGCTCGAGGAGAAGTACCGCAAGCAGACGCCCGAACTGGTCTGGACGCTCTCCGCCGCCGACTTCGGCGCCCTCGCGGCGCTGGCCCTCACCCCACGCGAACTGCCCACCGTGGGTCTCGACCACCTGCACGCTCCGCTGGTAAGCATCCGGGAACAGGCCGCCTACGTCGTGGCGATCCTGCGGGCGGGGGAGACGGTCTCGTTCCGGCAGCTGATCGTGGGCGCCGGGCAGAAGGGCGTCGTGATCGCCCGCTTCCTCGCCGTGCTCGAGTTGTACCGGCGCGGCGCCATCTCATTCGACCAGCTGGAGCCGCTCGGCGAGCTGAACCTGCGCTGGAGCGCGGAGTCCTGGTCGGAAGAAACCCTCGCCAACCTCGGAGCCGACTATGACAACTGACACCGTGACAACCGACACCGCGCAGGCCGACACCGCGATCGACCGGCAGCTCGAGGCGATCCTCATGGTCGCCGACGAACCGCTCGGCCTGATCCACCTGGCCACGGCCGTCGACCGCCCGCTGAAAGAGGTGAGCGCGGCCGTCGCCCGCCTCGTCGCCGACTTCGACGGCACGGGCACAGGCACGGGCGGCACGATTCGCCGCGGCTTCGAGCTGCGCGAGGTCGCCGGGGGCTGGCGCATCTACGTGCGCGCCGAATACGACGCCGTCGTCGCCGACTTCGTGCTGATCCAGAACCCCAGCCGCCTCTCCCAGGCCGCGCTCGAAACCCTGGCCGTGATCGCCTATAAGCAACCGATCAGCCGCGGCGCGGTAGCCTCAATCAGGGCAGTTAACGTGGACTCCGTCGTGCGCACCCTCCTGGGCCGCGGCCTGATCACCGAGGCCTTCACCGACAGTGAGACCGGAGCCATCAACTACGGCACCACCGACCTGCTGCTCACCCAGCTTGGAATCAACTCGCTCGACGAGTTGCCGCACATTTCGCCGTTGCTCGCCGACGGCGCAGAAGGATTCGAGGACTTGAAATGACAACCGACCACGAGGGAACCCCCGATTTCGCGGGCAACCCTGATGCCGCAGCCGACGGAGTGCGCCTGCAGAAGGTCATGGCCTCCGCCGGCGTCGCCTCCCGGCGCGTCTCCGAAGACCTGATCACCTCCGGCCGGGTGCGCGTCAACGGCAAGGTCGTCACCGAGCTCGGCCGTCGCATCCACCCGGAGACCGACCAGGTCGCCGTCGACAATGTTGCCGTGCAGCTGGACACCAGCCGCCGCTACATCATGCTGAACAAGCCCGTCGGCGTCGTCTCCTCGATGCAGGACGAGAGCGGCCGCCCCGACCTGCGCGAGTTCACCGAGCAGTTCGAGGAGCGCCTCTTCAACGTGGGCCGCCTCGACGCGCAGACCTCCGGCCTGCTCATCCTCACCAACGATGGCGACCTGGCGCATGTGCTGGCGCATCCGTCGTTTGGCGTCTCGAAGACCTATATCGCCAAGGTCGAGGGCCGCGTCTCGGCGCAGACCATCGGCAAGCTGCAGACCGGAATCGAGCTCGACGACGGCCCGATCGCCGCCGACAAGGCCCGGATCCTCGCGAGCCCTCCCGGCGACGGCTTCAGCCTGGTCGAACTCACCCTGCACTCCGGCCGCAACCGCATCGTTCGGCGCATGCTGGAGGCCGTCGGCCACCCGGTCGTCGACCTGGTGCGCCGGCAGTTCGGGCCGCTGCACCTCGGCACGCTCCGCGCCGGCGACGTGCGCGAACTCACTAAAGTTGAACTCGGCGAGCTGCTCACCGTGTCGCGGGCCGGCAGCCGGGACGCAGCCGGCACCAAGTAACCAGGGTCGCCGGCCAGAGCGGCCCGGCCCCAGCAAATCGCGACGTCACACCTCGCGAAGTCAGGAGACGGCACGTGGCCGAGAGTCGCCTTGTCGGGCCCGTGCGCATCGTCGGCGTCGGACTGCTCGGAACCAGCATCGGCCTGGGCCTCCGCAACCGGGGGATCGAGGTCATCCTCGCCGACGCGTCGCCGACCAACCTCAGCATCGCCGTCGACTACGGCGCCGGCCGGGCCGCCGCCGCGGGCGACGCACCGCAGCTGGTCGTCGTCTGCGTGCCGCCGGACGTCACGGCCGAGATCGTCGCGCGCGAACTGGCATCCTTCCCGGATGCCATCGTCACGGATGTCGCCAGCGTCAAGCTCGCCGTGCTCGACGACCTCCGCGCCAGCGGCGCCGACGTCTCCCGCTACATCGGCACCCACCCGCTCGCCGGCCGCGAACGCGGGGGACCGCTGGCCGGCCGGGCCGACCTGTTCATCGGGCGGCCCTGGGTGGTCGCCGGCCACGACGCGATCACCTACCAGCAGGCCACCGCGATCGACGACCTCATCCTCGACCTCGGCGCGACCATCGTCGAGATGACCGCGGAGGACCACGACCGCAGCGTCGCCCTGGTCTCCCACGTGCCCCAGGTCGTGTCCACCCTGATGGCCCGCCGGCTGACGGATGCCGCGGCCTCCTCGCTCAACCTCGCCGGCCAGGGCCTGCGCGATGTGACCCGGGTCGCGGCGAGCGACCCGGAGCTGTGGGTGCAGATCCTCGGCGCGAACGCGAAACCGGTGCGCGACATCCTGCTCGCCTACCGCGACGACCTCGACCGCTTCATCGACGCCCTCACCGACCCGGCAGCGCCCGGCGCCCGCCGCAAGCTGGCCGAGGAGCTCGCCGGGGGCAACGCCGGCGTCGCCCGGCTGCCCGGCAAGCACGGCCAGGACCGCCGCTTCGCGTCGATGATCGTCATGGTCGACGACCGGCCAGGCCAGATCGCGCGCCTGCTCAACGACATCGGCGACCTGGGTGTGAACCTGGAAGACCTCCGCCTCGAACACTCGCCCGGAGCTCAGCTGGGCCTGGCCGAAATTTCCGTTGTCCCCGAGGCCGTCTCCCGCCTCACCGAAGAGCTGGCCGCCCGCGGCTGGCGGATTGCTGGTTAACGTACATGGGCCGTCACGCCTTCCCCACCCTTGTCGCCATCGACGGGCCCGCCGGAAGCGGCAAGTCCAGCGTGAGCCGCGCCGTCGCCCGCCGCCTCGGCTTCGCCTACCTCGACACCGGCGCCGCCTACCGGGCGCTGGCCTGGGCGATGCAGCACCGCAAGGTCGACACCAGCGACGTCGACGCGGTGATCGCGGAGCTGGCCGACTTCGACTACTTGATCGGCACCGACCCGGATGCCTCCGCCGTCACGGTCGGCGAGTCGGACGTGACCGAGGCCATCCGCGAGCCCGCCGTGTCGGCCGCGGTGAGCGCCGTCGCCCGGATCCCGGAGGTGCGCGCACACCTGACCGAGCTGTTCCGGAGCATCGCCCGGGACGTGGACCGACCCGGGATCGTGGTCGAGGGACGGGACATCACGACCATCGTCGCGCCGGAGGCAGAGGTACGAATCCTGCTCACGGCATCCGAGGAGGCTAGAATGGGTAGGCGCTCTGCGGAATTACCGACCGAATCGGCCGATACCGTGGCGGAGGCGTTGCGATCGAGGGATCGCGCTGACTCGCAGGTTGTCGATTTTATGAGCGCCGCAGACGGTGTGACGACCGTCGATTCCACCCATCTCGACTTCGAGCAGACCGTAGACGCGGTCATCGAGGTCATCAACACACGTACCGCGAGGAACTCGCATGACTAACAATATCGACGACGCGATCCCCGAGCTCGACAGCGAACTCGCATCCCGACTGTCCAACCTCGACGAAGACCTTGCGTCGCAGCGCGCCTCCGCGCTCCGCAGCGGCCTGGACGACTACGAGCTCGACGAGGAAGACTTCGAGGTTCTCGAAACCGCGACGGAAGACCCCGACGCGATCCAGTACCTCCCGGCCCTGCCGGTCATCGCCATCGTCGGCCGCCCGAACGTGGGCAAGTCGGCGCTGGTCAACCGCATCCTCGGCCGCCGCGAGGCCGTCGTCGAGGACACCCCCGGCGTGACGCGTGACCGCGTCACGTACAAGGGGGACTGGAACGAACGCAAGTTCAGCCTCGTCGACACCGGCGGCTGGGAACCCGACGCCCGCGGGATCGACGCGTCCGTCGCCGCCCAGGCCGAGGTCGCGATCGACCTCTGCGACCTCGTCATGTTCGTCGTCGACGCCAACGTCGGCCCCACCTCGACCGACGAGGCCGTCGTGCGGATGCTGCGCAAGTCCGGCAAGCCGGTCTTCCTCGTCGCAAACAAGGTCGACGACATCCGCCAGGAGCCCGAAGCCGCCAGCCTGTGGGCCCTCGGCCTCGGCCAGCCGTGGCCGGTGTCAGCCCTGCACGGTCGCGGCGTCGCCGACCTGCTCGACGCGATCCTCAAGGAACTCCCCGAGATCTCCAACGTCGCCAAGCAGGAGGTCGGCGGTCCTCGCCGCGTCGCGATCCTCGGCCGCCCGAACGTGGGCAAGTCGAGCCTGTTGAACAAGGTCGTCGGTGAAGAACGCGTTGTCGTCAACGCCCTCGCCGGCACGACCCGCGACCCGGTCGACGAGCAGGTCGAACTCGGCGGCAAGGTCTGGCGTTTCGTCGACACCGCCGGCATCCGTCGTCGCGTGCACCTCTCGCAGGGCGCCGACTTCTACGCCTCGCTGCGCACCAGCGCCGCGCTGGAAAAGGCCGAAGTCGCCATCGTGCTGATCGACGTGACCGAGGTGATCAGCGAGCAGGACATTCGCGTGATCGACCTGGTGCTCGAATCGGGCCGCGCCCTCGTTCTCGCCTTCAACAAGTGGGACCAGCTCGACGACGACCGTCGCCGCTACCTCGAGCGTGAGATCGAACAGGACCTGGCCCACGTGGCCTGGGCCCCCCGCGTGAACATCTCCGCCAAGACCGGCCGCCACATGGAGAAGCTCGTCCCGGCCCTCGAGCTCGCGCTCGAGTCGTGGGACACCCGCATCCCCACCGGCAAGTTCAACGCGTTCCTCGCCGAGCTCGCAGCGGCGCACCCGCACCCCGTGCGCGGCGGCAAGCAGCCGCGCATCCTGTTCGGCACCCAGGCCTCCAGCCGCCCGCCGACCTTCGTGGTGTTCACCACCGCGTTCCTCGACCCGGGCTACCGCCGCTACATCCAGCGTCGCCTGCGCGAGATCTGGGGCTTCGAGGGAAGCCCGATCAACCTCAGCATGCGCGTGCGCGAAAAGCGCAAGCGCTAACAGTCGCTCGACAGGAACGCGCGCGCCCTTCGGGTCGCGCGCGTTTCGCGTACCTCGCCCCGGGGGTCGAGCCTCTCGAGAGCTGGGTGGATGTCGCCCATTCCCAGCTGACTTGCGGAGAAAGTACCTTCGTTGGGCAATCTAAGGTACTTTTTCCGCAACTCAACTGTCAGCAACTCGACTGTCAGCGGCGGCCCGGGGAGGGCGCGATCAGCGGTTCGGGGCGGGCACCGGACGCTCCGGCGCGTGCAGACGGGTCATGATCGTCGTGATGCCGGCCGGGCGCCGGTTTTTTGTCACCAGCGAGACGCCGATCATCACGGCGAAGGCCGCCGGAACGCTCCAGGCCGCGGGCTGCGCCAGCAGGTCTCCCATCAGCCCGGCCTCGGCTCCCAACGCGCGGCTGAGCATGATCGAGCCGCCGCACAGGGTGGCGCCGGCCAGCATCCCGGCGATCGCACCGGCGTCGGTCAGGCCGCGCCACCAGATGCCCAGCAGCAGCAGCGGGCAGATGGTGGAGGCGGTGAAGGCGAAGACCAGGCCAACGCTCCCGGCCAGCTGCGTCGTGTCGGTCAGCAGGGCGACGCCGAGCGGCACCAGGGAGGAGAACACCGCGGCCAGCCGGAAGCCGCGCACGCGTCCGCCGAGCATGTCCTGGCTGATCACGCCCGCGACGGAGACCACGAGCCCCGACGTGGTCGAGAGGAACGCGGCGAAGGCCCCGGCGATGACGAGCGCCGTGAGGGCGTCGCCGGCCAGCCCGGGGATCAGCCGGCCGGGCAGCAGCAGGACCAGGGCATCCGGTGAGCCGCTGGTCGCGAGGTCGGGCATGAAGGCGCGCCCCACCACCCCGTAGAGGGTGGGGAAGAGGTAGAAGACCGACAGCAGCCCGAGCACGATCAGCGTCGTGCGCCGGGCCGACGGGCCGTCCGGGTTCGTGTAGAAGCGCACCAGCACGTGCGGCAGGCCGAGCGTGCCGAACAGCAGGGCGATCACGAGCGAGATGTTCCGGTACGCGCCGGCGGTGGGGGAGCTGACCGGGTCGGATGCGAACGGCTCGGCGACGGCGGGAACCGTCAGCCCCGAATTGGCCATGACGATCAGCACGAAGACGATCGGCACGGCGATCGCCGTGAGCTTGAGCCAGAACTGGAACGCCTGCACGAACGTGATCGAGCGCATCCCGCCGGTCACGACGGTGATGCACACGACGACGGCCACGGCCACGGAGCCGACCCACGGCGGCAGCCCGGTGGCGATACGGATGGTCAGGGCGGCGCCCTGGAGCTGCGGCACGATGTACAGCCAGCCGACGAGCACGACGAGCAGGCTGGTGATCCGCCGTGCCGCCGGGGACTCCAGGCGCGCCTCGGTGAAGTCGGGAATCGTGTACGCCCCCGAGCGCCGGAGCGGTGCGGCCACGAAGAGCAGCAGCATCAGGTAGCCGGCCGTGTAGCCGATCGGGAACCAGAGCGCCTCCGCCCCGGAGATCAGGATCAGCCCGGCGACGCCGAGGAAACTGGCGGCGGAGAGATATTCGCCGCCGATTGCTGAGGCGTTCCACCAGGGCCGAACCGTGCGCGAGGCGACATAGAAGTCCTCGGTGGTCCGCGAGATCCGCAGCCCGTAGAAGCCGATCAACGCGGTCACGGCGAACACCCCGATGATGGCCGCGTACCCCACACCGGCGTTCACTCGTCCTCCTCGACCAGGTCGAGGTAGCGGGCCTCGTTGCGGGAGGCGGTGCGCACGTACAGCCAGGCGCTCAGCCCGATGAGCGGATAGACGCCGACTCCGAGCAGCAGCCAGACGAAGGGCACCCCGAGGAACTCCGCCCGGTTGAGGCCGGGAACCCAGGCCAGGAGCAGGGGAAAGGCCAGCAGCACCAGCAGGAAGCCGACGGCGACGACCACAGCGAGCCTGAGCTGCGAGCGGATGAGGGAGCGCACGAACACCTGGCCCACCTCGGACTGCTCCGCAACTTCCCGGGCGACCGGGTAGCCCGAGGGCGCCCGGCTGGCCAGGGACCTGGGCGCGGTGACCCGCACCCGCTTCGGCGGCTGCCCGGGGGCATCCTCCCGGCTCATCTGGCGCGGCTCATCTGGCCAGGCTCATTGGCGCGGCTCATGTCGAGGGCCGGATGCGCGTGGCCTCGAGCTTCTCCCGGAGGGCCGGCAGGTGCCGGCGGCTAACCGGCAGTTCGGCGCCGTTGGCGGTGATCGTCGGCTGGGCGGCGCCGAGTTTCGCCTGGGTGACGTGCGTCATCGACACCAAATAGGACCGGTGGATGCGGAGGAACCCGGCCTCGGCCCACTGTTTCTCCAGCTCGGCCAGCGGGACCCGGATCAGGTAGCTCGATTCCTCGGTGTGCAGCCGGGCGTAGTCGCCCTGGGCCTGCACGTAGCGCACGTCGTCGCGGCGGATCATCTTCTTCATGCCGCCGAGATCCACGGTGATCACCGACGCGGGGACGGTCTCCGCGATCGCCAGCGTTTCCATCACCCGGCCGACCGAGGTGGCCAGTCGTTCGGCGCGAACGGGCTTGAGCAGGTAGTCGACGGCGGCCAGGTCGAACGCCTTCACCGCGTGGTCCTCGTCTGCGGTGACGAAGACGACGGCGGGGGAGTTGCCGGCACGGGACACCGCGCGGGCGATGTCGAGGCCCGACAGCCCGGGCATGTGGATGTCCAGGAACAGCGCGTCCACGCGTTCGTGGTCGAGGATGCGCAGGGCCTCCGAGCCGGACGAAGCCCGGTGGATGGTGCCGATCCTCTCGTCCTTGCCGAGCAGGAAAGCCAGCTCGTCGAGGGCGGGCGGTTCATCATCGGCGATGAGGACAGTGATCATGCCGACAGTCTGTCAGTCAGGGAACCGAGGTCCGGCCGGGGCTGGGACTTGGGCACGCGCATGGTGATCAGCGTTCCGGCGCCGGGAGCCGTGTCGACCACCAGCCCGTGGTCGTCGCCGTAGACCTGGCGCAGCCGCGCGTCGACATTCCGCAGCCCCACGTGATCGCTGTCGCTGTGGCCGGCGAGCACCGCACGCAGGTGCTCCGGCTCGATCCCGACGCCGTCATCCTCGATCGTGACCTCCACGAAGGCCCCGGCGGCCTGGGCGGTGATCGCAATGTGGCCGATGCCTTCCTTGTCCTCCAGCCCGTGGCGCACGGCGTTCTCCACCAGAGGCTGCAGGCTGAGGAAGGGGATCACCGTGCTCAGCACCTCCGGCGCGATGGTCAGGGTGACCAGCAGCCGGTCGCCGAAGCGGGCGCGTTCGAGCTTCAGGTAGTGCTCGATGCAGCGCAGCTCCTCGGCGACGGTGGTGAAATCGCCGTGCCGGCGGAACGAGTACCGGGTGAAATCGGCGAATTCCAGCACCAGGTCACGGGCCTTGGCCGGGTCGGTGGTGATGAAGGATGCGATGGCGTTGAGCGAGTTGTAGATGAAGTGGGGGCTGATCTGCGCCCGCAGCGCGCGCACCTCGGCCTCCATCAGGAGCGTGCGGGAGGATGCCAGTTCGGCCAGTTCGACCTGCGCCGCCACCCAGTCCGCCACCTCACTGGTGGCGCGCACCAGGCCCGGCTTGGCCCGCGGCGCGTAGGCGACCAGTGCGCCCACGATGCGCGATCCGGCCCGGATCGGGGCCACGACGGCTTCCTTGAGTTCGGCCTGGTGAACCACGGCCTCACGGAACACCTGGGTGCGGCCGGTGGCCAGAACCTTGGCGGCCAGGCCGAGGGCGCCCTCCCGGTGCGCTTCCCCGATGCCGTCCCAGGCGAGTACGCCGGCGACATCCGTGATGGCCACGGCCTCGCAGCCGAGCAGGCTGCGCAGATGCTTGCTGGCCTTCGCCGCGCCGACGGGCTCGAGCCCGTTGCGCAGGTGCTGGCCGGCCAGCGAGGCGGAGTGGAGCGTCGTGTAGGTGGCCCGCTCTGCGTCCGTGCCGAGCTCCCGCCACGAGCGGAGCAGTTTGAATCCGATGGCGCCGACGAGCGCGATTGTGAGGGTGATGACGAGGACGCCGATGACGGCCACGGCGAGCAACTGCGACTCGGGCATGCTGCCAACCCTAACCGGCGCCGCCGCAGAACTCACCGTTCGGCGCAGGCTGACCGCCGTTCGTCGATCCGCCCCGGCCAGGACGGCCGCGCGGGTGCCCGGGTAGGGGAGAGTGATCGGCACCGCATAAGAACCAGCGGTCTGCGTGCACGCTCTATCAATGTTGAGGAGAACATCATGGGCAATGTCGCCCTGAAAGAGGAAGAAGTCGTCGTTTCGGCGGAAACCTTCCACCAAGTGCAGGAATCAGAAGAGTTCCAGGAGCTGCGCAAACGTCACCGCAGTTTCGTCTTCCCCCTGGCCATCGCCTTCCTGCTCTGGTACTTCGCGTACGTGCTGCTGGCCGGATACGCCCACGACTTCATGTCGATCAAGGTGTTTGGCAGCGTCAACGTCGGCCTGCTGCTCGGAATGTTGCAGATCGTCAGCACGTTCGCGATCACGACCTGGTACGTCAGCTACGCCGGTCGCCGGCTCGACCCGATCGCCTCGAAAATCCGCCACGAGATCGAGGGCCCCCTCGCCGCTGCCACGAAGGAGTCCAAGTGAACATCCAACTCGCAACCGCGGCGACATCCCCGGGTGACCCGATCCTGAACATCAGCATCTTCGGCGCCTTCGTCGCCATCACGCTGATCATCGTTGTGCGCGCCAGCCGCAACAACAAGACGGCCGCCGACTACTACGCGGCCGGCCGCTCCTTCACCGGAGGCCAGAACGGCACCGCCATCGCCGGCGACTACCTCTCCGCAGCCTCGTTCCTCGGCATTGTCGGAGCCATCGCCATCACCGGCTACGACGGCTTCATGTACTCCATCGGCTTCCTGGTGGCCTGGCTCGTCGCGCTCCTGCTCGTCGCGGAACTGCTCCGCAACACGGGCAAGTACACGATGGCGGATGTTCTCTCCTTCCGTCTGAAGCAGCGTCCGGTTCGGATCGCGGCCGCGATCACCACCCTGGTCGTCTGCTTCTTCTACCTGCTGGCCCAGATGGCCGGTGCCGGCGGGCTCGTCGCGCTGCTGCTGGGGATCAACGACAAGCTCGGCCAGTCCGTTGTCATCGTCGTCGTCGGCGCCCTGATGATCGTCTACGTGCTCATCGGCGGAATGAAGGGCACGACCTGGGTGCAGATCATCAAGGCCGTCCTGCTCATCGCCGGTGCCGCCGTGATGACCGTCTGGGTGCTCGCCCTGCACGGCTTCAACTTCTCCACCCTGCTTGACGCGGCCGTGTCCACGGCCAACAACCCGGAGATCCTGAACCCGGGCCTGAAGTACGGGCTGAATGACGTCACTAAGCTCGACTTCATCTCCCTGGCCCTCGCCCTCGTGCTCGGCACCGCGGCGCTGCCGCACGTGCTGATGCGCTTTTACACCGTTCCGACGGCCAAGGAAGCCCGCCGCTCGGTGGTCTGGGCGATCTGGCTCATCGGTGGGTTCTACATCTTCACCCTCGTGCTCGGCTACGGCGCGGCAGCCCTCATCGGTGCCGACCGCATCCTGGCCTCCCCGGGCGGCGTCAACTCCGCCGCTCCGCTGCTGGCCTTCGAGCTCGGCGGTCCGGTGCTGCTCGGCCTGATCTCCGCGGTTGCCTTCGCGACGATCCTGGCCGTTGTGGCCGGCCTCACCATCACCGCCGCGGCATCCTTCGCCCACGACATCTACGCCAGCGTGGTCAAGAAGGGCAACGCCCGTCCGGAGGACGAGGTCAAGGTGGCCCGTCGCACGGTGATCATCATCGGCATCGTCGCGATCATCGGCGGCATCGGCGCCAACGGCCAGAACGTGGCCTTCCTCGTCGCCCTGGCCTTCGCCGTCGCGGCCTCGGCCAACCTGCCGACGATCCTGTACTCGCTGTTCTGGAAGAAGTTCAGCACCCAGGGCGCGGTGTGGAGCATGTACGGCGGACTGGCCTCGGCCATCCTGCTGATCGCGTTCTCGCCGGTCGTCTCCGGCACGGAAACGTCGATGATCCCCGGCGCGGACTTCGCCATCTTCCCGCTGAGCAACCCGGGTCTCGTCTCCATCCCGCTGGCCTTCATCCTGGGCTGGCTCGGCACCGTGCTGGACAAGGTCCCGCGCGACATTGCCAAGCAGGCTGAAATGGAAGTTCGTTCGCTCACCGGTGTTGGCGCCGAGAAGGAGGCGGTGGACCACTGATGTCCAGGGAATCGATGACCAGCGAATCGATCACCAGGGAATCGATCACCCGGGACGGTCCGGATGTCGCGCGCACGTTCGCGCCGACCGAGCACTTCCAGGCCCAGGCCAACGCCGACGCCTCGCACTACGAGCACGCCGACCGCGACAGCGAGCACTTCTGGGCCACGCAGGCCGAGAACCTCGTCTGGACGCAGCCATGGGACGAGGTGCTCGACTGGTCGAACCCGCCGAACGCCCGCTGGTTCCACGGCGGCAAGCTCAACGTCGCCTACAACTGCGTCGACCGTCACGTCGAGTCCGGGCACGGCGAGCAGGTGGCGCTGCACTGGGTGGGGGAGCCCGGTGACACCCGCGACATCACCTACGCCCAGCTCAAGGACGAGGTCAGCCGGGCGGCCAACGCGCTCAGCTCGCTCGGCCTGGTCGCGGGGGACCGGGTCGTCATCCAGCTGCCGATGATCCCGGAGGCGGTCGTCTCCATGCTCGCCTGTGCTCGCCTGGGCCTCGTGCACAGCGTCGTCTTCGGCGGATTCTCGCCGGCGGCGCTGCGCGCCAGGGTCGACGACGCCGAGGCGCGAGTCGTCATCACCTCCGACGGGCAATACCGGCGAGGGGCCGGCGCACCGATGAAGGCGAATGTCGACGAGGCGCTGGTGGGCGCCGAAACGGTGGAGAAAGTCATCGTGGTGCGGCGTGTGGGGGAGCCGGTCGCGATGCAGGAGGGGCGCGACCTCTGGTGGGACGAGTTCGTCGCCTCCCAGTCGCCCGAGCACGAGCCGGAGTCGTTCGACTCGGAGCATCCGCTGTTCATTCTCTACACGTCGGGCACGACCGGTAAGCCCAAGGGGATTCTGCACACCTCGGGCGGATACCTCACCCAGGTCGCGTACACGCATCGCGTGGTATTCGACCTCAAGCCCGACACGGATGTCTACTGGTGCGGCGCCGACATCGGCTGGATCACCGGGCACAGCTACATCGTGTACGGGCCGCTGGCCAACCGCGCCACCCAGGTGATGTACGAGGGAACGCCGAACACGCCGCACGAGGGGCGGCACTTCGAGATCATTGAGAAGTACGGCGTGACCATCTACTACATCGCGCCGACGCTGATCCGCACCTTCATGAAGTGGGGCGAGCACATTCCCCAGGGCTACAACCTCGAGTCGGTGCGCCTGCTCGGCAGCGTGGGGGAGCCGATCAACCCGGAAGCCTGGATGTGGTACCACACGCACATCGGCCGCGGCACGACACCGATCGTCGACACGTGGTGGCAGACGGAGACCGGCGCGATCATGATCACGCCGCTGCCCGGGGTCACCGCCACGAAGCCGGGCTCGGCGCAGGTGGCCCTGCCCGGGATCTCGGTGCAGATCGTCGACGACCACGGCCAGCAGGTCGAGGCGGGCGAGGGCGGCTACCTCGTCATCGACAAGCCGTGGCCGGCCATGTCCCGCGGCATCTGGGGCGAACCGGAACGCGCCCAGGAGGTCTACTGGGACCGGTTCAAGGCGCAGGGCTACTACTTCGCCGGGGACGGGGCGAAGTACGACGAGCACGGCGACATCTGGCTGCTCGGCCGGGTCGACGACGTGATGAACATCTCGGGCCACCGGATCTCGACGGTGGAGGTGGAGTCGGCTCTCGTCTCCCACCCCGCCGTGGCTGAGTCCGCCGTCGTGGGGGCGTCGGACCCGACGACCGGCCAGTCGATCGTGGCGTTCGTGATCCTGCGTGACCGGAACGATGGCGACATCGTCGACCGGGACGCCATCATCGCGAGCCTGAGCGCCCACGTCGTGGCGGAGATCGGGCCGATCGCCCGGCCGAAGCGGATCCTCGTGGTGCCGGAGCTGCCGAAGACCCGGTCGGGCAAGATCATGCGCCGGCTGCTGCGGGATGTGGCCGAGGGCCGCGACATCGGCGATGTCGCAACCCTGGCCGACACGTCGGCCATGCGCACCATCGCGACGAGCATGGCCGCCGTCCCGACGGCCTAGGTCGTTCGCTCAGAGTGGCGGCGGGCGCAGTGCGTCCGTCGCCACCCGTGTGTTCCCGCTACCCCCGCAACACCAGCTCCACCACCACCCGATCCCGCGTCGGCCGGCTCACAAGCTCGAACCCCGCCTTCACAAACAGCGACACCGTCCCGTGATACAACTCCGCCGACGGCGCACCCACCCGCTCCGCCGTATCCACCGGATACCCCTCGACCACCCGTGCTCCCAGCGCCCGCGCCTGGTCAACGGCCCCGCGCAGCAGCGCCCCGCCGACCCCGCGCTTGCGAAATCCCACCCGCACCACGAAGCACGTCACCGCCCAGACGGATGCGTCCTCCGGGTCCTGCCGACTGCCTTCCGTCACGACCTTCGCGCGTCGCAGCCGCGGATAATTCGGTCGCGGTTCCACCGCGCACCACCCCACCGGCTCGTCGCCCAGGTACGCGATCACCCCGGGTGCCGGGTCGTTCGCGCTCACCTGCTGCCGCAGCATCCCGCTGCAGTCCTCTTTCGTCGCCGACTCGAACTCCGCGTTCGGCAGCTTGAAGTACTGGCACCAGCACCCGGCGGGGTCGCCCCGCGTGCCGAACACCGTGCGCACGTCGTCCCAGCTCACGTCGGCAGCCGAGACAACCCTGACGTCTGTGTCGCTCTGCATGCGATCACGCTACTCCGCCGCCGGTCGAGCCTGTCGAGACCCGGCCGCCGGTGGTCGAGCCCCGGTGGTCGAGCTTGTCGAGACCCCACCCGCAGATTCCTCCTCGCCTGCCCAACACGTCCTCCGCACCCTCCCGAAGGCGGTAAGCTATTCGAGTTGTCTCCTGTAGGTTTCGTTCGCCGAAACACACACGGATTCGGCGGGCTGTAGCGCAGCTTGGTAGCGCACCTGACTGGGGGTCAGGGGGTCGCAGGTTCAAATCCTGTCAGCCCGACAGAAAAGGCCTGATGAGAAGCTGATTCTCATCAGGCCTTTCTAGTACCCAAGAATGGGTCACCGTTTTTGTCACCATTTACCCTTGGCGGGGATGCTCCAGTATTGACTGAAGTAGGACGGAGTTATCCACGGTCCCGCGAGTCTGCTGCTGAATGTAGAACTCCTCAGTGACGGCCTCAGACGAGTGCCCTAGTTGCGCGGTGGCAGCTGCCGTCGCGTCTGCGGCTTTCAGCCATGTCGCAACCGAGCGCCGAAACGTGTGCGGGGTAACGAAGTTCAGGGCAGCCGGTCGGGCTGCGCGGAACACGCGGGTGATGTTGTGCTCGGATACGGGAGCCCCGGTGCTCGTCGTGAATACGAAGTCGTCGGAGCTGTTTAGCTCCAGCTGTCTCCGGAATGCAGCGACGCCGAGCGCTGGGAGCGTGAGGCATCTGGCACCCGATTCGGTCTTGGGTGCTTCCTGCCAAGTGATTCCATGTCCGGTCACGGAGACCAGCGTCCCGCGGACGGTTGCCGTTGGCTTGTCGCCGTCGAGGTCCAAGTCCTGCGGTCGCAGCCCCAGTAACTCGTTGATTCGGAGACCGGTCGCTGCCAGCGCCTCTGTTACATCGGTGACCAGGAACGAGGGGTCTCTTGGGCTGCCGCCGCGGCCAATGCTCGCCTCGCGCCAAGCCCGGAGAGCCGCGCGGAACTCGTGGAACTCCTCGTGGGTGAGTGCTTGGACCTTCTTCTTCCCTCGGCTCACCCGCGGCGTGTCGAGAATCACGTTGTGCGGGATGTCTCCGTCGAGTACGGCCATGGCCATGACGAGTTTGAGCATCGATCGCGCCTTGCGTGCCTGCCCTGGAGTCGTGCGCTTGACCCTAGCGATGAAACGCGCAGCATCTCCGGCCGTGAGCCTGCTCACTAGCTTGGCGGAGAAGGTTTCGTCCTTGAGCACGGTTTGGCGTGCGACCCTGCGCCAGTAGTCGCGGGTCTGCAACCGGAGTTCCGGGTCAGCAGATACTTCTGCCAGCCACAAGCGCACCGCATCGCCGAGGGTCGTATCGACTCCGACTCGCTCTATGTCGGTATCTACTTCGGCCCCAAGCGGTTCGCCATCCGGACCTACTGCGGCCGCTCGCTTGCGCTTCGGTGGCGTCCAAGATTCGAGTTTAGTGAGCAGCGCCTCAGTGGCCTCTGCGGCACTGAGGCCGTGCGCAGTGACCGAGTGGACCTTCGTTCCGTCGTTCACGCGACAGCGGGCGACAAACCCGACGCCGCTCTTATGTCCTGCTGTGGAGATTTGTCCGTGGCGAATCACGCCGACGCCGAGCGCTGGCCTAGCCACGGGCCACCCCTTCTCCGGCCTCGAGCCACGTGTCGACGATGGAACGACGGAAGCGCAGCTGGGCTCCGACACGGAAAGCGTGGGGGCCAGTACCCGGTTTCCGCTGCCAGCCATAGATGGTGTGGTGCGAGACGCTGAGATAGCTGGCGAGCTCTGATACGGTCAGCAGCTCAGTGCCGCGGTTGACGGTTATGGTCATTGTTTGCTCCTTCAGTTATGCCTATGCGCGGCAGTTGCACTCCTCGACCAAGAACTCAGTGAAGATTCGGTAACGCACTCCGCAACGCAGATGAGCCGGAATGGCTCATCGCATTGCCTATGCGTGAGCCTCGGCGGCGGCTGGGAGCTAGGAATCCTCATTTCTGCGCATGGCAAGGATCACGTCGACCCCCGAGCTGGGCAAATTGGTGGCGCTGGACGTCACCCAGGAGCGTCAACCGCAGGAACGCCTTGTAACGCTGCCCGTCCCGCGAACTCGTAGCCCCTCTAGGCGGACTTGGCGATGCGGACCTCGCGATGCTCCAGCGGCGCAGGGCACAGGGCGAGTGAAAAACCGGGGGCGGAAAATAGTCCCGCCCCGAGCGCCGGTCTATTCGTCCGAGGGCTTCGGTGTGCGGAGAGCAGCTGCGATCTCGGGCGCATTGCGCAGACGCTCGAGAAGGTCGGCCGGGAGCGTGTAGCTGCGCGCCGCATCAGCCTCCGCCTTGACCTCGGCAAGGCGGGCGCTCCTCAGCTTCGTGGCTGCTGAAGCAGTGAGGTCCGCCATGGCCTTGGCGAACTGGGCAGACATGCCCTCGCAAGTGGTCGGGTCATACTTCACATCGACATCGGCGCCGGATTCGACATCGATGTAGGTGAATGTGAACTTGTCTCCGTACGGGGCCGTGTAGGAGTACCCCAGGAAAAACTCCGTCCAGTCTCGGTCAAGTGTCTCGTGGAAGCGGTCCGTGGACTCGTCGAACCGAATGCTGTCTTCTTCCGCTGCGACCTCGGCCTTGAGCTCCTCCATCGCCTTGTCGAACTGGGCGGCCATGCCTGCGTCGGTGTCGGGTTCGAAGTCCACTTCGATGTCGATACCGGATTCGACGTCGGTGTAAATGACCGTGTACCAGTCATCGAAGGAGACCTCGATCCGGTTGAGGTCCAAAGATTCGTGAAGGCGTTTCGTGGCGGCGGCGAAACGTGCGTCGTCTGCATCTGACCTGGGCACCACCCACCAGCCGTCGCCGAATTCCTGATCTGCGAGGTGCAGCTCAGCACGCTGCCACGATTCGAGGGCGTCGGGGTTTGCCCGCCACCCCATGAGGCTCCGGAGCTTCCATTTGTCCACGACACTTGTGAAGGCTGTAGTGATGCCGAGCGCGTTGATTGGCTCGGCAAGCGGCGCAGCCGGACCTGCTGCGGTGCCGTTGATGGAGCTGTCCGACAGCTCGTTGGTGTCAGCGAGATGAGTGTTTGCCATTTCGGTGTCCTTCTGTTGTCTGATGAGCCCCCTCCGCCTCAAGTCGAGACCGGGCGGACCAGCTTGCGGGGTGGCCCGCCCGGCATCGCCGAGTTGGAAAGAGAGAGGGACCGGTGCGGCTTCCTCACGACACCTATGCGCGGCATTTGTCGCCGGCTGGGCTGAATGCGTATCAGACAGCAAAATCGTCTCGGCTGACACGGAGTCGGCGCGGGACGACGGTCGTGCCCGTAAGGTCCTACATGCCCGGAGGCGAAGCGCGGGAGGGTCTCGCAACCACCCCCGGATGGCTCCCGATGACATCTACGACATAAGCGTTGGCAGGGGCGGTATCTCAGCCAACAGGAACTGGCGAGCGGAGAAGTCGCAATGAGCGTGGGCTCTGTGCGGAGTTACTGAGTGCGCGCAGGGTGCCGATGTCTTGCTGATGGCGGTGCCCATCCACAATCGGGGGCGACGACCGCCTGGTGACCGCCCGCGTCTCCATGGCCGGGGCCTGCCTCGACATGGAGATCGACCTCCTCGAGGATGACGGCGACCCCAAGGTGACGGAAGTCCACTGGCTGGAAACCTGGCGGGACGACGTCGAGCGCGGGGACGGCGGCTACCGAGACGACATTGTCGCTACCGACGGTCTGATCGCGCAGGCGGCACCGTGGGCGCTTGCCTTCGTTCGAGCCATTGCGGAGCTCATCGACGTGGTCGCGGAGCTGCTGATCGACGCTGGCGCCACCGGAGTCAATTTCGAGGTCCTTGCCGCTGGGTTCGGCGGACGGACCACGTAACCCGACCAGGCCGAGCCCGACGCGGCCGAGCTCACGTTTGCCGGTGCAGCGCGCTCCTTCGATCTCATCGACGACGCCGTGGCACATCATTTGTCCGAGCGTCACGCTTAGGCCTCCATCCGCCGATGGACCACCGCCGCAGGTCTGGTTTTGACGTCACTCGCGCTTTGGCGGCGGGGCGCGGCTGAGCGTTCGGCCTCGCTGCCCGCGGTGGTGCACGCGTTGTCTTGGTTGTGCCGTTGTCGGCCGGCGGCCAGCCCAGTACTCGGACGCCTGCCGCCTCTCAAACCCGCCAACTGGCCCCGTCGTTCCCCGGTTTGGGGGTGATTGTGCAACGGGTCAAGGGATCGAGCCGCGATATGCTTCGGCAATGCCTGACTCCTCCTTCGACGCGTTCGCGCGGTCCCTTGCAAAGTTGTACGTAAAGGGTCGCCGCGCAACCGTCACGGGGTACCGCGCCCTCCGGCCCTTGGCCCTGGCCATCCGACCCATGCCACAAAAGGTCTACTTGGCTGTGTTCGGATCGCGAAAGCGGAAGATTTGGGCCGGGGCAGTAGCCCTCCTGCTCGTCCTCGGGACCGTTGGCACGTCTGTCGGCGTCAGCTACGCGAATGAACTCGAACGCGTCGCGGCTGTTGCTGCGAAAGACGCGGCTGTTGCTGCGAAAGACGCGGCAGATGCCAAGGCCGCCGTGACTGCTGCCCGAGACAAGGTCGCAGATGACAAGCTCAAGGACGAGTTGGCAAGGTCCAACGCGGAAGCCACCGTATCCTCGAGCGAGGCATTCGCGACAGCGTCGGCAGATTACGTCACGCCCGAGGACAGCGTCGCGTTGGCGAGCGGAATCGACACCCTGCGTTCCATGGTCGCCAGCTTGACGACCACGAGACTGGACTTGTTGCGTGCAACCGACTCCCTAACTCTTCTAGTAGCGAAAATCGGGCCTCGGCCTGTTCCTTACGACTGGAGCATTCGCTGCCTCGACGCCAATGGAGTGGGCACTGTCTTCTCGACGTTCCGCGACGCTTGGGCGTCCCCCGTGGAGTTTGGCAGCTGTGTTCCCGTAAGCAGGTCGGGCGACGTTTTCACGGCCGTGCAACTTGCCGCCATCGCCTCCAAGGCTGTGGCGACAGAGGACGATCTCGGGGACCTCTACGCCATGTGCGCGGACGTCGACCTGGATGTCATCGCTGAGGACACGTGGGCCAACGCCTCGGATATTGCTCCCAAGGGTGCGATGACTATCTGTCCCGATAATCCCAAGGCGCTTGCAGTCAAAGCGAGATTTGCGAGCGAAGAGAAAGCAGCCGCGGCCGATCGGAAGGCGGCTAGTGATGAAGCCGCGGGAATCGTATTCGGCGCAGGAGTCAGAACTGTTGGCAAAGACCTCCAGCCCGGTGTCTACATAGCTGTCAACGTTTCAAACTGCTACTGGGAACGACTGGATTCCGCTGGGGAAATCCACGACAACAACTTCATCATGGGTGCGCCTCGCGTCGAAGTCACCGTGCGTTCGTCCGACTATGCGTTCAACTCGACTGGGTGTGGGCAATGGCGGCGACAGTGACCCACTTCCACGCACACTGCCAGCCAACGCGAACGCGCCGCTAAATTCCGATCCAATGGGTGGATCGTGGCTAAGACCAATACCGTTCAGATAAGCATTTGGATGGTGATTTCCGGGGTATGGGTGGGTTGTGGCCAGTGTGCGTGGTGGAGGCGTTTGGCTGGCCATTTCAAGACTTTTCGCTTGATGACTCGCGGGTTCGAGCGTTTTCGGCGTGCTGGATTGAGCCGCCCGACGAGGGCGCGGATCGCGTGCTGCCACGTCGCGTTGGGGCGTCTACGTTCCTGAGGGGGAAAAAGCGCCCTGAGCCACGGAGCGGCGGGCGATGCGTAGCGCGGCGATGAACGACACTCTGTCGGGATCACGGCGGGCGTGCTGGGCGGCCTCGACCATGAGGGTGCGGATCGCGTAGTGGCAGCAGAGATGGCCCCAAATCTCCTGCTTGACCAGCGCAGGAGACTTGGAACGCATCACCATCCGGGGGCCGCGCTGATGCGTTTTCAGCTCATCGAAGACAGACTCAATTTCCCACCGCTCGGAGTACACGGTCGCCAATTCTTCCGCTGAGGCCTCGTCCGGATTCAGAATCGTGGTCAGCAACCGGTAGGACTCGGGGTTCTCCCGGCCGTCATCAATCGTGTAGTCAATGACCCGCACCGTCAACGGGGTAGTCGAGGCCCGCGCGGTTCCGGACGTGGGGACGATCTGAGCCAACCACGACCCATCGGCCAGGGTCTCCTGATAGCGGGGGCGCAGGTTTGTCTTGACCCGCCACAACAGATCGGCGCCCGTCGCGGCAGCCTGCTGCCACAAACGAAATCCGTAGAACCCCCGATCCGCCAGCACCAACATCCCCAGCGTGAAGCGTCCCACCAGCTCGCGGGAGAGCTCAATCTCCGACGTCGTGCACGGGCCAATCACCGCGTCCAGGATCGCGTGGGTTCCGCACTCCGCCAACGCCACCAACCGCGCCTGCGGGAAAGCGGACTGCTCCCCGCGACTGACCGAGGGACGGCCAAAGTATTCCGTATTCGCCGTGCTGTCAGCCAGATCCAGGACAGTTCCATCAATGGATACCAGCCGCCGGCCAGCCAGCCACGACCCCGGCGTGTTCGGCCCCGCCAACGGACGCACGACCCGGGTAAACAAGTCCCGCATCGGCTCGAAGCCCAACCGGCGACGCGCCTGAAAAATGGCCGACTTCGACGGCGACACAAAAGACTCCGACCAGCCCGACGCCCACGACAACCCATCCGTCAGCTGAGCGAAACGTCCTCATAGGACGCTTTGGCATACAGCCCCATCCCAATCGAGAAATACGCCATCACCCGCGCCGGCAACGCCCGGCTACGCTGCTCCGTCCGCCCAGCCGCCTCAACGACCTCGTCGACAACATCAGCCGGAAAAACTCGAGTCAACAAACCCACCGACACCAAATCCGACAACCGACGATCAGAGACCGGCTTCACCCACCCTGTTCGCGCCATGCCCTCAACGTAACACGCAAAGCCTTAACTGAACGGTATTGAGGCTAAGGCAGGCGGTGTCGGGAATGGTCGCGATCGCGCGTTTCACGGCCGGATCCATCCGGGCAGTGACCGACACGGCCGCGCCCGCATTGATCGCCGCGCTCATCGTGGCATAACCGTAAAACGCGGAATCGGCGCGGAGCAGGACGCGGGTGGAGGCCATGCCGTTGAGGCGTTTGATGGTCGCGAGGGCGTCGCGGACCATTCGGGCGGCGCCGCGCGGTGACCCGCACGCGCCCCGCCGTAACCGCTGCCCGACGATGATCGGCGCAGAAGCGTCCGTTTTCACCGTCGCGAGGAAAACGTTGATGCCGCGGACCCCGGAGTATCCGTAGCCGGAACCTTGTTTCTGATGCCCGTGTACTTCGATGATGGTGTCATCAACATCGAGGAACACGTAGCCGGCGGCGCCGGTCTCCGTCACGAGTAGCGGGGCTTCGGCGGCGAGGCCCTGGAGGAACCGGGACGCGACCGCATCAAGCTGACGAACATGGCCGAAGGAGAACCTCCCGCAGGAACGACCCCAAAGTCGAGGGTGCGTAACAGGCACTGAAGACCTTCCGCATGCCGCCGTGGCGCAGGATCGCCATGTCATCGATGGAATCAGCGCCGGCGACCATGCCGCCCACGAGGGAGGCGACCTTCAACCTGGCATTGGCGCCCTTGTCCGTCGGAACGCTCAACCACTGGTCGGCCAGTTTCGTCACCGCACACCCCAAAGAGAAAACCGAGCCCACGAAGTCGTTCAACGCGACCATCCTTCACGTTGACAAGGAGCTCACGTGTCTCCGTGGCCTCGACTTCCTGAAATCGGCGTCGAGCACATGGCGTCCCAACGGTCGGGAACTGATCCGCACAGACCGGACCGACAATGCGGATGGCCTGGCCATGGCTCGCCTGGCACAGTCTTTGATCGGGCACGAGGTGCTTGTCACGCTCGCCACAGAGAAGGCGGCCACAGGCACCTTCCGCACGCTACGGAAGCTCGAGGATTTGTCCACGTGCGTCGTCGACGGGTTTGATGCGCCAGCTTCCGACTGGGCGTCTGACTTCGAGCTGGTCAAGGACAAGTCCAAGCTCGAATCGTTCGCCGGCAACATCTCCGAAGCGTAGACGGGGCCGACCCTGTATTCAGCGGTCGGGCGCCCAGCTGCCCTGCCGAGAGCGACCCAGGAATCGCTGTATGCGTGAGCTCCAGCCGAGCCACCGCTTCTAAAGGATCGACTGCGTCCTGGGAAGTGCCTTACTCGGCAACCTGCCCTTGCTCCAGCTGGCGAGCATTGCGAAGAAGACGGCACCCGCCACATCCAGGGGTATCCACGCCTCTCTCGACATCCAGATCGGCACGACTGGGTTCCAGATCAGTGCGACCAGCGCTAGTCCGAAAAACCACGGCCAGGGGCACGCAGTTGCTCGATGGACGAGGACACCGAGCACCACACAAGTGACCAAGAGCATTAGGCGCATCAAGCCGTAATAGCCGGCCGGCCAGTTGAGCAGCGCAGCTAGTAGGCCGGCGGACGCCGCGATAGCGATGCTCGTTCGCCACGTCGCCTCTCTTTTTAGCTCTGCCACGGCCTCCTCACGGTCAATTTCCTCAACTCGCCGCGCCCGTTGCTCATCGGCTTTGATCTGCTGCGGCGTAGATACACGTGCAGTGAGCACGGGCATCCCGAAATCGCTTCGGAACGAGGCGAAGCGCGGCTCTTCCCAGTCGGTACTGGTGACGAACCCGAGCCGCGCCACAATTGAGCGAAGCTCCTCCGTTGTGGGCTTGGTGTCGCCGAGGTCAATTGCAGTACCGGCCGGTGTGAAATGTCCAGCCTCTGTCGGGTCGAGGAGAAGCCACCAGCGCTCTCCATCAGGCGAGTCAGCACACGTGAGTGCACCGTAGCGAGTGCGGGCCAGCACCTCTCGCGACTGACTGTCCAGTGGCACATATCTTCTCGTCACTTCGGAAGCGTATCGCGGAGCGGCCCGCGGCCCCGGCATCAAGGCGTGATGCGGACCGTTTCGCCGACGCAAGCCCCACCTGGATCAGCTTCGCTCCGGTGCGGGAGGCCATTGCCGGGTCTTGTCGCCGAACCAAGACAAGCCTTCGACCTAACCGGAGACCGCGCCGTGGTGTGAGCAGGCTGCTCCGCGCCGATTCCGCGTTTTACGGTTACGCCACGATGGCGCGGCGATCAATGCGGGCGCGGCCGTGTCGGTCACTGCCCGGATGGATCCGGCCGTGAAACGCGCGATCGCGACCATTCCCGACACCGCCTGGGCTGCGGTGCGCTCGTTCATCATCTTCTCGACCGCAGCGTTCCCGACCGATTCGTCATCTAGAGAGCCTGAACGCGCCCGTTCTATCAAGCCATCAAGGTCGTCGTCGGGGTCGCTCCCGTCCAGCGGGTGGCGCATTATGAGGCCGGTCCTGCGTGACGTTGGGTACAGCACGAAGCGGGCGGTAGCCATTCCAACACCCATGAACGGACCAGATGCTTCGTAGGGGACTGGCGTGACCGGCGCGTCGCATGTGATGAGCGCGCGCTGCTTGAACCTCAATCCACCGATCGGCTGAGGCTGGGCGTCGTGTTCTGATTTGAGTTGCGGCGGCATGCTGGGGCGTGGTTGTGCGCTGAGCCTCGCTGCTCGTGGTGTTCCACTTGGCTTCCAGGTTGTCCCGGGTCGGGGTGGGCGAGTCAGGTCGGGGTGGGGCTCGGCGGGGCGAAGGCGTGGTCGAAGAGGTGGGTCCAGCCGGTTTCCCAAGGCCAGGTCTCGGGCAGGCGCAGCGTGATGCGCCGGGCTGACGAGGCGATCCTCGCGGGGATATTGATCAGTTTCCGTCGGATCGTCGCGGTCGTTGCCCGGGCCAGGCCGGTGCCGGCGGTTACCGCGGTGGCGCGGGTGAGGTTGAAGGCGATCACGGCCAGCACCAGCCAGGCTGCGTTGGCCGCGAAAACACCGGAGGGCATGTGGGCCAGGGCGCTGCTCTTCAAGTCGGAATTGACGAGCTCGATGGCCGCGTGGGCGCGGTGGGTTGTATCGGCGGTGACCGTGTCCAGGGTGCTGGTGGTGAAGAACGCGTGGAAGCGGTGCAGGTCGAAGAGCGTGGTCTGGCCGGCGAGTTTGTGCTTGTTCAGTTCCGGGATCCGGCGCACGATGAGGCGGCCGCTGATGTGGTCCGCTTTCTTTCGTGAGGTGAACGCGGTGTAGGGAACCTCGGCGACCTCAGCGTCGGAGATCCAGGTTCGGGTGTCCTTGACCTCGTCGAAGATCGCGTGCGTGTACTTGATCGGCGTCCACCCGGCCGCGGGAATGGCTGCGATAGCTTTCCTCAGTGCAGAATCCAAGCGGGCCGTGACGGAGATGTCCGCGCCGCCGGCCAGGGCCGCGTGGATGGCCGCGAAGGTGGAGAACGCGGAATCGGCGCGGAACAGGACCCGGGCGGCACTCATCCCGGGCAGGCGGCGCAGGGTGGCCAGGGCATCCCGGATCAACCGGGTCGCTCCGTGCGGGGACGAGGCGGCGCCCCGGCGGAGGCGTTGGGCGAGGATGATCGGGGCGCCGGTGACTGTTTTCAGCGTCGCGAGGATCGCGTTCAGCCCCCGCACCCCGGAGTAGCCGAAGCTGGCGCCTTGTTTCTGGTGCCCGTGGACCTCGATGATGGTGTCGTCCACGTCCAAGAACACATAGTCGTCAGGTTCCGGGACTATCAGCGGGCTCAGGGCGGCGAGGCTGATCAGGAACCGGGACGCGATCGCGTCCAGCTGACGCACATGGCCGAACGTGAACGCACGCAAGAACGACCCGAGCGTCGACGGCGCGTAGAGGTGGGCGAAGAGTTTCCGCATCCCGCCGTCGCGCAACACGGCCATATCGTCGATGGTGTCCGCACCGGCGAGCATCCCGGCGACCAATGAGGCGACTTTGAGCCCGGCGTTGGCGCCCTTGTCCGTGGGCACGCTCAACCACCTGTCGGCCAGCCGGCGCAGACCTGCTTTCTCGGCCAGTTTCATCGCCGGGAGCAAACCCGCAGACGACACGAGGTTGGAGTCGTCAAATGACGCGGACACGGCCCGGGTGGTGTGCGAAACTTGCATCTACGAGATGCCCTTCTGAATCAGTCGAATTGTTCTGTGGTAAGTACAATTTTCCCTGATAAGACGGGCATTCTCTGTTTAACGCGCCGCTAGATTCCGATCCCGATCGGTGGATTGAGGCTTCGAGCTAACGTTTCTGCTTATTCGCCGCGCGGGGTGAGGGTGAGGACGCGCAGCTCGCTGCAAAACGAAGTTCTGGCAGCACCGCTACTGGTCAGTTATCGAGGGCGCCTGAACGGCGGTAAAACGACGCTTGATGATTCCTAGTGGGTGACTTGATCAGGCGAAGCGTCGCCTCCGTATTCAGGATTCCCGGTCAACGTTCCCAAGTGAGACGGGCTCGGCGCCTCAGCGTTCTGCGTGCCTGTCGCCAGGATCTGCTTCAGTAGAGGTCCGGTCTGCGGGCGATTGAGGTCTGTGCGTTCGCCGCGGCGGGGACGAGTGCGCTTTTTTTGTTGCGCGACACAACCAGCGAACAAGTGGTCGCCGTCACGGACCTTATGACCGCGGCCAGCCTCGCGGGCGGCAGGCGTTGCTGCAGGACGCGCGTTACGCGGCTTCGGTGAGGGCCCCGGCGAGCACATCGTCCAACGCCGCCACAGTGTCCTCCGGTGATGTGCCGAGCGCTAACGCCAGTTCCGACTCCAGCAGCTGCCGGGACTTGGCGAGCATCCGCTTCTCACCGGCGGATACGCCACCGTTCTGCTCACGGCGCCACAGGTCGCGGACCACCTCAGCGACGCGGGTCACGCTGTCACTCGCCATCTTCTCCTGATTCGCTTTGAACCGGCGGCTCCAGTTCGTGGCTTCCTCGGTGAACGGCTCACGCAGCACCGCGTACACCTCTTCCAACCCGGCGGCGTCGATGACGTCACGGACTCCGACGAGCTCAGCGTTCGCGATTGGGAGCTTGATGGTGAGTTGCGATGAGTGCACGCGCAACGTCATCGCTGGCTGCGCGACGCCTTTCAGGGTAACTGTGGAGAGTTCGGTGATGGTGACCGCACCGTGGTGCGGGTAGACGAGGGTTTCCCCAACGATGAACTTCAAACTGCCTCGATTCAGGTCGCGCTGCACGTGGCGTCATGGTGACGGGCCGACCAGTCGAGCAGCTCCCCGTTGAACGAGAATTGCGGTCGTGGATGAGCCCAGCACCATACCCAGTGGCCAACTTGTCAAGATTGCCACAGTCCCCTGAGAGCCCACCTTGCGGCAATCACCGCATGTGCGCCGCCGCGGCTGCGCAAGATGCCGCGGAAGGCCGGAGTCGGTTGCCCAGCCCGCTTCCGCATTCGGCGGCCCGTCCCTATCCGCCTGCGGGTCGCCGTCGAGCCGCTACCGTCACGCGCAGGGCGTCGCGGGGCTGGGCGATGGGCGTGGAGAGGGCGGGATCTTGGCCGCCGGTGTAAGCCTCGCCCCAGATCACCGCCCGACGCCAGCGCGCTGTGTTCGCTCCGCCGGCGTTGCGGCTGCATCGTGACGGGTGCTTCGCGATGGCGCTGCTCGACGATCCCTGACGGCCGCGGTGAGGGTGCGGCGCGCGGCGACAGCCGGCAGGTGGCGTGACGCGGGCTTGGAGCATGCGTCACGCCACCTGTCCGTCACCCTCCGAAGATCTTGGCGCCCGACACGACCCACAGGATTCCGAGAAGAACAGCCATGGGGATGAGACCGTATTCGACGGCATGCCAGACCTGAGCGAGGGTCTCGAGCAGATTCTCAACCAAGACGTTCCGATGCGCTGGATTGGACGGGCCAAGAAGCCCACATCGGCCACGCTGATGTCACAGGCGTCAGGGCGCCTATGAAAGACTGTCCTGCCGTAGTCGGCTCTACCAAGGGGAACCATGCAACGAATCGATACCATCAGCCGCTTCTCTGAGCTGCGCAGCGAGGTCGCGAGGGCGCTGTGTCTGCGAAGTGTCGGCCAAAAGTTCGAGGCAATCGAGATAGCCGAGGATGGAGTGGCAAGGGTCACGTACACGGACGAGCGCCGCGCAGCCCTGACTTTGGAAGCCGTCGCCCAGGCTGCGGGGGCCGCTCTCGCAGGGGATTTCCTAGCGTGGCGCTTCACCGAGCGCGACGATGAAGGCGCTTGGCTCGACTCGCTTCTCGCGCGAGTGGATGAGGATCGCCCTAGGTCTGTCGATGTACTAGCGACTCGCGGCGATTTCATGACGGCGTTGGTCGAGGGTGTCGCGTTTGCTCGCCAGAATGAAAGGTTGATCGACGAGGGCATCGGTGCCGTAGTCGGCCACGGTGGTCGGCTTTCGTTTGCGATGTTTGCGTCTCGCTTCGGATACGGTGAGCGCGATTTCGTGCCACCAGTTGAAGTGACTGAGATGGCGCGGCGGGAGTTGAAGCCGCACACGAAGCGTGTGGGGGCGATCGACAGGGCCGTCACGGCGCGCACGAAATAGGAAGCGGCGCCGCGCCAGCGCTTCGCATCCTGGCCGCGACTGCGGAGCGAAGCTCCGTTAGTGACGGCCCGCCGCCCACGACGCTCAATCTCCTGCACCAGCGAGAGTGCTGCCGGTGCTGCCGGACATGTACAAGAAGCTTTGGGGGGGCCGCGGGTCGGGGGCATAGATCATTCAATGCGACCGCGGTCCGGAAGCGTCTTGGGCGAAGCGGGCCTCAGCCTGGTTGCGGCTGTTCCGTGAGGCGGATGACGACCGCAGACTTGGTGGAGCCCGAGGTCAGTTGGGCGCTGCGGGGATAGCACGCAGTATCTTGACTGCGGCGGGGGTCTGCCGCAGAGCCGGGCGCACCTTCTTCGCGACCGGCCCTGACGTTAGAACGTGAAGGTGCGGCTTCCGGCTGCGTCGGGGATGGCGCTCCTGAAAGCAGAAGCGATTGCCCGGCTGACGTTTTCGATGCGGGCCGCTTCGGCTTCGCGTTCAGCTGCGAGTTCGTTCTCAGTAGGCGTTGGAAGGGCCAGGATTCGAGCCCGTTCCGTCCGCCTGTACTCGGCCGCTTTCGGGGCGATTGCCTCGAGCTCCAGCAGCCGTGCAGAGACGTGTTCACGGCTGTATGCGAAGAACTCGCCCGTCGTTTGGTATCGATACATCTCGTGGTATTCCCAGGCGGCGGCATCCTCGTGAGACTTCGGTGCGAGGTGCGCAATTGCGGCGAGGGTCTCCCGGAGCGCGGGGAGTTTGGCTGCGGCAGCGTCCGCTTTGATTTGGGCAGCAACACGGGTTTCGTGCGCGCGGGCGACGTGCGCAGTACGTGTGTTCTTTTCGTAGGCCCGTGACGCCCGTTCGCGAAGCCTCGCGAGCTCGTGATACCTATTTTCGTGCGGATTCACGACGAAAGGGGTCGGACCGGTTTCCGGGAGCTCTGGGGCCAGAGGCTGGGCATGATTCACGGGTTCGGAGGAGGCAATCGCGGGTGCCGGAGCGGCGTCGAAGACTCGGCTGAGTGCGGCGGTTGTGCTTCTCTTCATTGGTTGTTCCTTTGTTGGTCGTGCTGTGATTTTGAACGGATGTCCCGGTGTAGCGTTGTGGGCGGCGAGAGAGAGCGTGGGCGCCGTGCTCGCTTGGGTCTATGCGCAGCCGTTCTTGATGGCTGTTTCCTACTGAGATAGATGCGGCGGAACCGGAGGGATATGGGTGGTTCGGGAAATCCATCTGGCCCCGTAGACGGTACCCACTTTGGGTCTAGGCAATAAGTGCGTTCCATCGAATAACTCAACATTTTCCACACCGTTGCGGAAAAGCGGGTCAGGGCCCACGTTTTTTGGGCACGCCGCTCGCCCCGAGATCGTCGCGACCCGGTTGGATTGACACAGCCGTTTGGGCAGCAACACAGTTCGATAGAAGAGCTCAGTTTGTGGTCGGCGAGGTCACGTCCCGCTGAGTGGTGGAGTTTCTCAACACCGTGCGGGTCAGTTGTTCTAGTTTAGGCGGCGGCGAGTTCGGGGAGGATCACCGCCTCATCGATGACCTCGAT
>NZ_SOHO01000008.1:0-32405 GCF_004403225.1 Cryobacterium sp. Sr8 | reverse complement strand
TAGTGCAGAAAGCCGCCGGAATGGGCGAACAATCTGCAAGTTTGAAACTGACAGAACAAATCATTACTGACTTGCTTTGTTGTTTAAATGTTTTCCAAAGGAATCTCTTCCGCGGTACTCCCTACGTACTGAATAAGTACTGCGGAGCCCTACGACCGAGGTTTTTGGCATTTGACATTGTGCACGCTGTTGAGTTCTCAAGGATCGGACGCACCCAAGTTCAGGCCGGTTGGGCTTTCGTTTTGGGGCAACCTGTCTAACTTATCTCACCGTTTTGACCCTGTCAAATCGAGCATTTCGCGTTCCTGGCGGTTGAAAAACACACGCAAAAACACGACTCGAACCTGTTAGGTCAGCTTGGTGAGCCGAAATCATCTTAGGCTTCCACGCACGTTCCTACAAGAGGAATCTGTGTGTGTAGTGGCTGAGAGTTGGTCCCACTTGAGGCCGGGAAGCGCTGCGGCTTTCCGCACCTTTGGGGTACGTGTAGATACATTACGGCGGCGCGGAGCAGCCGTCAAAAACACCGTCTTCTCGGGCGTGTCCGGCCCTTCGGGCCTTTCCTGCCGCGGATCAGTAGCGGTAGTGGTCGACCTTGTACGGGCCCTCGATGGGCACGCCGATGTAGGCCGACTGCTCGGGGGTGAGCACGGTGAGCTCGACGCCGAGCGCGTCGAGGTGCAGCCGCGCGACCTTCTCGTCGAGGTGCTTGGGCAGCACGTACACGCCGACCGGGTAGTTCTCCGGGTAGCAGTAGAGCTCGATCTGCGCGAGCACCTGGTTGGTGAACGAATTGCTCATCACGAAAGACGGGTGCCCCGTGGCGTTGCCCAGGTTCATCAGACGCCCCTCGGAGAGCACCAGTACGCTGCGTCCGCTGGGCAGGCGCCACTCGTGCACCTGCGGCTTGATCTCGACTCGCACGGCGCCGGCGAGCGTCTCGAGGGCGGCCATGTCGATCTCGTTGTCGAAGTGGCCGACGTTCGCGATGATCGCGAGGTGCTTCATCCGCAGCATGTGGTCGGTCGTGATGACGTTGAAGTTGCCGGTGCCGCTGACGAAGATGTCGACCTGGTCGACGACCGATTCGATCCGGGCGACCTGGAAGCCGTCCATGGCGGCCTGCAGGGCGTTGATCGGGTCGATCTCGCTCACGATCACGCGAGCCCCCTGCCCGCGGAGCGCTTCGGCGGCGCCCTTGCCGACGTCCCCGTAGCCGGCGACGAAGACGACCTTGCCGCCGATCAGCACGTCGGTGGCGCGGTTGAGTCCGTCGGGCAGGGAGTGGCGGATGCCGTACTTGTTGTCGAACTTCGACTTGGTGACCGAGTCGTTCACGTTGATCGCCGGGAAAAGCAGCTGCGAAGCGGCCGCCAGCTCGTAGAGCCGGTGCACGCCGGTGGTGGTTTCCTCGGTGACGCCGGCGATCGCCCCAGCGATCCCGGTCCAGCGATCCGGGGACTCGGCCACGGACCGGCGGAGCGTCTCGAGGACCACCTTGTACTCGTGGCTGTCGGAGTCGGACGGCGCCGGCACCGCGCCGGCCAGCTCGAACTCCCGACCCTTGTGCACAAGCATCGTGGCGTCCCCGCCGTCGTCGAGGATCATGTTCGGGCCGGTCCAGGACTCCCCCGCCGCGGCGGCTTCCGCGCTCCAGTCGAAGATCCGGTCGGTGCACCACCAGTATTCGTCGAGGGTCTCGCCCTTCCAGGCGAAGACGGGAACGCCGGCCGGGGCATCCGGGGTGCCGGTGGGGCCGACGGCGATCGCGGCGGCCGCGTCATCCTGGGTGGAGAAGATGTTGCAGCTCGCCCAGCGCACCTGGGCGCCGAGCGCGACGAGGGTTTCGATCAGCACGGCGGTCTGCACGGTCATGTGCAGCGATCCGGCGATGCGGGCCCCGGCGAGCGGCTTCGTTTCGCCGAATTCGGTGCGCAGGGCCATCAGGCCGGGCATCTCGTTTTCGGCGAGGCGTAGCTGGTGGCGGCCCGCCTCCGCCAGGGAGAGGTCGGCGATCTTGAACGCGGGGGCGGTGGTCGAAGTCATGCGACCATCTTGCCATCCCGGGCCGAGACGGGCCGTCAGCTACTGGCGGCTCAGCTGCTGAGGGCCCCGGTTGCGCGTGATGATCGGCGCGTGGCTGGGTTCTGGGTGGGTTCTGGGTGGGTTCTGGGTGGTTTCTCGCTGGATGCTCGCTGAGTTGCGGAGAAGGTACCTTCGTTTTGCGATTGAGGGTGCTTTTTCCGCAACTGAACTTGAACGTGAGCGCGGGAGCGCGGGAGCGCGGGAGCGCGGGAGCGCGGGAGCGCGGGAGCGCGGGAGCGCGGGAGCGCGGGAGCGCGGGTGGGGCCAGGAGACTGCGGGGGCCGAAGAGGCTAGGAGGCTGCGGGGGTCCTCGCGGCGAGGAGGTCGGCGGCGACGAGCTCCGCGATCTGCACCGCGTTCAGGGCGGCGCCCTTGCGCAGGTTGTCATTGCTGATGAAGAGGGCGAGGCCCCGCCCGTTCGGCACGCCCGGGTCCTGGCGGATCCGGCCGACGAAGCTGGCATCCTGTCCCGCTGCCTGGAGCGGGGTGGGGATATCCGTCAGCTCGACGCCGGGAGCGTTCGCGAGCAGTTCCCGGGCGCGCGCGACGCTCAGCGGCTTGCCGAACTCGGCGTTGATGGAGAGCGAGTGGCCGGTGAAGACCGGCACGCGCACGCAGGTGCCGGAGACCAGCAGGTCAGGCAGTTCGAGGATCTTGCGGCTCTCGTTGCGGAGCTTCTTCTCCTCGTCGGTCTCGAATTCGCCGTCGTCGACGATGGAGCCGGCGAGCGGGATGACGTCGAAGGCGATGGGGCGGGCATAAACGACGGGTTCCGGCATGGTCACGGCCGACCCGTCGTGCACGAGCTGGAGCAGGTTCGCATCCTGGGCGGCGACGCGCACCTGGGTCGCCAGCTCGCGGGCGCCGGCCAGGCCGCTGCCCGAGACGGCCTGGAACGTGCTCACGATGAGGCGTTCGAGGCCGGCCTCGTCGTGCAGCACCTTGAGAACGGGCATGGCCGCCATCGTGGTGCAGTTCGGGTTGGCGATGATGCCCTTGCCGGCCCGCTTGATCGCGCCGGGGTTGACCTCGCTCACGACCAGCGGCACGTCGGGGTCCATCCGCCAGCCGGAGGAGTTGTCGATCACGGTGACGCCGGCCGCGGCGAACCGGGGCGCCTGCGCCTTCGACAGGGTGGCGCCGGCGGAGAAGATCGCGACGTCCAGCCCGGTCGGATCGGCGGTCGCGGCATCCTCGACGACGATGTCCTCGCCGCGCCAGGGCAGGGTGGTGCCGGCGGACCGGGACGAGGCGAAGAAACGGATGCCGGCCACCGGGAAGTCGCGCTCCTCGAGCAGGCGGCGCACAACGGCCCCGACCTGGCCGGTTGCCCCGACGACGCCGATCTGGATTCCTGTGCTGCTGGTCACTGTGTCTTCCTAACGTGCTCGCCGGTCTTGAAGGCTGGGTTCGGGGGCTAACTCAGGAGATTCTCTCAAATCCACCCTGATTCCGGCCGAATCTGCCCGATTCGGCCGGAATCTCCTGAGTTGGCCACAAGGGCGGCCGGGTAAGGAGGGTGCGGGCGGGTTGGGGGCCGGGGGCCGGGTTCGGGCTAGCGGCCGGTGCCGCCGTGGACGACGGCCTCGTCGTCGGTGTCGAGGCCGAAGGCGGTGTGCACGACGCGCAGGGCCTCCTGGATGGTGTCGGCTCGGGTGACGACGGAGATCCGAATCTCACTGGTGGAGATCATCTCGATGTTGATGCCGGCCAGGAAGAGCGCCTCGAACAGCTTCGCCGAGACCCCGGTGTTGGTGCGCATGCCGCCGCCGACGAGCGTGAGCTTACCGATCTGGTCGTCGTACTGCAGGCTCGAGAAGCCGACGAGCTCCTTGTCGTTGGTCAGCGCGGTCAGCGTCTGCTGGCCCTCCGACTTCGGCAGGGTGAACGAGATGTCGGTGACGCCGGTGGCGACGCCGGAGACGTTCTGCACGATCATGTCCACGTTCGCGTTGGCGCCGGCGACGATCTTGAAGATCTGGGCGGCCTTGCCCGGCACGTCGGGCACGCCGACGACCGTGATTTTGGCTTCGCTCAGGTCGGCGGCAATCCCGGCGATGATCGGCTCTTCCACTATCTCTCCATTCGGATCCACGAACTCGGTGTTGTAGACGATCGTGCCCTGGTTGTTGTTGAAGGACGACCGGACGTGCAGGGTCACGCCGTGACGACGTGCATATTCCACGGCTCGTATGTAGAGCACCTTGGCGCCGCCGGCCGCGAGTTCGAGCATTTCCTCGCTCGAGATGCGGTCGAGTTTTCGGGCCTGGGGCACGACTCGGGGGTCGGCCGTGAAGACCCCGTCGACGTCGGTGTAGATCTCGCAGATGTCGGCCGCGAGGGCTGCCGCGAGGGCGACGGCGGTGGTGTCCGAGCCGCCCCGGCCGAGCGTGGTGATGTCCATGGTGTCGCGGTTGAAACCCTGGAAGCCGGCGACGATGGCGACGGCGCCTCCGTCGAGGGCGTCACGGATGCGCCCGGGAGTCACGTCGACGATCCGGGCCGAGCCGTGGCGGGCATCCGTGATCATGCCGGCCTGGCTGCCGGTGAAGGAGAGCGCGTCGTAGCCCATGCTCTTGATGGCCATCGCGAGCAGCGCCATCGAGATTCGCTCCCCGGCGGTGAGGAGCATGTCGAGCTCGCGCGGGGCGGGGATCGGCGCGACCTCGTGGGCCAGATCGAGCAACTCGTCGGTCGAATCGCCCATGGCCGAGACCACGACGACGACGTCGTTGCCCGCCTTGCGGGTGTCGACGATGCGCTTGGCCACGCGCTTGATGCTTTCCGCGTCGGCGACGGATGATCCGCCGAACTTCTGCACGATCAAGCTCACGTGGCACTCCTGAGGTTGGGTTCGCGGGCGTTGAGCCCAAACATCCATCATAAATGGACTTATATTCGCGGCCCGCCATGTGACGTTGCGGTGCTGCGGGGCGACGGGGCGGCGACCGCTTGGAGCAGTGGCTGGCCGGGCGGTCAGCTCGTAACGACGCGGCGACCCTCGAACGCGCGGCCGAGGGTGACCTCGTCGGCGTACTCGAGGTCCCCGCCGACGGGCAGGCCCGAGGCGAGGCGAGTGACGCGGATCTCGAGGGTGGTGAGCAGGCGCGACAGGTAGGTCGCCGTGGCCTCGCCCTCGAGGTTCGGGTCTGTGGCGATGATGACTTCCTGCACGGTGTTGTCGGCCAGGCGCTGCATCAGCTGGCGGATGCGCAGGTCGTCGGGGCCGATGCCGTCGATCGGGCTGATCGCCCCGCCGAGCACGTGGTACAGCCCGCGGAATTCGCGGGTGCGCTCGATCGCGACGACGTCCTTGGCCTCTTCGACCACGCAGATGATCGCGGGGTTGCGGCGGGGGTCACGGCAGATCATGCAGGTCTGTTGTTCGGACACATTGCCGCAGATGTCGCAGAAGCGCACCTTCTCACGCACCTCGAGCAGCACGTGTGCGAGGCGGCTCACGTCGAAGTTCTGGGTCTGCAGGATGTGGAAAGCGATGCGCTGGGCGGACTTCGGCCCGATTCCGGGCAGGCGGTTCAGCTCGTCGATGAGCTCCTGGACGATTCCTTCGTACATGGCTTAGTCGTTTCTCGGTCGGACGGCCGGCTCGTGCGACTGTTCCTCGAGGAAGGTCGCGCCGAGGATCTCGCGCACCACCGACTCGCCGTAGCGCTGCTTCTCGGAGAAGGAGGGGGCGGATGAGGTCGCCGGGCGCTTGGCGGCGGGGGTGGGTGCGGCTGCGGGAGTGGGAGGTGCGGCGGGGGCCGAGGTTGCCTCGGACGAAGCCTCGGCGGGCGCGGTCGTCACGGCCGATACGGACGCAGCAGGGGCGGCGGATGAGGCGCCGCGGTCGTCGTACATCGGGTCTTCCGGCGGGGCGTCGTCGAACGGCGGCGGCTCCTCGTCGAGCGGGGGCTCAGGGTCGGGCGCAGACTCGGGTGCCGGAGCGGACTCCCGTGCGGGCGCGGACCCGGCTGCGGGCGCGGACCCGGGGATGGCGACCGTCGCCCAGCCGGTGGCGCCGGCCGGGGAGCCGACCGCCGGGGGCGACGCCGCAGAAGCCTGCGCCGCTGACTGGGCCTGCGCCGCCGAAGCCTGAGCCGGGGGCGCCTGCGTCGCCGACGCTGACTGGGCCGACGATGACTGGGCCGACGCTGCCTTCGCCGTCGGCGCCGAGGATCGCGCGGGCTGCACGACCGGCGCAGGTGCAGGTGCGGATGCAGGTGCGGACGCTGATGCAGGTGCGGTCGGCTCAGCGACGGCGGTCGGGGTTGCCGGCCGGCCCTGCTGCCCGGAGTGTCCCGCCGAGCCGGCGGGAGCATCCGCGTCGCCGCGGGCGATGAACTTGACCCGCAGGCCCAGCACGCTCACGATGGCCGCGCGCAGGTAGTCGCTGACGCCCTGGCCGGGGGCCGTCTGCTGTTTGAAGCTGGCGACGTCCGATTCGCTTGGGAAGGACATCACGAGCACGTCGTTCTCGCGCAGTTCGGCCACGCTCGCCGTGAAGACGACGAGCCAGGCGCTGAGTTTGGCCGCCTTGACGGCCTCGAGCACCTCGGGCCAGGCATCCTTCACCTGCTGGAGGGTGACGGGTCCGACCTGCTTGGGAGCGGCGGGGGCGGACGCGGCGGGGGCGGCTGCTGCCGGCGGGGATGCGGCGGCACCGCGGGCGGCCGGAGCGGCCAGCGGGGTCGCGGAAGCCTGCCGTTCGGTCTGGGGGTCGGCGGAAACCGGAGTTGCCGTCCGGTTCACGGCGCGCGCGCCGGCGTTCGCGTTCGCGTTCGCTTCGGTGCTCGCGTTAGCTCCGGGGGTCGCGCCCGACGGGGCATCCGTTCGGCTTGCCGCGGGCGTCTGCATCGGCGCGTCGACGGGCACCTGGCCCGTGACTTCCTGTCCAGCAACTTCCTGTCCGGCGACGCCGATGCGCCGCTCGAGCCGCTCGACCCGGGCGAGCGCGCCGCGGTTCGAGTCGTCGCTGGCCGGGATGAGCGAGCGAGCGACCATGAGTTCGAGGTGCAGGCGCGGCGAGGTGGCGCCGGTCATTTCGGTGAGGGCGGCGTTCAGGATGTCCGCGGTGCGGGACAGCTCGGCCGGTCCGAACTTCGCGGCCTGCACGGCCATGTGGTCGAGCTCGTCCTGCGGCACGCCGCGGAGCACGGCCGCAGCGCCGGCCGCCGAGGTCGCGGCGACGACGATGAGGTCGCGCATCCGCTCGAGAAGATCTTCGACGAAGCGGCGTGGGTCCTGGCCGGTCTGGATCACCCGGTCGACGGCGTCGAAGGCAGAGGCGGAGTCGCGCGCGGCGATGGCGTCGATGGCCTCGTCGAGCAGGGCGCCGTGGGTGTAGCCGAGCAGGGCCACGGCGCGTTCGTACTCGATGACTTCCGAGTCGGAGCCGGCCATCAGCTGGTCGAGCAGCGACAGGGTGTCGCGGGGGGATCCGCCGCCGGCGCGCACGACGAGCGGCAGCACGCCGGGTGCGACCTGCATGCCTTCGGCGTCGCACATCTTCTGCACGTATTCGAGCATCGGGGCGGGCGGAACAAGCCGGAACGGGTAGTGGTGGGTGCGCGAGCGGATGGTGCCGATGACCTTCTCGGGCTCGGTCGTCGCGAAGATGAACTTGATGTGCTCCGGCGGCTCCTCGACGATCTTGAGCAGCGCGTTGAAGCCCTGCGGCGTGACCATGTGCGCCTCGTCGAGGATGAAGATCTTGTAGCGGTCGCGGGCCGGCGCGAAGATGGCGCGCTCACGGATGTCGCGGGCATCGTCGACGCCGTTGTGGCTGGCCGCGTCGATCTCGACGACATCGAGCGAGCCGCCGCCGTCGCGGGAGAGCTCGACGCAACTGGGGCAGACGCCGCAGGGCGTGTCGGTGGGGCCTTCGGCGCAGTTCAGGCAGCGGGCGAGGATGCGCGCTGACGTGGTCTTGCCGCAGCCGCGGGGTCCGCTGAACAGGTACGCGTGGTTGACGCGGTTGGTGCGGAGCGCCGTCATGAGCGGATCGGTCACTTGTGACTGGCCGATCATTTCGGCAAACGTCTCTGGCCGGTAACGGCGATACAGTGCGGTGACCACAGGTCAATGGTAGTCGGCGCCGCTGACAAAGAGCCCCGGCTGCGCGCGGGGGGTGGGGCGCGGGTGGGGGCGGGTGGTTCCGGGGCGCCCGGGGCGGACGCGGCGTCGAGAGTCGCCGAATACGCCGAGAATCGCCGGCGCAACGGCGACTCTGGGCGGAAACGGCGATTCTCGGCGCATTCGGCGGGCCGGGGAATCTCCCCGGGCGGACGGACGGCCCGGGCGAGGGGGTTCCCCGGCCGGGCCGCCTGACGTGCCGTCGGACTAACCCTTGACGTACTGGTTCGGGTTGAGCACGTACTTCGTCGCCGCTCCGGCGTCGAATTCCGCATAGCCGCGCGGGGCATCCTCGAGGGTGATCGCCTGGGCGTTCACGGCCTTCGCGATCTGCACCCTGTCGTGCAGGATCGCCATCATCAGCTGCCGGTTGTACTTCATCACGGGGCACTGCCCGGTCGTGAAGGAGAGCGACTTCGCCCAGCCGAGGCCGAGCCGCAGCGACAGGTTTCCGGTCTGGGCGGCCGCATCGGCCGCACCCGGGTCGCCCGTGACGTAGAGCCCCGGGATGCCCATCGCGCCGCCGGCCGCGGTGACGGTCATCAGCGAGTTCAGCACGGTCGCGGGAGCCTCGGCGGACGCATCCTTGCCGTGTCCACGGGCCTCGAACCCGACGGCGTCGACGCCCGCGTCGACCTCCGGCACGCCGAGGATCTGCTCGATCTGGTCCTGCGGCTCCCCCTTGGTCAGGTTCACCGTCTCGCAGCCGAAGCTGCGGGCCTGGGCCAGTCGCTCCTCGTTGAGGTCGCCCACGATGACGACGGCTGCGCCGAGCAGCTGAGCGGATACGGCGGCGGCGAGGCCGACCGGGCCCGCCCCGGCCACGTAGACGGTGGAGCCGACGCCGACGCCGGCCGTCACGGCGCCGTGGAAGCCGGTGGGGAAGATGTCGGAGAGCATGGTCAGGTCCATGATCTTCTCGAGGGCCTGGTCGCGGTCGGGGAACTTCAGCAGGTTCCAGTCGGCGTAGGGAACGAGCACGTACTCCGCCTGGCCGCCTACCCAGCCGCCCATGTCGACGTAGCCGTAGGCGCTGCCCGGCCGGTCCGGGTTGACGTTGAGGCAGATTCCGGTCTTTCGTTCCTTGCAGTTGCGGCATCGGCCACAGGAAATGTTGAACGGCACGGAGACGATGTCGCCCACCTTGATGAACTCGACGTCCGGGCCCGCCTCGACAACCTCGCCGGTGATCTCGTGGCCGAGCACCAAATCCGCCGGGGCGGTGGTGCGGCCTCGGACCATGTGCTGGTCGGATCCGCAGATGTTGGTGGTCACCGTCTTGAGGATCACGCCGTGCGGTACTTTACGACCGACGTTGGCCGGGTTGACTCCCGGCCCGTCTTTCAATTCAAAGGTGGGATAGTCGATGTCGATGACCTCGACGACTCCCGGGCTCTTGTAGGCAACGGCTCTGTTCCCGGTCATGAAAGTACCTTCCTAGTTCGCTCAGCCGACCGGGGGTTATCGCCCGATCCGCGCATGGATTCCTCTAATTGGTGCCCTTTGACTCCACTACACGTCGGCCGGATGCGCAACCCTTCGGCGATTCGAATCGCGGCCCGGCGGCGTGACATCCGCCGAGATTGACACTTGCGGCCGAGATCGCCTGGTGCGCCGGGCGATCTCGACCGGAACCGGCGAGCTCGGCGGGCGGCGGCGAGAGTCGCCGAATACGCCGAGAATCGCCGGTGGACGGGGGACTCTCGGCGGAAACGGCGACTCTCGGCGTGAGCGGGCGCGCGGCGTGGGACGGGCAGGCGGCGGAGGGGCAGCGCGGCCCGCGACGCCGAGCGCGTGGCCGTGGCCGAGCCCGAGCCCGAGTCCGTGGCCGTGGCCGTGGCCGAGCCGAGTGCGTGGCCGTGAGGAGGTACGCGCTAGAGGGCCGAGAGGGTCTGGCGGGCGATCTCGAGTTCCTCGTTGGTGGGGATGACGAGCACGGCCACGGCCGAGTCATCCGTTGAAATCAGGCGCGGGCCGCGGGCCGGCGACGCGTTACGCTCGGGATCGACCCGGATGCCGAACGCCTCGAGGCCGCACAGCGAGCGTTCCCGCACCAGCGCATTGTTCTCGCCAACGCCGGCCGTGAACGAGATCACGTCGACCATGCCGAGCTGAGCGAAGTAGTTGCCGACATAGCCCTTGAGCCGGTGCAGATAGACGCCGAGCGCGAGCTCCGCCGGTCCGTCGCCGGCCGAGGCGGCCGTGATCACGTCGCGCATGTCGCCGCGCCCGGTCAGGCCCAGCAGCCCGCTCCCCCGGTTCAGCAGCTCGTCGAGCTCGTCGATGCCGATGCCGGCCTTCCGGTGCAGGTGGAACAGCACACCCGGGTCGATGTCGCCCGAGCGCGTGCCCATCACGAGGCCCTCGAGCGGCGTCATCCCCATGCTCGTTTCGACCGAGAGCCCGCCGCGCACAGCGCAGACGGATGCCCCGTTGCCGAGGTGAAGGACGATCTGGTTGAGCTCTCCCAGCGGCCGGCCCAGGAACGCGGCCCCGGCGTGGGCGACGAAGCGGTGCGACGTGCCGTGGAAGCCGTAGCGGCGGATCCGGAAGCGCTCGGCCAGGTCGGCGTTGATCGCGTAGGTGAAGGCTTCGGCCGGAAGCGTCTGGTGGAAGGCGGTGTCGAAGACCGCGACGTGCGGCACGTCCGGGAAGCCCTGCTCCGCGGCGACGATGCCCTGCAGCGCGCCGGGGTTGTGCAGCGGGGCGAGCGCCGAGAGGTCGTCGATGTCGCGCTGCACCCCCGGGGTGATCCGGGTCGGTTCCTGGAACCGGGCGCCGCCGTGCACGACGCGATGGCCGACCGCGACGGGCGCGTGTTCACTGAGCGACGGACCGTGCTGCTCGAACGCGTCGAGCATGACCTGGAAGCCGATCGTGTGATCGGGAATCGGCAGTTCGCGGGTGAAGCGGGCCGAACCGGCGGATGCCGCGGAGCCGGACGAACCGGACGAACCGGCCGAGGCGGACGAACCGGCCGAAACGGCCGAAACGGACGAGCCGGACGAACCTGCCGAACCTGCCGAACCTGCCGAGCCGGACGAGCCTCCCGAAACGGCCGAAACGGCGGATGCTGCGGTGCTCGCGGCCGCGTTACCGTCGCCGACCGTGTGCGTCGACTGGCCCATCGCCTCGCCGATGCGCTCGACGAGGCCGCCGGCCAGGACGGACTCCGTGTCCATCTCGATCAGCTGGTATTTGAAGGAGGACGACCCCGAGTTGACGACCAGGACCGCGGTCATGCGCTCGGCGCCGACAGGCCGGTCACCCAGTGGCTCTCGGTCGGCACCGCGGCCGAGCCAGAACCCGGCACCGCGGCAGCAGCGGACGTCAGGGCCTGCTCGTCCGACAGCGCGGCGGCCTGGATCGCGGTGATCGCCACCGTGTTGACGATGTCCTGCACGAGCGCGCCACGGGAGAGGTCGTTGACCGGCTTCCGCAGGCCCTGCAACACGGGGCCGATCGCGACGGCTCCGGCGCTGCGCTGCACTGCCTTGTAGGTGTTGTTGCCGGTGTTGAGGTCGGGGAAGATGAAGACGGTGGCGCGGCCGGCCACGGCGGAACCGGGCATCTTCGTGGCCGCGACGGCGGCATCCGCTGCGGCGTCGTACTGGATCGGCCCCTCGACCGGCAGGTCGGGACGGCGTGCCCGCACGAGCGCGGTCGCGGCGCGCACCTTCTCGACGTCGGCGCCCTCACCGGACTCGCCGGTCGAGTACGACAGCATCGCCACGCGCGGGTCGATCCCGAACTGCCTGGCCGTCTCCGACGCGGAGATGGCGATGTCGGCGAGCTGCTCCGCGGTGGGGTCGGGGATGACCGCGCAGTCGCCGTAGACGAGCACCCGGTCGGCGAGCGCCATCAGGAACACGCTCGAGACGACGGATACGTCCGGCCGGGTCTTGATGATCTGCAGGCCGGGCCGGATGGTGTGCGCCGTCGTGTGCCCCGCGCCGGAGACCATGCCGTCGGCCAGGCCGAGCTGCACCATCATGGTGCCGAAGTAGGAGACGTCGGTGACGACATCCCGCGCCTGCTCGAGCGTGACGCCCTTGTGCGCGCGCAACTTCACGTAGGCCTCGGCGAACTTCAGCCGGAGCACGTCGTCGAAGGGGCTCAGCACGTGCGCCTTGGAGATGTCCAGGCCGAGCCCGATCGCGCGGGAGCGCACCTCGAACTCTTCGCCGAGGATGGTCAGTTCCACGACGTCGCGGGCGAGCAGGGTCGCGGCGGCGCGCAGGATCCGGTCGTCGTCGCCCTCCGGCAGCACGATGTGCTTGCGGTTCTGCCGGGCCCGCTCGAGCAGGGTGTACTCGAACATGAGCGGGGTGACGACGTCGGCCCGGCTCACCTTCAGCCGGTCGAGCAGGGCGGATGCGTCCACGTGCTTTTCGAACAGGGCCAACGCGGTGTCGTGCTTGCGCTGCGAGTCGGCGGCCAGCCGCCCGCGGGTGTGCGTGATCCGCAGCGCCGTCTCGTAGGAGCCCATGTCGGTGCGGATGATCGGCACCGAGGGCGCGAGGCCGTCGACGAGCCGCTCGATGACCTCCGGCAGCTCGAAGCCACCATTCAGCACGACGCCGGCGATCGACGGGAAGGTGGCGGAGGAGTTGGCAAGGAGCACGGCGAGCAGCACGTCGGCGCGGTCGCTCGGGATGACGACGACCGACCCCTCGATCAGGCGCGGCAGCACATTGGCCATCGACATCGCGGCGACGACGACGCCGAGCGCCTCCCGGGAGAGCATCTCCGGGGCCCCGGTGACCAGGGTGCCGTCGATGGCCTCCATGATGCTGCGCATGCTCGGCGCCACGAGGTACGGGTCTTCGGGGATGATCCAGACCGGCACGTCGCTGGCCCCGGTGGGGAGCAGGGCCGGGTCGACGGCGACCGAGCGCACGGCGGCGACGAGTTCGTCACTGCGGTCCGGGTCGGCGCGGTTGACGATCATGGCCAGGAGCGAAACGTGCTCGTCGCGGAGTTCGGCGAGTGCGACATCCGTCAGTTGGCGGATGTCTTCCGGCGAGCGCGGATCGCTCTGGCCGAGCCGTTCACCCTTGGCGAACTGCTCGCCCTGGTTGGGGCCGACGCGGCCGCCGAGCACGAGCAGCACCGGGGCGCCGAGGTTCGCGGCGATGCGGGCGTTGAAGGCGAGTTCGGTGGGGCTGCCGACATCCGTGTAGTCGGAGCCGATCACGACGACGGCGTCGCACTGGGCCTCGACGGCCTTGTAGCGGGCCACGATCCGGGCGAGGGCCACCTCGGGGTTGGCGTGCACATCGTCGTAGGTGACGCCGACGCACTGCTCGTAGCTCAGCCCGGGCGCCGCGCCGGGGGCGGCACCGGCGGCGAGGTGGGCGCGAAGCAGTTCGAGCACGTAGTCGGGCTCGTGGGACGACCGGGCGATCGGCCGGAAGACGGCGACCCGCTCGATCGAGTGCGAGAGCGTGTCGAGCACGCCCAGGGCGATGCTCGACTTGCCGGTGTTCCCCTCCGCGGAGGTGATGTAGATGCTTCGTGCCACCCCTCTACAGTATCCGGCGCACGCGCTCGAGGCTGTCGGGCCCAAGCTCCGCCCGGGGCGCTGCGGTTTGAGTTGCGGAAAAAGTACCTTCAATTCGCCAACGAAGGTACTTTCTCCGCAACTCAGCGCGGGATCGAGAGGAGGGAGGGAGGGAGGGAGGGAGGGAGGGAGGGAGAGCGTCAGGCTAGGTGTTGTCCCCGCCCGTGGCATCGGACGTGCCCGCGGCCTCCGGACCGGCGCCTTGCCAGGTCCACTCGGTGACCTCGGGGATGTCTTCGCCGAAGTCGCGGGTGTACTGCCGGGCGCGCACCCGGGCATCCTGCATCTCCTGCCGGAGCATCCCGGCGCGGGCGCCGAGCCCCGGCACCCGGTCGATCACGTCGATGACCAGGTGGTAGCGGTCGAGGTCGTTGAGCATGACCATGTCGAACGGGGTCGTGGTCGTGCCCTTCTCCTTGTACCCGCGCGCATGCAGGTTGTCGTGCCCGGTGCGGCGGTAGGTGAGCCGGTGGATCAGCCACGGGTAGCCGTGGTAGGCGAAGATGATCGGCTTGTCGGTGGTGAAGATGGAGTCGAACTCGCGGTCGCTCATCCCGTGCGGATGCTCGCTCTCCGACTGGAGCACCATCAGGTCGACGACGTTGACGACGCGCACCTTGAGCTCGGGCATCCGTTCGCGCAGGATGGATGCGGCGGCGAGCACCTCGAGGGTCGGCACGTCGCCGGTGGCGGCGAGCACGACATCCGGCTCGGACCCCGGCTCTTCGGTGCCGGCCCAGTCGAAGATGCCGGCGCCGCGGCTGCAGTGCGCGATCGCCTGGTCCATGGTCAGCCAGTTCGGGCCGGGTTGCTTGCCGGCGACGACGACGTTGACGTAGTCGACGCTGCGCAGGCAGTGGTCGTAGGTGGAGAGCAGGGTGTTCGCGTCGAACGGGAAATAGACGCGCACGACATCCGAACTCTTGTTGACTACGTGGTCGACGAAGCCGGGGTCCTGGTGCGAGAAGCCGTTGTGGTCCTGGCGCCAGACGTGCGAGCTGAGCAGGTAGTTCAGGCTCGACACCGGGCGGCGCCACGGGATCTCGCGGCTGACCCCCAGCCACTTCGCGTGCTGGTTGAACATCGAGTCGATGATGTGGATGAAGGCCTCGTAGCAGTTGAACAGGCCGTGGCGCCCGGTGAGCAGGTAGCCCTCGAGCCAGCCCTGGCACTGGTGCTCGCTGAGCATCTCCATCACCCGGCCGGCGCGGGCCAGGTTCGTGTCGCCGGGCAGCAGCTGCGCGCCCCACTGCTTGTCGGTCGCCTCGTAGACCGCCGGCGCGAGACGGTTCGACGCCGTCTCATCCGGCCCGAAGATGCGGAAGTTGTCGGGATTGTCACGGATGACGTCGGCCAGCCAGGTGCCGAGCACCCGGGTGGCCTCGCCGACGGTCGCGCCCGGCGAGGGCACGTCGACGGCGTAGTCGCGGAAGTCCGGCAGGCGCAGGTCGCGGCGGAGCACGCCGCCGTTGGCGACCGGGTTCGCGCTCATCCGCAGGTCGCCGCCGGGGGCGTGGGCCGAGATCTGCTTGCTCGGCGCCCCGGACTCGTCGAAGAGTTCCTCCGGGCGGTAGGAGGCCATCCAGTTCTCCAGCAGCGCGGTGTGCGCCTCGGTGTCGCGGGCGTTGGCGAGCGGCACCTGGTGCGCCCGCCAGGTGCCCTCGACCTGCACGCCGTCGATGACGGGCGGGCAGGTCCAGCCCTTCGGCGTGCGCAGGATGATCATGGGCCAGCGCGGACGCTCGGTGTCGCCGGCCGCGGCGCGAAGCTTGATCGCGGCGATCTCGTTGAGCACCAGGTCGAGGGTCTGCGCCATCCGCTGGTGCACGATCATCGGGTCTTCGCCGTCGAAGCCGCCGGAGACGATGTGCGGCTGGTGCCCGTAGCCGCGCATCAGCTCGAGCAGCTCCGACTCGGGGATGCGGGCGAGCACGGTGGGGTTGGCGATCTTGTAGCCGTTGAGGTGAAGGATCGGCAGCACGACGCCGTCCTGCAGCGGGTTGACGAACTTGTTCGAGTGCCAGCTGGTGGCCAGCGGCCCGGTCTCGGCCTCGCCGTCGCCGACCACGGCGGCGACGAGCAGATCCGGGTTGTCGAAGGCCGCGCCATACGCGTGGCTGAGGGCGTAACCGAGCTCGCCGCCCTCGTGGATCGAACCCGGCGTCTCCGGCGCGACGTGGCTCGGGATGCCGCCGGGGAAGGAGAACTGGCGGAACAGCCGCCGCATCCCGTCGACGCTCTGGTCGATGTCGGAGTACACCTCGGAGTAGGTGCCGTCGAGCCAGGCGCTCGCGACCAGGCCGGGGCCGCCGTGGCCGGGGCCGGTGACGTAGAGGGTGCTCTGGCTGCGCTCCCGGATGACCCGGTTCAGGTGCGCGTAGAGGAAGTTGAGGCCGGGGGTCGTGCCCCAGTGCCCGACCAGGCGACGTTTGACGTGTTCCGCGGTGAGCGGCTCACGCAGCAGCGGGTTGTCGAGCAGGTAGATCTGGCCGACCGAGAGGTAGTTGGCGGCCCGCCAGAACGCGTCGAGGCCGGCGAGCGCCGCGTCGTCGAGGGGCGCCGGCTGCCGGGTCGGCCAGGGGGTGGAAGCTGGGGCGGAAGCGCCGCGGGTTCCGGGGGTGGAAGCGCCGGGGGTTCCGGGGGCGGAAGCGCCGGGGGAAGGCGGGGTGGAAGCTGTGAACGGGGAAGACATGGAGTCCCTTCGGTCATCGTGCAACGCGTGAGCCCTGCCCCGCCATCCTAGGGACGACCCTGCCCGGCGGGAAAGGGCGCGCGTCGGTCAGACGGAGACGTCCCGGCGGTTCAGCCCCACCACGGCGAGCGCGACGAGCAGGGCGCTGAGGCCGGCCAGCAGGGCGAACCCTCCCCAGTCGACCCCGTTGATCAGCGGCTGGTTGCCGTAGGCCCAGTGGTACGGGGAGAGCGTGTGCATCCATTCGAGGTTGTCGTCCTGGTTGCCGAGGGCGTTGAGCGTGTAGCCGAGCACCGCGACGGCGGCCCCCGCGACGAGCGCCGGCACGCGGCGACCGGTCCATGCCCCCACGCACAGCGCCATCGTGGCCGGCAGCAGGGCCAGCGCGGCAAAGATGACGGATGTCTCCAGCGCGTTGCCGACGTCGATGCCGAGATCCGACGGGCCGTTCAGCGCCAGCACGAGGGCGAGGGTGACGCCGGCGAGGATGATCACCTTGAGGGTCATCGCCAGGGCCCGCTCGAGCACGACCCGGCTGCGGGAGACCGCGTGGGCCAGGGTGAGTTCGAGCCGGCCGGCCTCCTCGTCGCCGCCGACGGCCTGTCCGCCCCAGCCGACCGCCGCGATGGTCAGGAACGCGAACCCCAGCAGGCCGTAAATCGTGGCCTGGACGTAGCCCGGGCCGGAGGCCATGAGGTCGTAATTCAGGGCCTTGATCAGGGCCTGCGGCATGCTTTCGATGACCTGGGCGATGCTCGCGTCGCCGAACGAGCGGTGCAGCGGCAGGTAGACGAGCGTCGTGCCGGCGATGGCCGCAGCCCAGCCGACAAGCCCGGGCCAGGTGTCCCTGGCCACCTTGGCGAAGAGGGGCAGGGAGCTAGACATGGCCCGCGCGGTCCGACGACGGGGGTTCGGTCGGGGGTTCGGTGTCCGACTCCGCATAGAGAGTCAGCACGGCCTCCTCGAGGTTGGGTTCCTCGATCACGAGGTCCTGCAGCGGCAGCCCGGCGACGGCGGCCACGAACGGCCCGACCGCCCCGCTGAGGGTTGCCCGGCACTCGATGACCGGGCCGGTTTCCGCGCCGGTTTCCGCGCGGGTTCCCGGGCGGGTTCCCGGGCGGGTTTCCGGGCCGGGGGAAAGCCGGCGGGTGTCCAGACGACCGACGCCGGGGATCCCGGCCACGCGCAGGGCGACCTCCGTCTCCGACAGCCCGACGGTGACGATCCGCGCGTGGCGGACGGCGGACTCCCGCAGTTCGGCCACGGTGGCGGTCTTCACGACACTGCCCTGGCGGAGGATGGCCACCGAGTCGGCGGCATCCTGCACCTCGCTCAGCACATGCGAACTGAGGAATATGGTCTGGCCGTTGGCGGTGGCTTCGCGGGCCATGGCCTGGAACTGCTGCTGCACCAGCGGGTCGAGGCCGCTGGTGGGCTCGTCGAGAACGAGCAGCCGCGGGCGGTGCATGAAGGCCTGGATCAGGCTGAGCTTCTGCTCGTTGCCCTTGGACAGCCGGCGAACGCGCTCGTCGAGGTCGAGCCCGAGGGTCGCCGCCAGCTCGTCGATGCGGCCGGGCTCCACCGGGCCGCTGATCGACGCGAAGTCGTTCAGCAGCCTTCTGGCGGTGAGCCCGCTCTGCAGGTGAAGCTCCCCGGGGAGGAAGCCGATCCGGCTGCGGAGGTCCGACCCTCCCGCGCGCGGCGAGACGCCGAGCACGCGGATCTCGCCCGACGTCGGACGGATGATGTCCAGCAGCAGCCGCATCAGGGTGGTCTTGCCCGCCCCGTTGGGGCCGATCACGCCGAAGACGCAGCCGGTCGGAATGGCCAGGTCGATGCCCGCCAGCGCGACGGTGCGGCCGAAGCGTTTCACCAGGCCTCGGGTCTCGACGGCGTAGTCGCTGGAGGATGTCGGGAGAGTCACGCCGACATCATGACACCGGCGCTGGCGGGCCAGAAGGGCACAAAAATGACTCCTCGCGCACCCACCAGAGCCCAGTTACCCTTGCTACGTTTCCGTCCTGGGGGAGTTGGCTGAGATAGCGCCACGCGAGGAGCCGCCCTTAGTTTAGGCGGGACAAGCGCGGCAGCCCAAACCGGTCGCGCGTGCCGGCGGTCGCGACGTGCGAGTTCGGCCTTCGGTGCGGCATCCGCGGGGGGCGCGTGGGGCTTGCGCGAGGCTCGCGTGCGGCCCTCGCGTGGCTCGCGTGCGGCCTGCGCGAGGCTCGCGTGCGGCTTTCAGGGGCCCCGGGACGGCCCTCGAGGAGCTCCGGGACGGCCAAACGAACCGGCGCGGCGGCATGCGGCGGAAACGGCCTCCGGAAACAGGTAAGATTCTCTGGTGCCGTTCCTCTCTCCGAGGATCGGCCGGCCAGGAGAATTCGCCTAGTGGCCTATGGCGCACGCTTGGAAAGCGTGTTGGGTGAAAGCCCTCGGGGGTTCGAATCCCCCATTCTCCGCCAAAGCAAAAGCGTGTTGGGTGAAAGTACAGCGCCCACTCGCGGGGTTCGAATCCCCCACTCTCCGCCACGTAGTCCCCGCGAAACTGCAGTTGTGCGCGCTAAACCACGCTCAGAACGCGCACAACTGCGGTTTCGCGGAGGGTGGGACGGCCGCGCCACGTTGAGTTGCGGAGAAAGCACCTTCGTTAGCGCGGGGAAGGTACTTTGTCCGCGACTCAGTTGCCGGCGGAGGCAAATGGCGGGCGGGCGATCGGGCAGGCCCCAGCCGCACGCCGTAGCGTGGGGGTATGACGATTTCTCCCCTTGTCGAGCCGGGCGCCGAGCTCAGCGCCGCCGAGTCCGCACGCACCGTCCGCCAGCGCGGGCTTCCCCCGCTCACCGAGATCGACCGCCGCCGGCTGGCCAGCGCCCGCGTGCTCGTCCTCGGAGCCGGACGGCTCGGATCTCCCGCCGTGCGCAACCTGGCCTCCGCCGGGGTCGGCACGATCGGGATCGTCGCCGCCGACGACATCGAGATTGAGCTTGACCCGAACACTGAACCGAACACCGGGGGCAACACCGCGCTTGCGCCCGTGTCTGCACGCGACTCGGTGCTCGAGTTCGCACCGGTGTCCGCACGCGCTTCTGCCACCGAGGCGGCGCCCGGATCCGAGTCCGCATCCGCGTCCGGGCCCGCCCCCGCGCCCGCAGTCGCGCCGGCGCAGCCCAGCAGGCGAGCCGGTCGCCACGCGGCGGAACCGGCGAAGGATGCCCCGGCCGAGACCCCCGCCGACGCCGCTGCCGACGGGGTGGCCGAGCTCGCCGCCGAGGCCGCACCGGAGGCCGACATCATCCGTCACCCCGGCCGTCTCACCCCGGCCAACGCGTTCGAGATCCTCGCCGGCTACGACCTCGTGATCGATTGCGCCGACGACTTCCCCGCGCCGTTCCTCGCCAACGACACCTGCGCGGCCCTCGGACTGCCGCTGGTCTGGGCATCCGTGCTGCGCGGCGACGCCCAGCTGTCGGCCTTCTGGGCCCACCCTCCCGCCGGCAGCGACGTCACCGGCGTTCACCTACGCGACCTCTACCCGGCCCCGCCCGCACCGGGCGAACGACCGGTCTTCCCCGATGCCGACGTGCTCGGCGCGCTCTGCGGCCAGGTCGGATCGCTTATGGCCGGCGAGGCGATCAAGCTCATCACCGGCATTGCCGAGCCGCTGCTCGGACGCCGCCTGGTCATCGACGCTCTGTCCGGTCGGTTCACCGAAACCCCGCTACTCGGCACGGGCGTGCCCGCGGCCTGCGCGATGCCGGCCGTGCCGACCGTCGGAGCGGTGCCCGCCGTCGGAGCCGTGCCCGCCGCCGGAGCCGCCCTGCCCACGCTCTCCCCGGTCGAGCTCGTCGAACGGATGACGGCACTCGCGGCCGGCACGGACGCCCTGCTCGTCGTCGATGTGCGCGAGCCCGCCGAGCACGCCGAGAGCGCCGTCCCGGGCTCCCTGCTGCTGCCGCTCGACCGGATCCTCACAGCGGAGGGCCGGAAAGAGCTCCCCCGCGACATCTCGCTCGTGGTGCACTGCCACCGCGGAACCCGGGCCGACCGCGCCGCGACCGCCCTCCGCGACGCGGGCTTCACCGACGTGTCGGTGCTCTCCGGCGGAATCGTCGCCTGGGACGACGCCGTCGCCGGCGGCACCGCCCCCGGCCGCGGCAGCGAATGGGCCGACGCCCTGACGTCCCAGCCCGCCCCGGCCCAGGGCTGAGACATGACCGGCCACGAGCACAACGCCAGCCATGAACACGAGCACGAGGGCCGGCGCGGCGACGCGCATCCGCACGGCCGCGACCACGAACAAGCGCACCCCACCCCCGCGGATGACTGCGCGATTCCGGCATCCGCCCGCAGCGTCGCCGAACAGCAGGGCGCCGTGCTGGCAACCGTGGCGCCCCTGCCCCCGGCTCGCGTGACCCTCGACGAGGCGCGCGGCCTGGTGCTGGCCGAGGACATCCGCAGCGCCACCGACATTCCCCCGTTCGACAATTCGGCCATGGACGGTTACGCCGTGCGGCGGGTCGATGTGCAAGAGGCCTCCGCCGCGGCGCCGGTGAGCCTCCCCGTGATCGCCGACCTCGCCGCCGGCACCGCCGACAACCCTCGGATCGGGCCCGGCCAGGTCGCCCGGATCATGACCGGGGCGCCCATGCCCGATGGCGCGGATGCCGTGGTGCCGATCGAAGACACCGACCGCGGCACCGACACGGTCACCATCGTGCGGGCGCCAGTGCCCTCCGCGCACCTGCGCCGAGCCGGCGAGGACGTGCGCGCGGGCGACACCGTGCTCGTGGCCGGCGTGCGGATGGGGCCGACGCGGCTGGCCGCAGCGGCGAGCGCCGGGGCGGGAACCGTTTCGGCGCATCCGGCCCCGCGAGTGGCCGTGATCTCGACCGGCAGCGAGCTCGTGCCGCCCGGCCAGGCCACCGGGCGCGGGCAGATCCCCGATTCCAACTCCTTCCTGCTCGCCGCCGCCGTCGCGGAGGCCGGCGGGGTGCCGGTTCGCCTCGGCTCCGTGGCCGACGACGAAGACGCACTCCGCGAGTTGCTGGCCGCGCAGGCCGGACTGGTGGACGCGTTCGTGCTCTCCGGCGGCGTCAGCGTCGGGGCCTACGACGTGGTCAAGGCGGTGCTCGCCCCACTCGGCACGATGCGTTTCGGGCCGGTCAGGATGCAGCCGGGTAAGCCCCAGGGCTTCGGCCGCTGGATGCCCGGACCGGACGGCTCTCCCGGGCCGGTCATCTTCGCCCTGCCCGGCAACCCGGTGAGCGCCTACGTCTCGTTCGAGGTGTTCGTGCGGCCGGCGCTGCGCCGGATGCAGGGCCACACCGACCTGCACCGGCCCACCGTGACCGCGACCGTGGCCGACGGCTGGACGTCGCCGTCCGGCCGGGCCCAGTACATGCCGGTCACCGTGGAGCGTGACGGCGCGCTGACCCGGGTGCGCCGGGCCACCTCCGGCGGCTCGGGCTCGCACCTCGTCGCCGGGCTCGGCCAGGCGACCGGGCTGGCCATCGTGCCGGAGGATGTCACCCTGGTGGCCGCCGGCGACCTCGTCACGGTCATGCTCACGTCATGAGGCGCGACGGGGTCGTGCCCGCGGGGGTCGTGGCCGCTGGGGTCGTGCCCGACCTGATCGTGCTCGCCGGCGGCAGCGGCAGCCGGCTCGGCGGCGTGGACAAGGCGGCGGTCACGATCGCCGGACGCACGCTGCTCTCCCGCGCGCTCGATGCCCGCGCCCTGACCGCGCGCACCGTCGTCGTCGGGCCCGAATCCAGCCGGCCGGCCGCCGGGGCCGCCGCCGCAGAGGTGCTCTGGGCGCTCGAGGATCCGCCCCTCGGCGGGCCCGCGGCCGGCGTCGCGGCCGGCCTGGCCGCGCTCGAACGCGACGCGGCGGCCGGCGCCGACGCGGCAGCCCCGACCGCCGACTGGGTGCTGCTGCTGGCCTGCGACCTGCCCTGGGCTGCGGATGCCGCGCGCATCCTGCTCGACGCGGCGGAAGACGCTGCCGATGCCCCAGCCGACGCCGGCGCGCCCGACGCGCTCGACGGCATCCACCTCGTCGACGCCGACGGCCGGGACCAGTGGCTCGCCGGCCTGTACCGGGCGTCCGCCCTCCGCGCGGCCGTGCGGCGCGCCGACGCCGACGTGCGCGGGGCGCGCATGCGCGACCTGCTCGCCGGTTTCAGGCTCCGCGGCATCCGCGACGACTCGAACGCCGGGAAGGACGTCGACACCTGGCAGGCTGTCGCCGCCACCGAGGTGCTCCTGGCCTCGCCGGCGAACACACCAGCGAACCCGCCGGCACCCGGATCCGACGCCGCCGCATCCGGCCCCGCCTGCGGGTAGTCCTCCGCGGTGCGGTTCCCAACTGCGGAGAATCTCGGGATCGGGTAGCGCATCCGCCGAACGGCGCCGCCCCTGGCGTTCCGCGACCGGAATCTTCGCAGTTTGGTACGCCGTCTGCGCATAACTCCGCCAAAAATTCAGGCGCGCGCCCTGAACCCGCGGAATCACGGGGTTGCTGCGGCGATCGCCGCGGATCTGGCGGAGTTATGAACCGCGGGCGCGACGAAAGCCCGGGCAAGCGGCGTTTCAGGGGGCCCAAACCTGCCGTTTCCCACGGTTCTGTCACACGAGTGCATTTTTCACGGCGTTCCTTGCTTGCCACGGCCATGCGGACCCGCCATGCTGACACTCAAGCGGGCCCCCGCGCCCGATCGCGTTGACGGCGAGGACGCACATGACGCCTGCAGTAACGTCCACTCTCAGCTCCGACCTCTCGAATTGGGACCCGGAGAACGAAGCGACCTGGGATTCCAGGCTCGCCTGGCGCACGCTGTGGATCACCACGTATTGCATGCTGCTCGGCTTCGCCACCTGGTACCTCGTCAGTGCGATCGCCCCGCGGCTGAACGACATCGGCTACGACCTCACCCAGGAGCAGCTGTACTGGCTCGTCGCCGTCCCCGGGCTCGCCGGCGGCCTGCTGCGGCTGGTCTTCATGTTCCTCCCCCCGCTGATCGGCACCCGCGCCCTGGTCGCGATGTCATCCGCGCTGCTGCTGCTGCCCATGCTCGGCTGGACGCTGGCCGCCCGGGACACCTCGACCCCCTACTGGGTTCTGCTCGCGCTGGCCTTCGCGGCCGGCGTCGGCGGCGGCAGCTTCTCCGGGCTGATGGCATCCACCAGTTATTTCTTCCCCAAGCGCCTGGCTGGAACGGCGCTCGGCCTGCAGGCCGGCCTGGGCAACTTCGGCATCGGCCTGATCCAGGTGCTCACGCCGTGGATCGTCGGTTTCGGCCTGCTCGGCACGGCCGCGCTCACCCCGCAGAGCACCGCCGAAGGACAGTTCGTCTGGCTGCACAACGGCGGACTCGTGCTCGTCCCCTGGGTGCTGCTCGCCGTCGGGCTGTCCCTCTTCTACCTGCGCCGGGTGCCGATCAAGGCAAACTTCCGGCAGCAGACGGACATCTTCAGGATCAAGCACACCTGGATCATGACGGCCATCTACCTGATGAGCTTCGGCGCGTTCAGCGGGCTCGCCGCCCAGATGGGGCTGATGATCCTCAGCATCTACGGCGACTTCGAGAACGCGCCCGACCCGCTCGCCTTCGCCTTCATCGGGCCGGCCATGGGGGCGCTCGTGCGGGCCGGTGCCGGCCCCCTCTGCGACAAATGGGGCGGGGCGATCTTCACGTTCATCGGCGGGGTGGGGATGACAGTCGGGACAGTCATCACAATCTTCTTCCTCAGACCAACGAGCGTCGACCAGTTCTGGGGATTCCTCATCGGGATGCTCATCATCTTCTTCTTCGCGGGGCTGGCCAACGCCGGTACGTTCAAGCAGATGCCGATGATCTTCCCCAAGCGTCAGGCCGGCGGGGCCATCGGATGGACGGCCGCGATCGCGGCCTTCGGCCCGTTCATCGTGGGTATGGCGCTCACGGCCGTCAGCCCGACGGCCTTCTTCATCGGCTGCGCCGTCTGGTGTGCGTTCTGCACCGGCCTCGCCTGGTTCTTCTACGCCCGTCCCGGCGCCCCGAACCCCGGCTGACCCGCCCAAATCACGCCGTGAGGGGTCGCATATCGACCTTCCCGGGCCCAACGAAGGTCGATTTGCGACCCCTCACCGGGTGAGATCAGGGTGCGGCGCCGGATGCTGGTACCGGCGAGCCCTCACGCATGTGGCACGCCCCGCCAGCGCGGGCTCCTGGTGCTCCTGTGGCGCCGGCCGGCCCCTGCCGGCTCCCGTGGCTCCTGCCGGCTCCCGCCGACTCCGGCCGACTCCCGTGGCTCCTGCCGGCTCCCGCCGACTCCGGCCGACTCCCGTGGCTCCTGCCGGCTCCCGTGGCTCCTGCCGACTCCTGCCGGCTCCCGGCGGGGGCCAACTCCGGAGATCCGTGCCGCGCCGGCCCGACAGCCCTGGAATCCCGCGGTGCGCTACAGCGGCGTCCCCGATTCTCCTGAGTTCGCCACACACCCGCGCGGCGCGACCCGCGGCCGACTCACCCAACCCGGCCCAACCGCCCGTGAGGGGTCGCAAATCGACCTTCCCGGGGCCAACGAAGGTCGATATGCGACCCCTCACGCGGGGAGAGTGGCGGGGTGCGGTTGGTGGAGGCGGCGAGCGGGCGCGGCGGGTGGGGGCGGAGGGGGAGGCGGGGGCGGAGGCGGGGCGGCTAGCGGGGGGTGCGCTGGCGGGTGCGGGTGGGGGCGGCGGGGCGCTCGCTCTTTTCCCAGCCGCGGCGAGGGCCCCGGGAGCCCGAGCCGACAGTGTGCGCGTCGCGGGATCGGTAGACGATGTACGGGCGCACGATGTAGCCGAGCGGCGCCGAGAACACGTGCACCAGCCGGGTGAACGGCCAGAGCAGGAACAGGGCGGTCGCCGCGAGCACGTGCAGCTGGAAGAAGAACGGCACGTTGGCCATCAGCGACGGGTCCGGCTGCAGGATGAGCAGCCCCCGGATCCACGGCGAGATCGTGCCGCGGTAGTCGTAGCCCGCGCCGAAGATCTGGTACATCACGGTCGCCAGCGTGCCGAAGCCGATCACCAGCGCGAGCAACAGGTACATCGTCTTGTCCATCACCGTCGTCGCCAGCATCACCCGGGGGGTCAGCCGGCGGCGGATCAGCAGCAGCACGATGCCGGCGATCGTGAGAACCGCAGCCACCGTGCCCAGCCAGGTGGCCCCGAGGTGGTACCAGTGCTCGGTGACCCCGAAGAACTCCAGCCACGCCTTCGGCACGAGCAGGCCCACGACGTGCCCGCCGAAGACCATCAGGATGCCGTAATGGAACATCGGCGAGCCCCAGCGCAGCAGCCGATTCTCGTAGGTCTGGCTCGACCGCGAGGTCCAGCCGAACTGGTCGAAGCGGTAGCGCAGGATGTGCCCGACCACGAAGACCGCCATCGCCACGTACGGGAACGCGACCCAGAGCAGGATGTCCCAGGTGTTCATCGCCGTGCTCCCTCGCTTGATGCGGTCGCCCCGAACGGCGCCAGGTTGCCGAGGAAGGTCAGGCCGACCGTCTCGGTGGGCGGCCCCTCGTTGACCAGGGCCAGGTAGCGCTTCCGCGTCTCCTCGTCGATCTTCGGCAGCGACAGCGACACGGCCTCCAGCACATGCGCGTACGGGCTGGAGATCGTTTCCAGCGCGGTGCGCAGCACCTCGATGCCGTCGCGATGGGCGGACAGCAGCTCCCGCGCGATCGGCGAGTCCGAGAGCGCCGAGAACTCGAGCACCATCGGCAGGTAGTCGGGCAGCTCGTCCGCAGCCGGCTCCCAGCCGGCCGCGCGGTACGCCTCGACGAAGCGCACGAGCGCCATGCCGCGCCTTCTCGTGTCGCCGGCGGCGTAGTAGCTCAGGTACGGGCAGCATTTGCGTTTGGTGTCGAAGGTCTGGATGAAGTGCACCTCCAGCTCCTGCCGGCCCATCGCATCCGCGGCCGACAGGAACGTTTCGAACGCGGTGCGCAGCGGATGCGGCAGCCGCGTCACCGACTCGGCCACAACCGGAAAGCGCGCCCGACGCTCCTCGCTCGGATAGTCGAGCAGGATCGACGCCGCCATGTGCGCGACGGCGGCATCCGTCTTCGACAGCGCGAGCGCCGCGACCTTCCGCGCCGGGAGGAGCTTCACGCCGGGGCCCCCGAATCCTTCGGCGGGAACATGCCCGGCGGCACGGCGCCGCCGGTCCAGTTGAGCAGGTTCAGCCGCCCGGGCGTGGTCGGCTTGGTCTTCTCACCGGTCTCCCCGCGCATCTCGTTGTAATTGTCCACGGTCGAGTTCAGCGGCATCCCCGGGGTCTTCGCGTACGGGCCCCGCGCATGCGACGCATCCGCGCCCGGCCCGCCCATCCCCGGCCCGCCGTCGGTGTCGAGCGAGCAGGCCAGCTCCTCGAGCTCCCGCGCCGTCTCCAGGTGCGCCGCCGGGATCACGTACCGGTCCTCGTACTTGGCGATCGCCAGCAGCCGGTACATCGCCTGCATCTCGGTGCCGGTCATGCCCACGGATGCCGCGATCGCCTCGTCCGGCTCCCCGCCGAGGTTGATGTCGCGCATGTACGAGCGCATCGCGGCGAGCTTCCGCAGCGACGCCTCGACCGGAACCACGTCGCCGGCGGTGAACAGCCCGGCCAGGTACTCCACCGGGATGCGCAGCTTGTCGATCGCCGCGAACAGGGTGCGCGCGTCCTCGCCGTCGCTGCCGGTGCTCTTGATCACGTCGACCACCGGCGACAGCGGCGGGATGTACCAGACCATCGGCATCGTGCGGTACTCCGGATGCAGCGGCAGCGCGATCTTGTATTCGGAGATCATCTTGTAGATCGGGCTGTTCTGCGCGGCGAGGATCCAGTCGTCGGCGATCCCGTTTGCCGTGGCCGCGGCGATGACCGCCGGGTCGTGCGGGTCGAGGAACACGCCGCGCTGCGCCTCGAGCAGGTCGTGGTCGTTCTCGATCGACGCCGCCGAGAGCACCGCGTCGGCGTCGTAGAGCATCAGGCCGAGGTAACGCAGCCGGCCCACGCAGGTCTCCGAGCAGATCGTCGGCTTGCCCTGCTCGATCAGCGGGTAGCAGAGCGTGCACTTCTCGGCCTTGCCGGTCTTGTGGTTGAAGTAGACCTTCTTGTACGGGCAGGCGGACACGCACATGCGCCAGCCGCGGCATCCGTCTTCGTCGACGAGCACGATGCCGTCTTCCTCGCGCTTGTACATCGCGCCGGAGGGGCAGGCGGCGACGCAGGAGGGGTTCAGGCAGTGCTCGCAGATGCGCGGCAGGTAGAACATGAAGGTCTCTTCGAACTCCATCTTCACGTGCTCGCTCATGGTCGCCAGGATCGGGTCTTCGGCGGCAGTCTCCTGCGAGCCGCCGAGGTTGTCGTCCCAGTTGCCCGACCATTTAATGTCCATGTTCTTGCCGGTGAGCAGCGACTTCGGCCGGGCGACGGGGCTCTGCGTGCTCAGCGGGGCCTTCGTGAGCATGTCGTAGTCGTAGGTCCACGGCTCGTAGTAGTCGTCGATGCCGGGCAGGTCGGGGTTGTTGAAGATGTTCATCAGTTTCTTCAGCCGACCGCCGCCGCGCAGGCTCAGCCGTCCGCGCTTGTTCCTGGCCCAGCCGCCCTTCCACTTCTCCTGGTCCTCGTACCGGCGCGGATAGCCCACGCCCGGCCGGGTCTCCACGTTGTTGAACCACACGTATTCGACGCCGGTGCGGTTGGTCCACACCTGCTTGCAGGTGACCGAACAGGTGTGACAGCCGATGCACTTGTCGAGATTCATGATCATCGACATCTGGGCCATGACGCGCATTAGTAGACCACTTCCTGGCTGCGACGACGGATCACGGTGACCTCGTCTCGTTGGTTCCCGGTCGGACCGAGGTAGTTGAAGGCGAACGACAGCTGGGCGTAGCCGCCGATCAGGTGGCTGGGCTTCAGCAGGATGCGGGTGAGCGAGTTGTTCGTGCCGCCCCGCTGTCCGCTCGTCTCGGCGATCGGCACGTTGATCGTGCGATCCTTCGCGTGGTACATGTACACCGTGCCCTCCGGCATCCGGTGCGAGACGATCGCCCGGGCCACGACGACGCCGTTGCGGTTGTAGGACTCGATCCACTCGTTGTCGCGCACGCCGATCTTGTCGGCGTCGAGCGGCGACATCCAGATGGTCGGTCCGCCGCGGGAGAGCGAGAGCATCATCAGGTTGTCCTGGTACTCGGAGTGGATCGACCACTTCGAGTGCGGGGTGAGGTAGCGCACGGCCACCTCCGCGCGGCCGGCCGACCCGGTCGCGCCGGTGGGAGCCGTGGACCCGACGATCGAGTCGTTGAACAGGCGGTGCATGTCCAGCGGCGGCCGGAAGATCGGCAGCTGTTCGCCGAGCTCGATCATCCAGTCGTGGTCGAGGTAGAAGTGTTGCCGCCCGGTGAGGGTGTGCCAGGGCTTGAGGTGCTCCACGTTGATCGTGAAGGCGCTGTAGCGGCGCCCGCCGTGCTCGCTCCCCGACCACTCCGGGGAGGTGAGCACCGGCACCGGCGCGCCCTGAACATCCGGGTAGGAGAAGCGCCGGCCCTCGTTGTCGCTGGCGAGGTGCGCGAGCTTCATGCCGGTGCGTTTCTCCAGCTGCCGGAAGCCCTGCGTGCCGAGCCGGCCGTTGGTCGTGCCGGAGAGGGCGAGCACCATCTCGCAGGCGTGGATGGCGGTGGTCAGTTTCGGCCGGCCGACGGCCGTGCCCGACTCGACCAGGCCGTTCTTCGTGCCGAGGTAGGCGACCTCGACGTCGGGGGTGAACTTCACGCCCTTGGTGACCATGCCGAGTTTCTCGGTCAGCGGGCCGAGCGCGCCGAGCATCTCGGCGAAGGCCGGGTAGTCGCGTTCGACCACGACGAGTTTCGGCATCGTCACGCCGGGCACGAGCGGCTGGTCGTGCCGCACGATCCCGTGCGGGGTGGCCATCGCGTCGGGGGTGTCGTGCAGCAGCGGGGTGGCCACGAGGTCCTGCCGCACGCCCAGATGCCCCACCGACATCTCCGAGATCTTCTTCGCCAGGATGTGGAAGATGTCGAAGTCGGTCTTCGCCTGCCACGGCGGGGAGATCGCCGGGTTGAAGGAGTGGATGAACGGATGCATGTCCGTCGTCGAGAGGTCGTTCTTCTCGTACCAGGTGGCCGGCGGCAGCACCACGTCGCTGAACAGCGTGGTCGAGGTCATCCGGAAGTCGCTCGTGACCATCAGGTCGAGCTTTCCCTCCGGGGCGCTCTCGTGCCATTTCATGGTGTTCGGCCGTTTCTCCGGCGGCGATTCGGCCCCGCGGATCGCGCTCGTCGTACCAAGCAGGTGCTTGAGGAAGTACTCGTTGCCCTTGCCGGAGGAGCCGATCACGTTCGCCCGCCAGATCACGAGCACCCGCGGGAAGTTCTCCGGGGCATCCGGGTCTTCGCAGGCGTAGGCCAGGCTGCCGTCGGTGAGCGAGTCGACCACGTACTGCGCCGGCTCGACCCCGGCCGCCGCGGCGTCGTCGACGAGGTCGAGCGAGTTGCGGTTGAAGGTGGGGTAGCTGGGCATCCAGCCCCGCTTGGCCGAATCGACCAGGCAGTCGGCGGTCGTGCGGCCGGCGAAGGCGCCGGTGCCGAGCGGGCTGGCCAGCGTGTCGGCGGCGAGGCCGTCGTAGCGCCACTGGTCGGTGGCGAGGTAGAAATAGCCCGTCCCGATCATCTGCCGGGGCGGGCGCACCCAGTCGAGCCCGAAGGCGTATTGCGCCCAGCCGGTCAGCGGGCGCACCTTCTCCTGGCCGACGTAGTGCGCCCAGCCGCCGCCGTTGACGCCCTGGCAGCCGGTCATGGTGGTCAGCGCGAGGAAGGCGCGGTAGATGGTGTCGGAGTGGAACCAGTGGTTGGTGCCGGCGCCCATCAGGATCATCGAGCGCCCGCCCGAATCCTCGGCGTTCTGCGCGAACTCGCGGCCGATCCGCTCGGCGGCCTGCATCGGCACCGAGGTGATCTCCTCCTGCCAGGCCGGGGTGCCCGGGCAGCTCGCGTCGTCGTAGCCGGTCGGCCAGACGCCGGGAAGACCCGGGCGGCCGACCGCGTACTGGGCCAGGAGCAGGTCGAAGACGGTCGTCACCAGCTGGCCGGCCACCTCGCGCACCGGCACGCCGCGACGGATGACGCCCGCGCCGCCGGCGTGCTGCTCGCCTTCGGTCTCCGGGGCGAGGTCGAACCGGGGCAGGTCGATCAGGGCGGCGGCCCGGTCATAGTCCGGGGCATCCATGATCGAGAGCAGCGGGTCGACGCCCTCCAGATCGAGGTTCCACTTGCCGACGTCGGCCTCGGAGAAGCGGTGGCCGATCGACCCATTGGGCACGACCGCGGTGCCGTCCTGGTCGAGCAGCACGGGCTTGAACGCGGCGGCGGCCAGCCCGGCCGGCGACCCGGGCAGGGCGTCGGCGGTGAGGAACTTGCCCGGAACGTACGCGTCGCCGCGCTTGACCAGCGAGATCAGGTACGCCGAGTCGCTGAACTTCTTCATGTAGTCGACGAAGCGGGGCGTGCGACGGTCGACCAGAAACTCGGTGAGCACGACGTGGCCCATGGCCAGCGCGAGGGCGCCGTCCGTTCCCGGGTGCACGGCCAGCCACTCGTCGGCGAACTTGGTGTTGTCGGCGTAGTCGGGCGAGACGGCGATGACCTTCTGGCCGCGGTAGCGTGCCTCGACCATGAAGTGCGCGTCGGGCGTGCGGGTGACCGGCACGTTCGAGCCCCACATGATCAGGTAGGAGGAGTTCCACCAGTCGGCCGACTCCGGCACGTCGGTCTGGTCGCCGAAGACCTGCGGCGAGGCGACCGGCAGGTCGGCGTACCAGTCGTAGAACGAGAGCATCGTGCCGCCGAGCATGGAGATGAACCGGTTGCCCACCCCCTGCGACACGATCGACATCGCCGGGATCGGCGAGAACCCGGCGATCCGGTCGGGCCCGTAGGTCTTGATCGTGTGCACGTGGGCGGCGGCGACGATCTCCGCCGCCTCGTCCCAGTTCGCACGCACCAGGCCGCCCTTGCCGCGGGCGCTCTTGTAGGCGCGGGCGGTCTCCGGGTTGCCGGTGACCTCGGCCCAGGCGAGCACCGGGTCGCCCGTCTTCGCCTTCGCGGCGCGGTAGGCCTCCAGCAGCACGCCGCGCACATAGGGGTACTTCACCCGGGTCGGCGAGTAGGTGTACCAGCTGAACGCGGCGCCGCGGGGGCATCCGCGCGGCTCGTACTCCGGGGAGTCGGGGCCGACCGTGGGGTAGTCGGTCTGCTGGGTCTCCCAGGTGATGATGCCGTCCTTGACGTACACCTTCCAGGAGCAGGAGCCGGTGCAGTTGACGCCGTGGGTGGAGCGCACCTCTTTGTCGTGGGTCCAGCGGTCGCGGTAGAACGAGTCGGCGTCGCGGCCGCCCTTGTGGAAGACCGAGCGCAGGTCGCTCGAGGTCTCACCGCGGCGCAGGAAGCGCCCGAGCTTCAGGATCGCGTCGGTGGCGGGGCCGTCTGTGCCGGCTCGGTTCGCCCCGGTTCGGGTGGAAATTGATCCGCTTCGATCTGTCACGTCGCACTCCCTGGAACTGAGGTGAACTTCCGAACTCCCGGGCTGCTGAACTCCCGGGTTACTGAAATCCCGGGCTACCGAAATCCGGTGGCGTCGCAACGGCCGCGGCGACGACCCTGTCGTTCGACAGTGTCCTCGCTCGCGCGGAGGGAGACAAGCACAAAACACCGTGAATAATATTTCAGCGCCCGTTCGGGTCGCTCAGCCCTGACTGAGTTGCGGAGAAAGTACCCTCATTTCGCGTGTGATGTCTCACGACATCGTGGACACTTCTGTCTCTGAACATCGTGGACAGTTGCTGTCTCACGGCTTCGTGGACACTTGGTATCTGTCCATGGCCATGAAGCCCCGG
>NZ_SOHO01000034.1:0-25430 GCF_004403225.1 Cryobacterium sp. Sr8 | reverse complement strand
TCGTGAGTTGCTTTAGTCGGTACTCACTGACCATCCCACGGTGGCTCTTTACGTTGACGGAGCAACGCTCAACAGCGGGAAACCACACCACTCACGGGGACGCAACCCTTTGATCACCTCGCGGCACAGCTCGTCCTTGACCTCTTGGGTAAATTTCCGACGTGATGCGGTCATGCTGGTCTCTACTTTCAGTAGTCCCTCATTTTAAGAGGGCCCACTGTCCGAGAACTCCGCGGCAGGTCACAACTGTCCAGACTCGCGCTACCACCAAGCGCTACTCGCCAGTCAACTGAAATTCTGAGTCACGGTCACGGCTAAGCTGATCCTCTTACGTTGAAGAAGTGCAAAAGTAGGTAATTAGCCGAGTATCGGCTCTCAGTTTCGAGCGTTCATAAGGGGATCGTCGTGCGTATCAGTCTTCCGGCCAATCCGGCGCACATGCATAGTCGCAGCATCTCAATATGAGGCGCATCGCGCTTGCCGGACGCACACATAATCTTGCTTTCTGGACGCTGGCTTACCTAGTTCTTGCTGCAGCACTGTTCGCAGTACTTTTTGGGTCGATTGGCGTAGTGCCAGCACTGCAACTATCGGTCTCACTAATACTGGTGGGCACGCTTCCTGGCGCAGCTCTCGTGCGGCACCTCTTCGCCCATCCGAGCGTTCTGCACTATGTGGTCGTTGGAACGGTTATCGGGTTGGGGCTGTGGTCTCTCGGCGGGATGTTTTCACACATCACCGGCCTGTTCTGGGTTCGATGGATTCCCATCGTTGCGGGGTTCGCACTTTGGCTTATTCCCCACCGCAGACTCGACGATGGTGAAGTAGCCAACGCTCGCGGCTTTCCAACCCTTGGTGTCGTCGGTTCGGGTCTCGGCTTGATCGCGTTGCTCCCCTCGATAAGAACCGTACTGCTGTCCCAGCCGACGCAATGGGCCGGCTGGCATCACTTTTACGTGGATCTCCCGTTCCACGTCGCATTGACAAGCGAAGTCGCAGCACGCTCGCCACAGGTGTACCCCTGGGTGGCCGATACTCCCTTGAGCTACACCTGGCTATATCACTCCTCAATGGGAGTATGGGCATCTATCACCAATGTCTCTGCAGCAGATGTAGTGCTACAGGCCTGGCCAATATTGTTTGCAGTGTTGATCCCTCCCCTTATATCGATAACCGCATGGGAGGTCACCCGCAACAAGTACGTGGCCCTGGCCGCACCGCTTGTCTATGTGCTGTCCCACGGGTTGATTTTCGCGACGCGATTGGTGGGGCAGATTCCTCTGTTTCAAATTAGTCCGACTAGAGACTTCGCTCATCTCTTCATCCTGCTGTGCGTGCTGAGCTTGGTTCGGCTACTGGGGAATTCCTCAATTCGCGCCACGAATGCGTGGTGGTTCCTCATGCTGGGAATCTCTACTTTTGTACTCACCGGAGCAAAAGGTTCTGCGATGCCGATCGTCCTGGGGGGTGTTCTGTGTTCGGTCCTCTTCCTCATCATCGTGCGACGACTACGGGTCATACATCTTCTTGTCGCCGGGGAATTTGTCGTGGTCGCGGTGGCCTCTTTCTTTCTCACCTTGCCGGAACCTGGATCCACTCAATCCCTGGCTTGGGGGCCATTGGCTTTTTCTGGAACCGCGACGCCACTGGCTGCATTTGTCATCCTGGCCATACTCATTTTCGCCACTCTCGGCGCATGGCTAGTGATCGGCATCCATACTCCAAATGGTTGGCTGGTTTCCACCCTCCTGGGAGGAGTCGTTCTGGCTGGTTTGTTGGGTTTAGGGCTACTCACGCATCCGAGCGGTAGCGAACTGTACTTCTGGCAGAGCGCTCAGCCGCTCTTTGCCATAATCCTCACGTGGACCGGCACCATACTCATCGGTACGTATGGCAAAAAGTTCGCGTTGGCTGTGTTCTCGATTTGGTTGATATCGAACGTGCTGGCGCTGGCGACACAACGGATGGGGGCCATTGGCGCAGCCATCGTAGTGATGGCGCTCTGCACGATGCTTATCCTCAAGATATCGACCCATGGGTCGCTATCGCTTGGCCAGCAGCGGCCGTGGTTCATGAGGGTGGGCTTGGCACTTGCAATCGCAGGCGCCCTAACACAGTCTGCACAGCTAGTGAGTATTCCTACGGGCTATGCCGGTGGTTCAACTTCCACTATCAATGACCCCGGCGCCATTAACGAAACACAACTTGCCGCTTTTCAGTTCATTCGTTCGCACTCAACTCCTGCTGACAAAGTCATCACAAACAAGCACTGCAGTAGCGGTACGTTGGCGGATCAGGATTGTAACTACCGCTGGTTTGCCGTAGCTGCCTGGACCGAGCGGCGCGTGTTAGTGGAGGGGTGGGCGTACACGCAAAACGGCACGTCACCTGATTGGGTGCAGGATGAGCTGGACTTGGGCGATCGCTTTATCTCTTCACCGACCGTCGCTGATAAACGTAAGCTGCAATCGCTGGGGGTGAAGTACGTCTACGTGGATAAGCGTGATGCGTATTCAACCAAACTTGCGTCAGTGTCGCAGCAGGTCTATGCGTCTGAGTGGGCGAATGTCTACTCCCTCAAGTGACTTTGCAATGCCACGCGTTGACTCATAAGAAACTGAACCGGGGGCAGTCCCGAATCGTTCTTCTCGATGCTCACGAACGAGCGCGTCTACCGGACCGTGGCGTTCTGCTTCTGAAGTTCGGAGAGCGAACCCCCGGCTATCAATGGGCCAGCATGCGCCTGTCTGCCTACGTCGACACGACCCGGCGAACCACGACGACCTCGTCGAGCGGAACTGCACCGCGACGCCCGCATGCTCGAGAACAACAGCGTCAGCGAGTGGATAGGAGCAGTGTTGATCTTTTTCCACGCGAGCGATCTGTCGCGCGGAAACGACACGCGATTGCCCGGCGTTATTCGGGTGACGCCCATCTGACCAACGGCACCAGACCACCCGGGCCCCATGCGCGAGGAGCATAAGAATCTGGCTCCAGCGTCATGTCAGTCGGGCGCAACCGAGTTCAAGTCGGAACTTCTTGCCCCCGATTTCTATGCGGCGCCGCGACGCACGGCTGTCACGGCGCGGTCCAAGCGATCACTCGCAGCTGGTCCCGAAGCGGCCAACAGGTGCGCGGCCAATCTAACGTACGCGGAGGACCCAGATAGAACGACCGGGCCCGAGCCCCGGGTCGCCTCTAGCATCTCGGGCGTTTGAGCCCTGATGGCTTCAAGGTCGGCGGGCAGACTACGGTCAGCCCCGGCAAGCACGATCGTCGGGATCCCGAGAGCGACGGACTCGATGGCGGCGCTGGAGGCGACACAGACGACAATGTCGGATCCGCGCAGACTCGCCGCGAACGATCCGCGCCCCGGAACGACCTCGTCGGCCATGCCCGCAATCGCGTGCCAGCCCGGGCCGAGATCCTCCTTGGCCGAGGTCGGATGGAATCGGAGGCATATCGTCAGACCTCGGCTCTTGAACGCCCGGAGCTGCGCGCCCACGGCCTGAGTCTCGCGGGGAGTTAGTGCCTCACGCGAATGACAGAGCACAACCCGCTCCGCCGGGGCCGTTGTGAGCCTGGTACTCGAGAGATCCGGACGCCCGATGATCATCGTGCTCGTGTCCGGGCTTCGCTGGGCGAGCCAGGACTCCTGGGCCTGGCCCCACACGAGTGCGTTGTCCGCGAGAACCGGAATGTAGTTGAGTTCGTTGGGCGAGCCGTGCATCAAGGTGGCCGTCGCCATCCCTGCCCTCTTGGCAGCCCAGATCCAGGGGCGGCAGTAGGCAGACCGATCAAAGTCGGTGAGGAGGATCGTCGTGGGCGCCAGTTTCGAAACGGCGGCGTGTGTGGCCGCATAGCGCACAGCCTGCGCCGCGAAGATGTACTCCCTGTACAGCCAGTTCGCCGAGCCGCGCAACCCAACGCCGCGGGGCAGTGCTCGTCTGGCCGCCACAGCGAATCTCAACCGCCTAACCGTGACTGTGGCCTTCAGGGACCTCGCCGAGATGCCGGGAAACGCGAAGTCGACCGCGAGCGCGGGGTCGGAAAATCGGGCGTCGGCGACCAGCGATAAAGTGCTTGATCGAACACCACGCGTGACTGATTGGGCGAGCCGTGCACCATGCGCGACGGGGTTCGCGACGATGAACAGCACCTCGGTTGCAGGCAGTGCGGCCAACTCCGGAGACCACCGCGCAGACAGCGAGCTCAAGGCCAGCTGGGCGAAGCCATGCACAGCCCGTAGCCCCGGCCGGGAATGATGCTCGTGGTCCCCCAAAGCGCATGATTCTGCGATTTCAAGTGCGAGCGCCCGGTCGGGCCCAGGCGGCGATGACGCGCTCACAGTCTCACCTACGTGCCCCCGTTATGCAAGTCGTATGCATTCGCTACACGGCGCCCGAATTCAGGTTCCGACTAGGATTATATATCAGCCGGGAAGAGTCGCGCTGGCCGATGTTGCAGGGTGAAAGCGGCATCTACGGCGCCATGCAGGCGACGTAGGGTCCCGTGGCCGGCAACTCCCGTCCGCAGTGTGACCCCAACCACGCCCTGACGTCCGCCCGCCCCGAATGGTCGTACTCCACCCAGATTCCGGTCGCTCTCGCGGCGGTGGGTGCGTCCGCGAGTGCGGCGTACCGCTGGACGTCAGCCGACATGCGAGCCAGGTCAGCAGGCCGAAGCCGCCCGCGGCGAGGAGAACGAGGCGTTCTCGCCTGCGAGCGGCCTTGCCCCCGGAGATCGGCACTGCTCGTCCACGACGGATCAGGATCACCGCGCAGAACCCGACGAGAAGGGCACCGAGGATAACAACGACGGTCACGAGAAGGGGAAGGCGCCAGTCGGAGAGAAACGCCGTCAGCTTCTCCCCCGCCGAGAATGTGCGCGCCGGCTGCCCGCCGGAGAACAGGAAATCGACGAACTGGTGCGTCCGATGCCGGAATCCCTCCGGGCCGAGAACAGCGATCTGCCGGAGCGCCACCATGGCCGTCGGGAACAACGCCGTGCCGAGCATCGGCAGCACACGCTTGACTCGCTGCCATGTTACCCGGGGTGAGGCGCCTGTAGTGAGGCACAGACACCTTGGTCAACGGCGCCGGGCGGTGCTGGATTCTGGAGCCCAGTGACTCCTACAAAGCCCACTGCGAAAACGGCCAGGACCGAGAACACGACCCACAAGGGACGGCGTCCCCAGGCTTCTCGCAGGTGCAGGTCTGCAAAATTGGCACTGCCTACAACACCGATCAAGACCAATGGCAACGCAAAACGGCTCTCTGTCGCGGACGCGACAAGCATGATCACCCCCCCAATTACCATGGTGGCGAGTGCAGCCCAATGGGCTCGGGCCCCTATTGACCCGACGTGGCCTCTGGTGTGGATGGCTGAATAGATCAGATATGCAATTCCAAGTACTGTGATTGCAGTGATGGAAGTGGCGAAGAATCCATCCAAGCCGGCACTCGGGACGGTATACGGGGTCGTATAAGGCCAGTGAAGCGCCGCCCCGATTTTTTGAAGAGCGAAGACAATCGAGGACGGCATATGCGTGCCGAATGTTGCAGCGAGCTCTCCTGCCGTCGCAGGCAATGGCGTCACGAGTTGACTTGCCATGTCGGGCGAACAATAGAACTGTCGTGGGTTGGCTGCGCCCAGAAAGGTGTCGTACCGCACGATGTAGGCAGCAAAGCCTGCCTGAAGAGACACGAGGGAACTCGACGCTGTCGGCCAGAGAGTCCAGCTTCCGATACGGACGACATTCAGGATGAGTTGAGGCATGAGCCCGACGAAGACACCCAGCGCGAATAGAATTCCGACCCAACGTCGCAAAACCAAGGCGACTGCCGCCAGCCCAACTATCCCGACGATGTACGCAGGACGAATGTTGACTGACATGCCACCCAGCACGCCCGCTGCGAAGAGGGCCGCTCGGCTCTCCAGGCGAAAGAGGACAACTATGGCGATTGCCGCGATCGCTGGGTATGCGTCCACGAGGGCATACGGGGCGAATCCCGACAACACAACCCAGGTCAGAAATGCGCCAAGCGCAACCGTGCGCGTGCTGACCGGGCGCCAAAACTCAATGCATTTCGGTAACAGAAAAGCCGCGAACCAGGCAAAGAAGAGGGAATTTTGCAGAAGTACAGAGAATCCCTCAAACGTGGGGCCCAAAATTCCGGCGACAAGGGCCGCCGGAACGTAAACGATCGAGGACAGAATCCCCCGGAAATCCCAGAACCCTTCAGCAACGGGCGGGGCCGTTCCGGCAACTGCTTGAGCTCCTGACCAATAGGCGGCTGCATCGTATTCGAATCGGCCAACCCCGAGAACCAGGGTGGCGACTGCAAACGCAATGAAGATGGACCAGGACAGCCTCCAGCGTCCTTCGGCAGCAGCAGGTACGATGTCCACAGCGGCCGGGCTACTCGACTGCATCTCGGCTCTCCATGTGATCGCGGGACTTCTGGGCGGGCGCGCGACAGTTGGTCTGCGGCCGCTCGGATGCCGCTGAGGTGACGGAGTCTCTCTGTACCGTGCGGGTCAGCTGTTCCAGTCTAGGGGGTGGTGAGTCCTGCTTCGGCGAGGACCTCGACTCGGTTGTCCACGGTGGCCAACTCGACCATCGAGGGTCGGAGAAATGGCGACCCTCGCCGGCCTTCGCGCTACTGGTGCTGCTCGATCAGAGCGGACCAGCAAGGCCGCAGCACTGCCGCGGCGTTGAAGAACGAACACGCTTACGACATCGATGCAGCGATTGATCTGGGGACTCCGGCTTGATGATTCCTGGCCTGTGGAGGAGATTCGTCTCCGTTGGAAAGATCTCATCATGCCCAAGCCTGGCCAAAGAAAGCCGACGCCGACGAGGGCGCGAAACCCGGCGCTACCGAGCAGGAATCCGCCGAGCTCCGGGATGCGAAGAAGCGCATCCGGCTGCTCGAGCAGGAAGCCGAGGTCATGCGCCGCGTCACGGTGGCCTGTGGGTGTTGGGCTTCTGCACGCAAGCGCTCGACCAATGGCACGACGCCCACCTGACCAACACCGCCGCCGCTACCGCTACCGCTACCGCTACCGCTACCGGGACGATCCGGGAGTCAGGCTAGCGGTTCATCCTCGTCGAACTCCATCAGGCCGGTTTAGCGGCGGGCAAGAATCGGGCGCAGCCTGTGCTCCCTTGCAGCGGCTCCGGCCCCTGTTCGTGAAGAAACGCGGCCTGACGTGCAGGGCTGTCCCGCTCGTCCACGACGACCAGGTCCAGTGGAATTCACCGCGACACGCCTGGGCTGGCTGACCGGCATCGCCGAACACCCAACCCGACGAGGGCAACATCTCCCTCTGCGCGATCAAATACGCGTACGCGAAGAAGATCGTGGGCTGCTCCATGGACTTAAGCGGGTGCCCCTAGCCCTCGCGCGACCCGGAACGCGATCGGTCAACGCACCATCGAAGGCACGAGTCCTGCAGCGCGGAACGGGGCACGGCCAGCCGACGAATTGCCTAACCACTGAGTTGGGTGCGCGCCGCCGCTTGGAATTCAGAGTAGGTGCGGATGTAGTCGTTCCCGTCGTATGGAAGGGAGGCGAAAACGGCCAGCACAGCATCCGGGCTGTAGGCATACTGCGTGCCCCACGTCATCGCAGGCATATAAAGACCGAAATCGGGCGAATCGAGCAAGAACTCTTCTCGGTCAACTCCGTCGTCGATGATGGCCCGAACGGAGCCTTTCAGACAGACAAGCACCTGCTCGCACTCGCGGTGAGCATGTTCCCCGCGAACATCGCGCGAGGGCACGTCAAATACGGTGAAGAACCGCTGGGGTGTGAACGGGAGATCGGCGGCAAATTCCGCGACGACAAGGCTTCCCCGCATGTCCGTGGCTTTGCGAAGGGCGATTAGCGGCCTGGAGCGCGCCTCTCGACGGCTCGCGGCCTGATCTTCAGGGAGGGGAGACATGCGACGGCCGGCTGTGTCGGTGTATCCCGTTATTCGCGCCGGGTTGCCAACGACAATCGCATATGGCGGAACATCGCGGGTAGCGACTGCGCCTGCGCCAACCATCGCGTTCTGACCGATCCGCAAGCCCGGCAGTATGACGGCTCCGCCACCGATAGACGCCCCCTTTTCGACCACCGTGCGCGGGAAGGAATCGGGATACTGTTTGCTTCGGGGGAACCTGTCGTTCGTGAAAGTTACGTTCGGCCCCACAAATACGTCGTCCTGAAGCTCGATGCCGTCCCACAATTGCACGCCCGATTTGACGGTGACTCGATCACCAACAATGACGTCATTCTCGATGAAGACATGATCGTTTATGTTCACATTTTTGCCGATGATGGCACCCGGCAGCACATGCGCAAAAGCCCAGATCGTGGTTCCATCACCAACTTTCGTGGTTTCGCAGATGCCCTGGTCGTGAACGAACGGTGCTGTCATACGGAAATTGCCTGTCTTTGGTTCGAGCGAGCAAAAATGAAGCGTCCGGCGAAAAAACTCAGCGGTGCCGTGAGGAGAACGCTGGCGGCGTTGAGCCACGGAGGACCGTGGACCAGGCCGATCAGCGCGACGAAACCGAGCCCGCAGAGATAGATCACGAGGTACGAGCCTGCGAACAGGAGAGCCCGGGAGACGTTGAGATGGGAGTTGAACACCCATCGGCCGGTCAGCAGCAATGAATAGACGACACCGAGAGCGAAGGCAATTGTGAAGGCCACCGTTCCCGGAAGCACAAAACTGAGCGCGACCACTATCGCCGCCGTGATCGCTGTGTTTGAGCCACCCACCATAACGAAGCGAAAGATTGGCCTCCGATGCCACGGCTCAGACGTTGGCATGAATGTCCGAAACCCAATGGCTCATGACGATGGCTGATGGGCGCCGCTTTGTGTTTTCGAACGCTCTCCACACGTAGGACCCAACAATTCCCAGGGCCACAAGCATCGTGAATGTTGAGAAGAGAATCACGAGCATCAAGGGGGTGTATCCCGGCTCGGTGATTCCACCGCTCAGAAAGACCGCCAAGACTGCGACTCCAACCAGCATTGTGAACAGGCTGCCGATCGCGCCAACCCCAATCAGGAGCGTCAACGGCAGGTCGGTAAATGAAAACACACTGTCAAGCAAGTACCTGATCTTCTTGGCGGAAGACCATCCACTCTTTCCGTGCTCGCGCGGCTGGCGACGATAGGGAATCTCAATCCGACGGAATCCGACCCAGTAGAGCAGGCCAACCAGGCTGGAATGCGATTCATCCAGGGCGAGGATCTCCTCGGCCACGGCTCGGTTGCAGGCAAAAATGTCCACACCACCCTCAGGCATGTCTGGGAATACCCAACGTCGGTAAATTCGCCAGAACGCCGTTGACGAGAGTCGGCTCAGTGCGGGATCGTCGCGCCCTTCCCTGCGCCCCACTGCTACGTCTGCACCGTTGGCGGCTAGCACGCGGAAGAAATCGAGCACCAGTTCCGGCGGTTCCTGAAGGTCTGCCGCCATGACGGCGATGAAGTCCCCCGTCGCATGCTTCATGCCCGTGCGGATCGCTGCAAAGGATCCGAAGTTTCTCGAATGCTGTATCAACTGGGTGTGAAGCGAGAATCCCGGCAAGGAGCGAGAAAGGATCTCGTAGGAATCATCCGGGGATCCGTCTACGACAAATACAACTTCGACTCGCGAGTCCATGCCTGAGGAGAGCTGCTCCAGGCGCTCGAGCAGGAACGGGATGCCCGCGGCGTTGCCATAAACCGGAACGACGATTGAGTACGTCTTCTCGACCGTCACGCGAGTGACCCGATCGCCGTACAGACGAACTGCACTTCATCGTCGGTGAGCTCCGGGAAACATGGCAGGGAGAACAGCTCCCCCGCGACGAGCTCTGTCACCGGAAGCACCTGTGGGTCTGAGCCGAATCCCGGCTGCCAGTGGTCGGGCACGGGGAAGTGCACATCGGTCTGGACGCCCAGGTCACGCAGTGCAGCACGCATCTCCTCTCGCCGGGGCGAGAGGGCGACAGCAAGGTGCGCAACATGGTGCGGACCTTCGGCAGAGAGAACGCGCAGTGGCCCCCCAACGGCTGCTGCGACATAGCGTGCAACGATCTGTCGCCGACGTTCGTTGAATGCGTCTAGTAGGGGCAGGCGCGCCCGAAGGAACGCGGCTTGAAGCTCATCCAGACGCGAATTTGTTCCCCCGGCGACGGCGACATGGTACTTCGACGACCAACCGTATTGGCGCAACTGGCTTACCGCGCTCGCGTACTCATCACTGTTTGTCGCGATGGCGCCTCCGTCACCTATGGCACCGAGATTCTTCGTGGGATAGAAACTAGTGGCAGCGATGTCCCCGAAAGACCCAGCGGAGCCACCGTCAAGCCGGGCACCGATTGCCTGGGCACAGTCCTCAACGACGCGCACGCCCCTCGTGTGGCAAAGTTCAACGAGCTCAGTAGTGTCGGTGAGGTTGCCATAAAGATGGGTGACAACGACAACGCCAACGTCGGGCGAGAGTTCTGCCTCGACCGACCGGCTGCTCAAGCAGAGCGAATTCGCGTCCACGTCCGCGTATCGAACCCGGTACCCGGCCCGCTTCGCGGCCGTCGAAGTGTATCCGCCGGCGTTTGCGGCCGTGATGACCGTTGAACGTCCGAGCGGCATGACGGCTTTAATGGCGAGTTCTAGGGCGTCCGTGCCCGACGCGACGCCAAGAACATGAGCGACGCCAAGGTAGTCTCCGAGTTCACGCTGGAACGCGGAGTGGTTTGGTCCCATGACAACGTGTCCGGAACTGAGAACGCTTTCGAATGCCGCCGTAAGAATCTCCCGGTCCCGGGAGATGCCGCGTGCCAGGTCATTCATGGGGATGCTTCGGCGGACAATCGCTGTGTTCACTAGTTGATCCTTCAGGAGACGGCGGTACTACTGCATGCTGTGGGGGATGGTTTGAGACCGGATTTTCGGAAGTTTCCGCTCGTGCACAGCATCGGGCGAATAGCCCACCACGCTTAAGCGACCATGAATGAAACTAGGCAGTCTGCGCCTGTTCGAGCCGGCCGGGCTTCCCATTCTCAGACTACTGGTATGGGGCTGTCGGTCTGTTCCCAAAAAGCCCTTGATTGATCGGGTCGATGCGGGGTCGGCAAATCGGGCATCCGCGACCTACGGCATAGTGCTTGATCGAACGCCGGCAGCGAGTTCAGCGCCATCCGGGCGAAGCGGGCGAAAGCTGCTTCTACGGCGCCCCACACACGACGTAGGGTCCCGTGGCCAGCAGTTCCCGCCCGCAGTGTGACCCCAGCCACTCCCGGAGTTCCGCACGCCCCGAATGGTCGTACTCCACCCAGATTCTGGTCGCTCTCGCGGCGGCGGGTGCGTCCGCGAGTGCGGCGTGCGCCCCGGACATCACAGTCACGCTCACGGTTCCTCCCCAGGCTCCAGCCAGCCAGTCCTCGTCGAGGGCCCCGATTGCGACTGCTGCACGGCTCTGTTCCGCCAGGGTCTCGCCCGCGCCGACCCGGGCGTCGGCGACGTGCGCGGCCACCTGCAGCGTCAACACTGCAGTGAACGCCACCGCACCGCCCACGGAGACGACGCGCGCCCACAGCCGAGGGGCTCCGTTGAGCACCCGGAGCGCGAGCACGACGTACGCGGCGAGCACGGGCACGAAGGTGAAGAATCCCGGGGACGGATGCCTCACCCAGGCCGGCGTACCGCTGGAAGCCAGCCACCACGCGAGCCAGGTCAGTAGGCCGACGCCGGCCGCGGCGAGGAGAACGAGGCGTTCTCGCCTGAGTGCTGCCTGGCCCCCGGCGATCGGCAGTGCTCTTCCACGACGGATCAGGATCACCGCGCAGAACCCGATGAGAAGGGCACCGAGGATAACAACGACGGTCGCGGGAAGGGGAAGGCGCCAGTCGGAGAGAAACGCCGTCAGCTTCTCCCCCGCCGAGAATGTGCGCGCCGACTGCCCGCCGGAGAACAGGAAATCCACGAACTGGTGCGTCCGATGCCGGTATCCTTCCGGGCCGAGGACAATGATCTGCCAGAGCGATACCATGGCCGTCGGGATCAACGCCGTGCCGAGCATCGGCAGCACACGCTTGACTCGCTGCCAGAGAGTCTCTCCCGGTTCCGTGAAGAAGACGGCCAAGAAGAGGGCCGGCAGGGCCAGCAACGCGATCGCCTTGCACTGCACTGCAAGGCCCAGGAAGAGGCCCGCCAGCCACGGGCGCGAACGGAATGTGGCGAGGGCGAGCACAACCATCGCGGCCGCCGGGATCTCGCCCAGGATGTCCGCGGGGCCCTGCAACGGCGACGGTCGTGCGTCCGTGTCGAGCGCGAGCGGAACGACCACGGCAACGAGACCCGCCCACCGTCCGCCGATGCGGCGCCCAACAACCCACAGCCCGGCGAGCAGCGTCCCGTAGAAAAGCAGCATGACGCTGCGACCCGCGAGCACCATGTCGGCGCCCGTGGCGAGCGCAGCGGCCACCGGCAACAGCACGACAGGACCGGTGGAGATGCGCGTGTCGAAGGGGGTGAGTTGGCTGCCGGAGAGGGTGCCGTCACTCGTGTAGCCAAGGCCGCGCAGCAAGTTGAGCGGAACGGTGAGGTTGAACGCTTCATCTTCCCACAGGCGCAGCTCGATGAGGCTGGGCACGGCAACGAGCACGTGCGCGAGCAGGACGACTGCCAGTGCGACCGGGAAGACGGCGCGGCGCAGGAGAGTCATGGGCTGGGCGGGGCGATCATCGACCCCTGGGTTGCCGGCAGCGTGACGCGGGCCCGTCCGGGCTGCAGGGAGTAACGCCACAGTTCGACGGCGGCACGGCGGCTAAAGTCGCGCAGCCGAGTTGGTGGCAGTAACGGCTGTTTCGGCTGCTCGCCCCACATGCTGCCCGTCTCCACTCCGCCACGCCGCGGCAGGCTTCGCACGCGCACATAACTCACCCGATACCCGAGGCGCTTCTCAGCGAGCGAGAAATGGATGTGCGGCACCAGCGCGTCCTCGGGCACCTCGTGAAGGAGCCGGGCAATCGCCGCGGGCCGATAGGCACGCAAGGGGGTGTTCACATCCGGGATCCGCCGGCCGGTCGCGAGCGCGACGACCAGGCCGACGCCGAGAGTGAGTACCTGCCGATACCACGCGTCGGTGCGGTGCTCTCGTACGCCGTGCACAACATCAGCGTCGGTCAGGGACCGAATCAACCGGGGAAAATCTTTCCCTTCGAACTGCCCGTCGCCATCAACGTGCACGATCACGTCGGGCTCCAGCGCCAGCCCGGCGCGGTACGCGGCGAGCGCGGTGGGACCGTGCCCCCGGTTCACGGCGACGGCAATCACGGTGAGGTCGGACCAGGCGGCCTGCAGCACGGTCAGCCGCTCGAGCGTCGCATCCGTTGACTTGTCATCAACTACGACAACGCTCACTTTGGCGGCAAGAGGGACAACATGCTCAAGGATCTCTGCGAGAAAACCGGGCAAGCCCGCAGCCTCGTTGTGGGCGGGCATGACGACAGCAAGATGCTTCAGCTGCATTCGATCCCCCCAGGCATTGACGCCCGAAACGCAATTCGCGGGCTGACGTAGTAGCGTAGTGCAGCCATGATGAGTCGTTCCCGAGCCAAACGCCTGGCCGGGCTGGGCGTTCGTTTTCTTGTTGTAGGCGGGGTCAGCACGCTCATCGAAGTGGGCGTGTTCAACGTGCTCTACCTTGCCTTCGGCTGGCCTGTGGTGGCCGCCAAGGTGGCCGCGTCGCTCGTGGCCCTGATCAACGCCTACTTCGGAAATCGCGAGTGGACGTTCCGTCACCGGGGCCGGCACAACCGTGTGCTCGAGACAGTGCTTTTCCTGATCGTGAACGCGATCTGCACGGGCCTCGGCGCGGGGATCATGGTGGGCGGCGTCCTGCTGGCCGAGGAGGTTCTGCTCCGGGCCCCCGGCCCACTCCTGGTCAATGCGATCAACGTCGGAAGCATCATCGTGGTGGTCCTGGTGCGGTTCCTGCTGTACCACTATGTCGTCTTCCGGGGCGCGCGGGCGATATCGCCTCTCGATCGGAGCGCGACCCTGCCGTGAGCCGTTGTTGCTACTTGCATCCGGGCGTGGCCACGGTCACGGGCGTGCCTCTCACCATCGGGGTGTGGCGAACCTCGAGCGGTCCGTACGTCCCTGACGCACCGGTCATCGTATAGCTGATCGTGTGCACGGAACGGGGTTGATTGTAGACGTTCACCTTCACCACGGGTCGGCCGAGGTGTTGCCCACTGAATCTGATGTGCGCCTTCTTCCCATTCACCTGGACGGAATCGATTGTGGCGCCGACCGGTCCGTAGAGCACCACGTCCGTGCTGATGTCGCCCGGTCGAAAGTGCAATCCGGCGATGTAGGGAGGGAGTGCCCGACGCTTGGCCGGGTCCACCGTTGAGGTGAGCTTCACTGTGCCCGTGAAGACCGGCCTCGTGGTCTTGCACTGTGTGGAGGAGACGTCGTCGACGACGTCGAGGTAGTAGTCCATCTTTGAGCCGGTGATGTCGTTTATATAGGCGCCGACGACGGTGGCATCCGCATTGTCGGTGGGAAGGGTGCCGGCGAGCCGGGTTCCTGCGAGGATCTTGCTCTGTTCCTCGTCGGCGCTCCAATAGATGAGGCGCCCCTCTTCGGTCGACCTGGTCAGCTGCTTGACCAGGGCGCCAGTGTCACCGGCGCCGTTGGTGAGGGCATCAAAAATGGACGATGCGGCGGCGGCGAAGAAGACATCCTGCAGGGCCGGATCCTCGTATCGGAAGTAGATCTCGTTCAGCAGCAGCGGCACGGCATTCTCGGGCGTGAGCTCGTCGCCCGTGGCGAGAGCGACCGGCCCGGTCGCCTCGAGCAGGTAGCTCAGAGCCACCGGGTCGAAAGAGATGACACCGTCGACGGACGTTCCGAATTCCTCGGCCCAGAAGGCTTGAACGAGTTTGGCCGTGTAAGGGAAATCCGGGGTGAGCGTGATGTCCTGGACGTACCGGCCGATCTTGTTGCCATAGAGCGCTTCGGTTTCGGGATCGAGCGGAATGATCGGATCTGGGCGGCCATTCTCGAAATCACCGCTCGATGACTGCCGAGTGATTGAGATCTTGCCGTCGTCGGCGGTCAACTGGACAATGGCCGCGGGGTTACCGCCGGTGCCGCGCGACTCTGCGTTGTTCTGGAACAGCATGAGGTAATTGCGTGGGCCATTCGCGCCGAGGGCGTCGGGCAGCAGCCGGACTGAGCCGTCCACACTTTCCAGCATGCCGCTCGCTTTAGCCAGGGAGGAGTCGAGTTTATCGATGCCGGACGCAACCGGGCCGAGGAGCGCCGAGCGGTCAAGCTGGTCCAGCAGAGCGGCCGAACTGCCTACTGATGCGCGGGCGTCATGGAGGGTGTCGATCATTCCGGCCAAAGCCTCAAGGTTGATGCGACCGTCCACGGGTTTGATTTGCTTGATGCTGAGCGCGGACGCGGGCACGACGGCATCGGCCGCGAGTTCGTGGACCGCCTGCGATGCGACGCGAACCGCTGCCAGGTTGGGGCCGGCCACGGGCACCCACTCGAGCCCGCGCCAGAGCACACCGTTCGTGGCGGCCGCCGCCCTGGCCGTGTGAGATTCGAGCTTGTGGGCGGCGCGTGAGGCCGCTTTCTGGTCGCCGGAGGCCAGATGCTTCTGCACCGTGGAGGCGAGGGGGATCGCGGCTTCAAGTTCGGTCTTGGCCTCGAGCGCCTGCGCCGCGATGACGCCGCCGACCACGAGCACCAGGGCTCCAACGCCGGCCGGAACCCACAATCGCGCGCTCTTGATCAATGGTCGCTTGGCCTGTCTCACGCGGATTCCCATAACCGTTCCACCCTAGCCGCACGGGGCGGGGCGGACGGACGACCCGCTGCCGTCCGGGCGCGACGCTTACGGTCGACCGAGCCCCAGGTAAGTCCACCCTGCGGCGCGCCAGGCGCTCGCGTCGAGAGTGTTGCGTCCGTCAACGATCGTGGGGGTCCGCACGAGAGTAGCCACCCGCACAGGGTCGAGCTCCCGGAACTCTGGCCACTCGGTCACGAGTACCACGGCATCCGCGCCGCGCAGGGTCTCGTCGAGGTCGGTCGAGTAGGTGAGTTGTGGATGCCGTAGTCGTGAGTTCTCGATGGCTTGCGGATCGGTGGCCACGACCTCGGCGCCGAGCCCGCGCAATTGCACCGCCACGTCGAGGGCCGGTGAGTCGCGCACATCGTCGGAGTGCGGCTTGAAGCTCAGCCCGAGAACGGCCACCTTCGCCGTGTGCACCGGCCGGCCGAGGGACGATACCGTCAGGTCAACGACCCGTTGGCGGCGGCGCAGGTTTATCGCGTCGATTTCCTTGAGGAAAGCGACGGATTCACCGCGGCCGAGTTCCTCGGCCCGTGCGGTGAACGCCCGGATGTCCTTGGGCAGGCAGCCGCCGCCGAAACCGACACCGGCGTTCAAAAAGCGGCGGCCGATGCGGTTGTCAAAACCGATCGCATCCGCCAGCTGCGTGACGTCGGCGCCGGAGACCTCGGCGATCTCCGCCATAGCGTTGATGAAGCTGATCTTGGTAGCCAGGAACGCGTTCGCTGCCACCTTCACGAGTTCGGCCGTGGCGTAGTCAGTGACCACAAGCGGGGTCTCGGCCGCGATCGCCGAGGCGTACACCTCATTGAGCAGCGCCGTGGCGTGCTCGCCCTCGTCGCCAGCCGGTACTCCATAGACCAGGCGGTCGGGGCTGACAGTGTCCTTCACGGCGAAACCTTCGCGAAGGAACTCGGGGTTCCATGCAAGCGATGCGCCACTGCCGGAGGCGGTGATCATTTCGGCGAGGCGCGCCGCAGTCCCGACCGGCACAGTGCTCTTGCCAACCACGAGGTCGCCTTCGGCCAGATAGGGCACGAGCGACTGCACGGCGGCGTCAACATAGCGGAGGTCGGCCGCGTGGCTGTCCCGCTTCTGCGGGGTGCCAACCGCGATGAAGTGCACCTGCGCGCCCGCGGCGTCAGCGATATCGGTAGAGAAACGGAGTCGGCCCGACTCGATTGCGGAGATGAGCACTTCGGCCAGGCCCGGTTCGAAGAAAACGGGTCTGCCTTCCGACAAGCGTGCGATCTTGCCGGAATCCACATCGATTCCGACGACGTCATGACCCAGCTTCGCCATGGCTGCCGCGTGCACGGCGCCGAGATAGCCGCATCCGATGACCGAGATTTTCATGCGTTGCTGCCCATGCCCAAAGCCTATCGGGGCACGCTCGGGGGCGCTCGCAACACAAAATGAGGGCCTCGGGTGGTCTTGCTCGTGGGCTCGTGGGCTCGCGGCCGGATCCGTTGCCGCGGTCACCGGGCGCCTCGGCGGCGCGATTGTGGCGCACGTGACGTTCAATGCGCTCGTGGTGGTGCCGGCGGTACTGGGGGGCTGAGCTGCGTGCTGACCCTGCTCAGTTCACCCCGGCCGGCGCCCACGAGCGGGTCAGCACCTCTGCCGTAGCGGGGCGGCCGAGGAAATAGCCCTGGGCGAGGTCGCAGCCGAGCAGCCGGAGGTGCTCAAGCTGTTCGGGAGTCTCGACTCCTTCCGCGACGCAGGTCATCCCGAACTCGTGGGCGAGACGCACGACCGCCGCGACCAGGGCCGCGTCACGAGGGTCGGTGGTCAGGCCTGCGACGAAGGAGCGGTCGACCTTGAGTTGCTTGGCGGGGAGGTAGCGGAGGTAGGAGAGGGAGGAGTATCCGGTGCCGAAGTCATCGATCGCGAGCGAGGCGCCGGTCTCGGCGAGGGCGCTGACGGTGTCCATCATCGTCGAGCGGTCCAGGATGAGCGCGGTCTCGGTCATCTCCAGCACCAGGTCTTCATGGGTGAGACCGTGTTCGGCGATCGTTCCATCGATCAGGTCGACGAGGCCCGCTTGCAGCAGCTGAACCGGAGAGAGATTGACTGAAATCGTGAAATTGGCGGGCACCACGCCGGCGCGCTTCCAGGTGCTGAGTTGCCGCAGGGCCTCGTTCAGTACCCATTCGCCCAGCGGCACGATCAGGCCGGTGTCTTCCGCGATCGGGATGAAGTCGTCCGGCGGAACGAGACCGTGCTCCGGGCGATTCCATCGCACCAACGCCTCGACGCCCTTGAGCGACCCGTCGGCAAGGGTATGGATGGGCTGGTAGTGCAGCACCAGTTCGTCTCGTTCGAGACCCTCGCGGAGAGCGGTTTCGATGTCGAGCAGGCGACCCGCCTCCCCGCCCAGCCGAAGGTCGAACAGGGTTGTCTGGTTGCCCCCGCGGCTCTTCGAAAGCCGCATCGCCGCGCTCGCTTCCCGGAGCAGGTCGGTGGGGCCGTGGTGTTGGGCGGCGGTGGCGATTCCGATGGAACCGGTCACTCGCGCCTCGGCGCCGTGCCCGTCGGCGGGGTGCTGGAGGGCGTGCAGGATGCGCTCGGCGACCATGCCCGCTCCCGCGGCATTCGTGTTCTCACAGAGCACCAGGAACTCGTCGCCGCCCAGCCTGGCCACGGTGTCCTGGGCACGGGTCGCCGCGACCAGCCGCTGCGCGGCCTGCAAGAGCACCGCGTCGCCGGTGTCGTGGCCCAGGAACTCGTTGACTTGCTTGAAATTGTCGAGGTCGATGAGCAGGAGGGCGATGGGCGCATGCGTCACACGCCGGGCCAGTACCCGTTCCAGGGTCTGGGTGAGCAGGAGCCTCGTCGGCAGCCCGGTGAGCGCGTCGTGGTGTGCGCGGCGGGCCAGCTCGGCGTCTTCGGCGCGGCGCATCAGATCGGTGACGGAGGGATGGACGGTCACGATTGCACCTCGCTGGGAGCGGTGTCGATCCGGCGATCCCGTGTGCGCGGCGGTGCGAGGTGGTTCATGTGGTCCAGTTTCATTGGTCGACCTCGCCTCTCGACGAGTGTGCCTTCGGATACCGTAACACCCTCGTTGCCGGGCGGGACGATCGTCCTACCCCCCGAACGGGGAAGTGTGCCGCGCCGCAGGCGCAGCGGGTTCTAGCCGAGCCAAGTTCGGCTAACGTGAGTCAACGATATGGGGGCCGCCATGGGGGCGATCACAAGTGCAGCGCGGGTCGAACAGGCACGGGCCGGCGCACGATTCGGCTCGTGGCCGAGCTGGGTCATGGCGCTCGTGCTGGCGCTGTACCTTGCCGGCATCATGTTCCGGAGCGACGACGAGTTCAGCCCCCTGGTGGACGGCTGGCTCGGGTTGCTGAGCGTGTGGGTTCCCGTCTTCGTGGGCGGGCTGGCGCTGTACCGCGCACGATTCCGGCAGCTGGAGCTGGTGCTCGCCTCGGTCGCCATGGCGTCGTTCGCGGCCGGAGACACCTACTACGTGCTCGCCAGCGCCGGCGGCGTGACGCTGCCGTATCCGTCGCTGGCCGACATCGGGTACCTGGGCTTCTACCCCCTGATGCTCGCCGCGCTGGCGGTGCTGGTGGGCCGCAACGCGCGGAAAATGGCCTGGCCCGTGGTGCTGGACGGCGCCCTCGGATGCCTCACCGCCGCCGCCGTGCTGGCCGTGCTGCTCGACCCGATTCTGGGCTCCGCCTTCGAGGGTCCGGCCTCCCTGGCCACCGCGGTCGCGGTCGCGTATCCCCTATTCGACCTTCTGCTCGTGGCCGCGTTCGTCGGCATCGGCGCCTCCCAGGGCCGAAGCGTGGGTTCCCGGTGGATTCTGCTCGTGCTCGGCCTGGTGATCTTCGCCGCCGCCGACGTCGGCTATGCCCTGCTGGAACTCACCGGCCTGTATGTTCTCGGCACCCCCCTCGACATGGGCTGGGCCACCGGTCTCGCCCTGATCGCCTGGTGGATCGCCGGCTCAGCGCGCGGAGGCAGCACGCGCGCGGTCTCGGCGCGGTCGATCCCGGCCCAGACCGTGCCGGTGCTCGCCACCGTCAGCGCGCTCACGGTGCTCATACTGGCCAGCGAGCTCGACATCCCACCCCTGGCCGTGGCGCTCGCCAGCCTGACCCTCGTGCTGGCGGCCGCTCCCCTGGTGTTCCGGCAGCGCATCCGGCTCGCCGACATGCACCGCCAGGCCATGACCGACGAGCTCACCGGGCTGCCGAATCGACGAGCGCTGTACACCGAGGTGCCGCCTCGGCTGGCCGCGGACCAGCGGCGCCGGAGCGCGCTGCTGCTGCTCGACCTCGACAAGTTCAAGGAGGTCAACGACAGCCTCGGCCACGACGTCGGCGACCGGCTGCTGGAGCAGGTCGCCGCTCGGCTGCTGGGTCAGCTGCGCGCCGCTGACCTGCTGGCCCGGCTGGGCGGGGACGAATTCGCGATCCACCTCGACGGATGCGACATCGGCCAGGCCGAAACCGTTGCCCTGAAGCTGCGCGCGGCGCTGGCCGAGCCGTTCACCCTCGCCGGGATCACCCTGCAGGCCAGCGCCAGCATCGGGATCGCCATGTACCCGGAGCAGGGCGAGGACCTCACCGTGCTGCTGCGCAAGGCCGACATGGCGATGTACAAGGCGAAGTCGACCCGGAGCGGGCACCACGTCTACCTCGACGACGACGACGACAGCCACGGCGGGGAGCGGCTGCGCACCCTGGATGAGCTGCGCAGGGCGCTGCTCGACGACCAGCTCGTGCTGCACTACCAGCCCAAGATCGACCTCTCCACCGGCGCCGTGCGCGGCGTGGAGGCCCTCGTGCGCTGGGAGCATCCGGGGCGCGGCCTGCTCTACCCGGATGCGTTCCTCGTGCTCGTCGAGGAGGCCGGCCTGATGCCGGCGATGACCCAGATCGTGTTCGAGAAGGCCCTCGACCAGGCCGCGACCTGGCAGGCGCAGGGCCGGGCGCTGTCTGTGGCGGTCAACCTGTCGGCCAGCTCGCTCGTGGACGCGGACCTGCCCGATCGGATCGGTGCGATGGTGGCCGAACGCGGGCTGGCGCCATCCTTTCTCGTGCTCGAGATCACCGAGGACTTTTTGATGGCGGACCGGGACCGGGCACACGCCATCCTCACCCGGCTGCGCGCCATCGGCGTTCGGATCGCCGTTGACGATTTCGGCACCGGTTACAGTTCGCTGGCCTACCTGCGCGAGCTGCCCATCGACGAGCTGAAGCTGGACAAGTCGTTCGTGATGCCGATGGCCGACAACCCGCGTGCGACGGCGCTGGTGGCCTCGACCATCGCCCTCGCGCACAGTCTCGGCCTGCGGATGGTCGCCGAAGGGGTCGAAGACAGCGTCGCCTACGCCGACCTCGCCGGCTACGGGTGCGACGTCGCGCAGGGTTTCTACATGTCGCGGCCGATCCCGGCGGCCGAGCTGGACGCCTGGTTGGCGAGCCGCGATCCGGCGAGTGTGCGGCCTGAACCGGCGGCCTACTCGTAAGCTGCGAGGCGCGCCTCAGGCCGTCTGCGCTCTTTCCTCGCTTAGACGATCACGGCGCGGAGTTCGGCGGCAGCGGCACCCACGTCGGGGGCGCCGTAGATGGCGCCACCGGCAACGGCGACCTGTGCGCCCGACCGTTGCACGGAGGCGATGGTGGATGCGTTGATGCCGCCGGCCACCGAGAAGGGCACGCCCGATGCTTCGCCGTCGCGAAGAAGCGTCGAGAAGGTGAAGCCCTCTTCGGCCTGCTCGTCGAGGCCGGCGTGCATCTCGACGAACAGGGCGCCGAGCGCCACGACCTCCTTGGCACGTTTGGGCTTGTTGCTGACGCCGATCAGGTCGACCACGATGCCCTTGCCGTGCTTCTTCGCGGCCTTGACCGCGCCGGCGATGGTGCTGTCGCCAGCCAAGCCGAGCACGGTCATCAGGTCGGCGCCGGCGGTGAAGGCGATGTCGGCTTCGAGCTCGCCGGCATCCATGGTCTTCAGATCGGCGAAGACGATCTTGTCGGGGTGGGCGGCCTTCACTGCAGTGATGGCGGAAAGGCCTGCGCTCTTGATCAGCGGGGTGCCGAGCTCAAGAATGTCGACATGCGGTGCCGCGGCGGCGGCGAGTTGAAGTGCGGCCTCGGTGGTGAGGGTGTCCATGGCGAACTGAAGTTTCATTGTTCTTCCTTTGTTTCGGGTGGATAGACATGGAAAAGGGGGCGCCGATTACTCGATGTTTGCGTGGCGAGGCCAAAGCTGGTCCGCGTTCTGTCCACTTCGTCGCCAGAGTGCGTGGAAAAGTGCGTCCCCGACGATCACGACGATCTGTTCGAAAAGGCTGCCCGCGTACTGTGCGGAGGCGCTGCCGGATCGGTCGAGCTTGTCGGCGGCAGGCACGATGACAGTCGCTACGGAAAGCTGCGCCAGTGGTGATTGTGACGCGGTGGTGATCGACGCCACGAGCGCTCCAGCACGCACTGCGGTGGTTGCCGCGCGAACAATTCCGGCGGTCGTGCCCGAGCCACTTGCGGTTAGCAGCACATCCCCTTTTCCGATGGCCGGGGATGTCACTTCTCCGACCACGTGAACGTCGAGGCCGAGGTGCATGAGGCGCATCGCGGTCATGCGCAGGGCTAGCCCCGACCGGCCGGCGCCGAGCACGAAGACGCGCGGAGCCTCGGCGACCAAATCGGCGAGAACCCCGAGCGCGTACGGATCGTCGTGAACCAGTCGTTCGATGGCGGAGTCGAGTTCACGCACGATGCGCGTCAGCGAGGAATCAACGCCGGTGTTCAATACGTCCATGCCTCCATGTTCGCGCAGCGTCCCCGATGAGGCCCCCACCTGACAGACCAGTATTACTACCCGATTGGGTAGGTTGGGCAAGATGGGTGGGTGACCATTCGCATCGAAGACTCGTCGATCCCCTCCCCCGCGTCGCGTCGGCTGCTTCTCGAGCACGCCCGAACTGTCGCTGAACAAGCCGACCGCCACGCAGTGACGCTCGAGTCCCTCTTGGCTGTCCTTCGATCCTCGCGGGTGGACGACAAGGCGGCTCGCACAATGACCATAGATATCGCCGCCACCGCTCTGGTGGAGATTCGGATGACCACAGATCAACAGCGCGGAACAATGCTCGAACCGGTCGTGGGTGCGTTTGCCCGCCTACGCAATGATCTGCGCCCTCTCGAACGGTTTGGGGACCTGGAGGTCCAGTTTGTGGAACCGCCGGCCACCGGCAGGGCGTTGCCAGGCGAAGTGGCTCACGCGGCACGCGCGATCGTGCGGAGTGCAGTGCTCGCCTTCGTGGATAGTGGCGCTGCCCGCCGCGTGAGGATCCAATGGGACTGCGACGGACTCAATCTTCTGATCGGCATTCGAGACGACGGTGCGGGAGATCTGTCGCACCACGATGATTCCCTCCGCCCGATTGCGGAGCGGGTGAGTGCCTTAGATGGTGAGTTCGCGGTGTCGTCGACTCCGGGCTGGGGGTCGTTGCTAGAGGTGCGTCTGCCGCTGGATCCCCCGAACGAACCCGAGCCGCTCGAAGACGTCGTCGCCCTGTCGCACAGGGAGAGGGAGGTGCTGCGACTTGTCGTTTCGGGTGCACGAAACAGCGAGATCGGGTCGCAACTGGATATCAGCAACAACACTGTGAAGTTCCATGTGTCGAACTTGCTGCAGAAAGCGGGCGCACGTTCTCGCGCAGAACTCGGCGCGCTTACGCGCTGACAGGTGGTCGTGACCATCTTCGTGGGCGCCGAGGGTGCCCTCCTGTGGCCCGTCATGGCAGCCGACATGAGCGCCCGCAAGCTCCGCGACGACTTCGATCCCGGACCAAGTAGCCGAGTCGCTCGCCTCAGCGCTGAGCCTCGATCCACCGGTCAGCCTGGTTGAGTGAGGCCACCAACCATTGATCGGAGCTTTCTGCTCGCGGGCATGGTGAAGCGTCCGGCCTTGCTGCCGGTGACGTTCCTGGTCCGCCTTCGCCGTGGGGTGGTCAGATGGTCGCTGTTTGCGGACGCGTCAGGATGCCTCGAGCAGCGCCCGGATGTCGTCATGAGTCATGATGACAACCCACGGTTCTCCGCGTCAGCGGCCGCGGACACGTCGATGACAGCGACCGGGCGAGGGGTCTTCGCCTTGCTCTTTGTCGTCTCCGTGTCCGCGCACCTCACCAAGCGCAGACTCATGACCGGACACGCCACCGGACACGCGACCAGCAGGGGGAGTTCCCGCAGCCCAACTGCTCGTCCCCGTCACCGGCCCATAGGGCGAAGGCCAGGGGCGACGGTGGCCGTGAGTTTGGGCAGGGGGTGCATTGGCTAGCGTGGCCGCTCCGCGCACGTCCTAATCGATCAAGTACGACCGCAAGCACGGAACGCGCAGCAGCGCCAACGCGCGTTTCTCGATCTGTCGGACTCGTTCGCGGGTCACACCTTCGACTACGGCCACCTGCTCCAGCGTTCGGGGTCCATCGCCGTTCAGGCCGAAGCGGGCGCGCAGGATCGACTGTTCCCGTTCCGGCAGCGCCGTGAGGTAGAAGTAAATATCCGTCGTTCGCAGGGCGAGCATCCCGTACTCGTCGGGTTGCATTGAGTCATCGTCTACGATCAACTCCGAAATGTCACCGGTCCCGTCGCCAACCGGCGCAGACAGAGAAATCGGTTCCTGATCGTACTTCAGCAGTCTCGACACGTCGTGGGGCAGAATATCGCTGGTCTCCGCGATCTCCTCGACGGTCGGCTCACGCTCAAGCGTGTTGGTGAGGTCCCGGCGGATCCGTTTGATCTTGTTGAGTTTCTCGGCCGTGTGCACCGGGACGCGAATCATTCTCACCTTGTCTGCCATGCCGCGGTGGATGGACTGGCGGATCCACCACGTCGCATAAGTCGAGAACTTGAAGCCGGCCATGTAGTTGAACTTCTCCACCGCACGCATCAGGCCGAGGTTGCCGTCCTGGACCAGATCCATGATGGGAGCGCCACGACCGGAATAGTGTTTGGCGATGCTGACCACGAGCCTCAGGTTGGCCTCGATGAAACGTTTCTTCGCGCGCTTCCCATCATGGGCGAGCCACGCCAATTCGCGCTGGTGAGCCGTGTCGGACACGCCTTGGTGCAGCTTCTCGGCCGCGAACAGGCCCACCTCGATTCGCCGGGCGAGGTCGACCTCCTCCGCAGCGGTGAGCAGCGATTCCTTGCCGATTCTGCGCAGGTAGTCACCGAACGGATCCGTCGATCCTGGGTTATATCGGGCGCGTGAGGACGAAGTCGAGGATGCTTGCAGGGCCGCGCTCATGAGAGAGCCTTCCGCGCATCCCGAATCGAGGCGAGTAAGCCCGGCGATGAGACCGGAGACATCCCGGCCTGTCCAGTGGTCCGGACCGAACCATAACGAAGCAGCGTATTCACAGTTGTTTTCCCCCAATTGATAGTCATTCAAGTGGTGTTACCGTGCGAGTTCTGGCGCCAGACTTGGTTGCGTCCCCGTGAGTGGTGTGGTTTCCCGCTGTTGAGCGTTGCTCCGTCAACGTAAAGAGCCACCGTGGGATGGTCAGTGAGTACCGACTAAAGCAACTCACGAAG
>NZ_SOHO01000002.1:0-23402 GCF_004403225.1 Cryobacterium sp. Sr8 | reverse complement strand
TTGCGGTGAATCTGCTCGGCAAGCAATTGGTTGCGGGCCGCGGCGATGATCGCTTCGTGGAAGGCGTCGTTGTGCTCCACCAAATGCCCACGACTTGAGCTTTGAATCGAGTCGATATAGCTCTGATGGATCGCCTCGATGGCTTTAAGCTCCGCATCAGTTGCCCTCTGGGCTGCCAGACCGGCGGCGAACCCTTCGAGTGCGGCGCGGATCTCGTAGACCTCTCGGATCTCCTCGGGAGAATGTTCGCGCACAACCCACCCGCGGCGCTGGCTGACTATCAGGCCGTCGCCGGCAAGTCGCAGCATGGTCTCGCGCACCGGCGTGCGGCTCACCCCAAGCCGCTCGGCGAGATCGCTCTCAATGAGGCGCTCGTTCGGCCTGATCGATCCCTCCACGATGGCCTGGCGCAATTGCTCGTAGACCTCCGTGGTTCGATTGATTGGAGCCGGCGCCAAACGCTGGTCCGTTCGCCCAAGTGGGGGCATCGGGTCATCTCCTTCAGTATCGTCCCTCGTGAGGGCGACTTCCGTGGCACTGACTGTTGTCGGTGGCTTGCCGTGCAATTCAGCATGCGTGCATGCATACAAGATCATATCCGCGCGTGCCCTGATCGTGCCGTTTGGCAATGACGACATTTTTGGCATCAAAAAGAGATAACAAATTGCTTGACCGGCACCACACCAGCATGCATACTTCGATGCATGCAAAGTTTCATACCGGATAATCTACCGGCCCGCGGTCTCCTGATCGGTGAGCGATGGGAGGCCGGCAACGGCGAGCACATGCTGGAGGTGCGGGCTCCTTTCGGCGGCCACCTGCTGGCGACGCTCCGAGAATCCACGCCTGCCGAAGTGGATGCAGCGGTGGCGCAGGCGGCCGCGACGTTCGCCGCGCAGGAACTCAGCCCTTTCGAGCGGGCGACGATCCTTCGACGGGCCTCGGAGCTGATCGCGGAACGAGCCGAGGACTTTGCCCGGTCGATTGTCGCTGAGGCCGGCAAGTCCATTCGTGACTCCCGCGCCGAGGTTGCCCGTGCGGTACTGACCTTCGAGCTGTGCGCCCAGGAGGCTACCCGACTCACAGGCGAGGTTGTTCCGGTCAACGCCACTCCCGGTTCGGAAAACCGCCGTGCGTTCACGATGAGTCGACCCGCCGGAGTCGTGTGTGCCATCACTCCGTTCAACGGCCCCGTGAATCAGCTGTCGCACAAGGTGCCGACCGCGATCGCGGCGGGGTGCACTGTCGTGGTCAAGCCCGCGGAGGTCACGCCGTTGTCGGCGATCATGTTGGTGCAGACGCTGCTTGACGCCGGGCTGCCGCCCGGGCACGTCACCATGGTCCAGGGCAGGGGAGAGACGGTCGGCCAGCAACTCCTCGAGGATCCCCGGTTCGCTGTGTACACCTTCACTGGCAGCACTGCGGTGGGAACCCACATTCGGCGAACGGTCGGCCTGCGCAAGACCTTGCTGGAGCTCGGAAGCAATTCCGCCAATATCGTTCACACGGATGCGGACCTGGGCCTGGCTGCAAAGGCGCTGGCCCGATCATTGTCGATCTACGCAGGCCAGGTCTGCATCAGCGCACAGCGCATCCTTGTTCAGGAAAGCATTTTCGATCAATTCACCGCACAGCTCGCCGATCATGTCCAGGCCCTGGTCGTAGGAGACCCGTCGGAGGAATCGACTGACGTGGGTCCAATGATTTCCCTCGAGGCTGCGACGCGCGTCGAGGAGTGGATCGCAGAGGCTGTAGCCGACGGCGCTGAATTGGTGTGCGGTGGCACGCGCGACGGTCAGTTCCTGACGCCCGCCGTGTTGACCAGGCCTTCCCTGCAGTCGAGCCTGGCCTGTCGTGAAGCGTTTGCTCCCGTTGCGGTGCTGATTCCCTACGCCACCCTGGGCGAAGCGCTCCACATTGCGAACAACACCGAGTACGGCCTGCAGGCGGGCATCTTCACCGCCAGCCTGGATGTCGCGCTCGCCGCGGCCCAGAGGCTGGACGTTGGCGGGGTCATCGTCAACGACGCGTCGTCATATCGCGTGGACTCCATGCCTTATGGAGGCGTGAAGCAAAGCGGTACCGGCCGGGAGGGTGTCCGCTACGCCGTGGAGGAGATGACGGATTCCCGACTGGTCGTCCTTAATCTTCAGGAACCGCAGGGCGAAGGCCTGTAGTTCCACCTGCCTCACCCCTCCCACTTCGTTTTCTTCCTGACGCACCGCAACCCTACAGAATGGAAGGCTCCACAATGATGAAATCCCTGTTCGCTCGCCCAGGGCGGCGCGCGCGCCGAGCTTTGGCACTTGCCCTGGCGGTCGCCACAGTGGCCTCCCTGGCCGCATGCGGAACCTCGAACAACTCGGCAGGCGGGGGTGAGGTTGAGTTGCGTTTCCTCTTTCCGGAGTACAGCGCGAAAACCACACCGCTGATGAAAACCATGGTTGATGACTTCAACACGGCCAACAAGGGCGAGATCAAGGTCAACCTCGAAACCGCGCCATGGGACAAGATGCACGACAAACTGGCCGTGAGCATGGGCTCTGACCAGGCGCCGGACGTCTTCGGCTACGCTACGCGATGGATCTCAGAGTTCGCAGGGCTGAAGCAGCTCGCGCCGCTGGACGATCTTCTGACGGCGGACTTCCGGGAGGGCTTCAACCAGAAAGTCCTTGACGCCGGCGTTTACGAGGACAAGACCTACGGGCTTCCGGTGGCGGTATCGGCCCGGCTGCTCTTCTACCGCACCGACGTACTTGAGGATGCGGGCCTGTCCGCACCAGAGACGTGGGACGACCTGATGGAGGCGGCCACCAAGTCGGCCAATCCGCCGGAGCTCTACGGACTGGGCGTGCCTGCAAGCGGGATCGAGGTGGACACCTTCTTCAACTACTTCTTGTACAACAACGGGGGCGACATCCTCGATGCAGATGGGAAGTCGATGCTGAGCGAGCCTGAGAGCGTCGAAGCGCTGGAGTTCCTGACCGATCTGGTCAAGAGCGGTGGCAGCCAGCCCGAGCCCAGTGGATTCACTCGGGAGCAGGTCATTGAGAACTTCAAGGCCGGCCAGTTGGCGATGTACCCGACCGGGCCGTGGCTGACAGCCATGATCAAGGCGGACAATCCGTCCATGAAATTTGCCGCAGTGCCGTTCCCGACGAACGATGGCAAGGAACAGCAGACGGTCTCGGTCACGGATTCTCTCGGGATGTCGGCAAGTGGCGCGCATCAGGCGGAGGCCTGGAAGTTCATCGAATTCATGTATCAGCCCAAGTACCGTCAGGTCTTTGACGAAACCGAAGGCATGCTGCCTGAACTCAACGCCGTGGCGGAGTCGGCTTATTACCAGACCCCTGAGTACAAGCCTTTCATCGACGCACTGGCGACAGCCAAATTCCAGCCCCAGCACCCCAAGTTCGAGCAGATTCAGCAGATCGAGACTGTGGCCATCCAGAAGGCCTTGAGCGGGCTGGCCAGCCCGCAGGAAGCCCTGGACGAGGCAACGGCGAAGATCGACAAGCTGTGACCGTGGGCGGGTTACCGGTGATCCCCGTCGCTGGTAACCCGCGGCACAACGAATGAGGTACGTGGGTTGCCAGTGCCCCGTCACTGGTGACCCGCGTTACTCCAAATGAAGGACGGAATGGATATGGCTGTTTTAGAGGCAGAAGGCGTGCGGACCGGCAGGCCAGCGCGAAGGCGGCTGCGCATGCCGCGCTCGGAGCCGCTGGTAGGGTTGCTCTTCATCCTGCCCACCGTCGTCCTCGTGGGCGTGATCGTCTTCTACCCCATTGTGGAGACGGCGCTCATGTCGTTCAGCAACGTCAACTCGCTGGCACAGCGGGAGGGATTCGCTGGACTGGCGAATTACCAGGCGTTACTCTCCGACACGGTGTTCCTGCGCGTTCTTGCTCAGACCGTTTTTTGGACCGTAGCAGTCGTGGGAATCACGACAGTTGTGTCAATTCCGGTGGCGTTGGCCCTCAACCTCAACTTCCACGGTCGTCGATTGGCGAGGGCGTTACTGATCGTTCCCTGGGCGGCATCACTGATGATCAACGCGATCATCTGGCGCTGGATCCTGGACGGCCAGCACAGCATCATCAACGGCACGCTGATGAGGCTGCACCTCATCGACCAGCCGATCATCTGGCTGGGCTCCGAGGGAACAGCCTGGGCGGCAATCATCCTTGTCGGGATCCTGGTGTCCATCCCGTTCACCTCGTTTTCGTTGCTCGCGGGGCTGCAGTCGGTCCCGAGCGAACTCTACGAGGCGGCGATGGTCGATGGCGCGGGCTTCTGGGCCAGTTTCTGGCACATCACCCTGCCATTGATGCGGCCGGTTCTCATCGTGACCACGTTGCTCAACGTGATCTACGTTTTCAACTCCTTCCCCATTCCTTGGGTGCTTACTCAAGGTTCCCCGGCATACCGGACGGACATTCTGGTGACCTATATCTATAAGCGTGCCTTTGCTGAGGGTCAGTTCGGCCCGGCCGCAGCCATGGCGATGCTGATCTTCGTGCTGCTGCTGGCCTTCAGCCTCACCTTCTCTCACATCACGAAAGAGCGGGCCAAGGTGGGCATCAAATGAAGCGGCATGAGCGCGGGTTGTCCTGGTGGCTCCTGCTGGCTTTTCTCGCCGTGGTCGTGGCCGTATCGATCTTCCCTTTCGCATTTGCCCTGTCGACTTCGCTGCGTCCACGCGCGGAACTGTTCAGCTTCCCGCCGACCTGGTTCCCGAAGACGTGGGCTTGGGAGAACTTCGTCACTGTGTGGACGGCAGTGCCGTTATTGCGATACGTGCTCAACAGCGTTGTCGTCTCTGTGCTGGCAACACTGCTGAACATGGCTTTCGCGATACCCGCGGGCTACGCCCTGGCGCGGCTGAACTTTCCGGGCAAGCGCCTGTTCCGCCAAGCCCTGCTGGTTACGCAGATGTTCTCGCCGGTTGTACTCCTGATCGGCCTGTTCCGCTTCATGAACCAGGTCCACTTGCTGGACAACAACGCGTCGCTGGTCATCACGTATGCTGCATTGAGCCTGGCCTTCTCGGTCTGGTTCCTCGCCGGATACTTCGAGTCGATTCCCATTGAGATCGAGGAAGCAGCCATGATGGATGGCTGCACCAGGGTGGGCGCGCTTGTCCGCGTCGTGCTGCCGATGTCCAAGCCCGCTCTTGTGGCTTCAGGAGTCTTTGCCTTCATCTGGGCGTGGAACGAGTTCATGATCGCGCTCACCTTCATCTCGACCCCCGACAACCGCACGCTTCCTCTGGGTATCTACTCCTTCCTGGGGCAGTACTCCGTCGAGTGGAACTACCTCATGGCAGCGGCACTGATCGCCATCGTGCCGGTTCTCATCCTGTTCCTGTTGATCGAGAAGAATCTGGTGAAGGGCCTGACGGCCGGTGCGGTCAAGTGAGCCGGGCAGCCGACGCCATCGCTGACATCGACCTGCTCATTCGCGGCGGCCGCGTGGTGGATGGGACCGGTAACTCCTGGCGCTACGCCGATGTGCTTGTGCGGGGAGACCGCATCGTTGATGTGGTCGCGCCGGGCCAGTTCCTGGGAACGGCCGGCGAGGTCCTGGACGCTACAGGCCATGTAGTGGCGCCTGGTTTCGTCGACATGCACTCCCACTCGGATCTTGCGTTGATAGCAGAGCCGGGCGCTCATCAGAAGCTGCGTCAGGGGGTTACGACCGAGATAGTGGGCAACTGCGGTATTTCCGTGGTCCCGATAACCGAACAGTTCAGAGCGGAATCCCGCCAGTACGCCACGCCAGTGCTTGGCTTCGGGGAGCTCGACTGGGACTGGTCCGATGTGGACGGCTACCTGGCCCGCGTTACTGCGGCCCGGCCGGCCGTGAACGTGGCCACTTTCGTCGGTCTCGGTTCCCTCCGCTGCGCCGTCAGCGGTTTCGACGCGGGAATCCCCTCGCCGCAACAGCGCCGCGCCATGGTGGACCTTGCCGCAGCGGCCTTGCGGCAGGGGGCTGTCGGCCTCAGCAGCGGTTTGGTTTATGCCCCCGGGTCCTATTCCTCACACGAGGAGATCTGCGAGCTCGTTGACGAGGCTGCCCGCGCCGGAGCACTGTATTCCAGCCACATGCGGGATCAGGGCGATGGTTTTCTGGACTCCGTTGCCGAGACCCTTGACGTCGGCCGACGAACCGGCGCGGCCGTGCAGATCGCCCATCACAAGGTCGTCGGCGGGCGGAACTGGGGGAAAGTCAGCCAGTCCCTGGCCATGCTTCGTCAGGCGCGCGCCGAGGGGATCGACGCCGGATCGGATGTCTACCCGTATCTGGCGGGCAGCACGACGATGACCGCGCTCCTGCCGGACTGGGCCTTGGCCGGCGGGCTATCGGCGATGCTCCTGCGCCTCGCGGACCCGGCCGAGAGGGCAAGAATCAAGGCCGACTGGATCAACGGGCGACCCCAATGGGACAACCGCGTTGCGAGCATCGGCTGGGAGAACATCTACATCAGCCATGTCTTGACGGTGGGCAACCAGGATCTCGTCGGTCGCAGCGTGGCTGCGGCATCCGCCTCCCGTTCCGAGTCGGCGGATCCCGGGGACTTCCTGCTGGATCTCCTGATTGCCGAGGACGGTGCCGTCAGTAACATTCAGGTGGCCTGCTCGGAAGAAGACCTGCGGCAGGTCATGCAGGAGCCAAGCACGTGTTTCGGCAGCGACGGCCTTCTTGCGGGGGGCCGACCGCATCCACGCCTGCACGGCACGTTCCCGCGGATCCTGGGTGAGTACGTCCGTGATACCGACATCCTCACCCTGGAGGACGCGGTGCGGAAGATGACTTCGCAGCCGGCCCGTCGACTTGGGTTGACCGGTATCGGTCTCGTTGAGCCGGGTTACCACGCGGACCTGGTCGTCTTCGATCCCGCAGAAGTGGCGGGCCCGGCAACCTATGACGATCCGACGCAAGACCCCGTGGGCATCCGCGACGTCCTGGTGTCCGGACGGTTCGCCGTCCGCGACGGCCAGCCCACCGGCATCCGTGCCGGCCGCACACTGCGACGACACCAGCCCAACCTCGATCAGCGCCCGACGGCGCTGGAAACCTAAACGAAGGAGCACCGTGAGCATCATCAACCCCCTGGAGCTGCGCCAACTCGGCAATACGCACATGAAGGTCACCGCAGTCAGCCTTGGCGGCGCCGGTTTGGGCGGAATTTTCGGGCCGGTCGGAGACGCGGACGGCGTCGCCGCAGTTGAAAAGGCCCTCGAACTTGGCATGAACTACCTGGACACGTCCCCCAAGTACGGCGAGGCCGAACGCCGGATGGGTCTGGCGCTTCGCGGGGTTCCCCGTGACAGCTACTACATCTCCAGCAAGGTCGGTACCCACCCGCAGAAGCCGGGTGACTACTCCGCAGAAGCGGCGCGATGGACCGTCGCCCGCAGCCTGGAGGTCCTCGGTGTGGACTATCTCGATCTTTGTCACATTCATGAGCCCGAGCCTGACCAGCTGGCTGCCGCGTTGGCGCCGGGGGGCGCGATGGAGGCGCTTGTGGCGCTCAAGGCGGAAGGCGTCATCCGCTCCATTGGCATTGGCGTGCAGGACCATGATCTGCACCGCCAGGCGGTGGACAGCGGCCACCTTGACGTCTGCATGATGGTCAATGACTACACTTTGCTGCGTCAGAATGCGGACGACATCTTCGCTCTGGCAGAGGCGCGTGGGCTGGGCCTGGTGAACGGCGCGGCCCTGGCCATGGGTCTTCTCTCCGGTCGCGACCCGGAAAGCGTCGGCACCGAGCGGTGGACCCCGCCGGCTGCGGAGGTTCAGGCGGCCAAACAGGTCCACGCGTGGTGTGACGAACGCGGCATACCAGTCCTCGCCCTCGCCCTCCAATTCAGCCTGCAGCAGCCTCGCTTCGACTGCACGCTCGTTGGCGCGGCCACCGCATCGGAGGTCGTGGGCTGCTGGGAGGCGCTCAACTTCGAGATTCCCGACAAGGTCTGGGTGGAACTCCCGGCGCTCCTGGACGCCGTGCGCGTTCTCTAAGCAACCCGAATCCCATCCAAACCCGCACCAGCGCCGCAAACGCGGCAGCAGTGCCCCACCTAGGCAGATAACTATGACGACCACCACGCATCTCGCTCACCCAGAGGAACTGCTGGCGCTCGATCCGCAAGCGCAGCTGCCTCTCGACCTCGAGAGTGAATTGCTCGATACGCCCGCGCTCCTCGTCGACCTGCACGTGTTGGAACGAAACATCGCGTCCATGGCTGACTTTGCGACACGTCGGGGCCTGGCCCTGCGTCCCCACGCCAAAAGCCACAAAAGTACGTTCATCGCAGACCTGCAGCTGGCCGCCGGGGCGACGGGACTGTGCCTGGCGACGGTCGGCGAGGCAGAGGTCATGTGGCGGCATGGCGTCCGGGACCTGCTGCTGGCCTACCCGGTCTTCGGGGAGGCCAAGCTCCGCCGTCTCGCGCCGCTCGTGGACGCGGGGGCGCTGACGGTCGTTGCCGATTCGATCGATGTCGCGAAGGGATACAGCAGGACCGCCACGTCGGTTGGTCGTGAGCTTCCGGTGCTCATCGAAATCGACTCCGGCATGCATCGGGCCGGGGTCCTGCCCGAACACGCTGGCGCCCTGGCGGCCGAAGTCGACAGGCTCCCGGGCCTGCGCGTGCGGGGCATCCTCACCCACGCCGGGCAAGCGCACCAGGCGGTGGACCAGCAGGGTATCGAGCAGGTGGCTCGTGATGAGGTACGTGCCATGCAGCGCGCCCGGGAAGGGCTCGAGGCCCACGGGCTCCAGGTTGATGTCGTCAGCGCGGGCTCCACCGTGACGACGCCGTATCTGTCCGCTGACGACGGAATCACCGAGGTTCGGCCCGGGACATACGTCTTCAATGACCTGCGCACGCTGGGACGGTACGCGTGCACGCCAGATCAGCTCGCACTCAGCATGCTGGCCACTGTGGTCAGCCGTGCTCCGGGGCGTGCCACCTTGAATGCCGGCAGCAAGAGCATTACGACGGCGCGCACGGACCAGCACGGACACGGGCACTTGGTGAACCGGCCGGGCAGCGGGTTTCGTCAGGTTTCTGAAGAGCACGCCGTACTCGGTCTTGCCGCCGAGGATGAGGATCTGCGACTGGGGGAACGCGTGAGGATCCTGCCCATTCACAGCTGCGTGTGGATGGACCTGCAACGCGAGGTGTACGGCACCCGCAACGGCCAGATCGTGCAGCGGATCCGAGTTGATGCCATGCGGCGCAGCCTGTGACGTCCGCCGCGCGACCCACCCCCGCCCTGTGACACCTACCGACGCTTATTGGAGAACTATGTCCGGCACCGAACCCATCCTGATGCTTGATCGCGAGGAAGTCCGCAGCCTGCTGACCTGGCCTGAACTGATTGATGCGACGCAGCGCGCCCTGATCGATCTGGCCGAGGGCGACGTCCTCCCGAGCATCTCCAGTCAGCTGGTTGTGCCAGGGGCGTCCCTGCACCTCAAGTCCGGGGCCCTCACAGAACCGCCCATAATCTCGGTCAAAGCAAACCTTCGGCCCGAGGCTGGAAGCACCTCAGGGGCGATCCTGGTTTTCGACTACGAGAAACAGCGCCTGCAAGCCGTTATGGCCAGTGGTGACCTCACGGCTATGCGCACCGCGGCCATCGCGGCCGTCGCAGCCCGAGCCCTGGTGGGCCCGGGGCCGGTTCGAGTCGCGCTCGTTGGTGCGGGTCCCGTGGCGCAAAGAATAGACGAAGCGCTGGAGTACCTCGGCATCGCGGGTGACGTGCGCATCTGGAGCCGCACGCACGAGCATGCGGCTGACCTGGCGGCCGCGTACCAGGGGCGGGTCGAGCACCGCGCCTGCCGAACCATTTCGGACACGGTGATCGGTGCTGACCTCGTCATCACGTGCACCCCCTCACAATCGCCGCTCGTTTCCGTGGAGGACCTCCTCCCGGACGCCGTGATACTGGCGATGGGAGCTGACAGCGCTGGGAAGCGCGAACTGGCGCCAGGCGTCCTCGACTCCGCTGAGGTCTACGCGGACGTCCGCTCAGATGCGTTGGCGGTCGGTGAATGCGCTTACCTGGGCGAGGACTCTGCGGTGCGGGTTTCAAGCATTGGGACCGTGCTCCAAGCAGGAATCGGGTCGCGGAGGAGTGGCCGCAGGATTGTCTTCGACTCCGTCGGCTCGTCTGCAGTGGACGCGGCCGTCGTCGGGCTCGTGATGCGCCAGGCCGCACAACGAAATCTCGGACGACGCTTCGACCTCGATGGCGGAGCCCCCGGCGAGCTCCTCAGATGATTCCGCCCGTCGTGCTCCAGCCTCCGTCTGCCGGATGCCGGAAGCACGTCGGGAGCGATCCTGGTATTCGAAATGACGTGCAATAGCGACTACAACGTGGAGGCATGCGTGGGCTGGACGTGGTGGGCGGGTCAGGCCCTGGGTTTCGTCGGCATCGCCGTCATCCTGTGGTCGCACTGGTCGAGGCAACGCCGAACCACCGTCGTCCGGAATGCGGTGGCCTCCGTCATCCTCACTGCCTCGTACTTGTTCCTGGGCATGCCCGGGACCGCCGCGATACCCGCGATCGCCGCTGTCCGCGGCTGGATCATTGCCCGCTCTGACGACCATGCGTGGGCGCGGAGCCTCTGGTGGACCCCGGCGTTCATCTCCGCTATCTGGATTGCCTACCTGGGGCTCAACGGAATACCGACCTGGTGGGCCGCGTGGCTACCGATTCTCGGTTCGGGGCTCGTCATCGTCGCGCTGTCGCTTCGCGACGTGCTGCACGTCAAAGCCGTGATGTTCTTCGGCGTGGCCACCTGGGTCACCTATGAGATCGCCCTCGGCCTGTGGGGCGTTCTCGGCGGAGAGGTCATCGGACTGGGCCTGATTGGAACGGCATTCGTGATGATCCTGCGACAGCGTCGAGCTTTCCCCGAGGCCGCGGGTCAATCCGGGGCCGTAGCAGTGACCTATGGATTGTGGGAAGCGAACACCCCGAGGACCTGATGACCGCCCGGACAGGCATGGGTGGAGCACTGTGGCCGGCAGACTCACCTGCCTTCGAAACCGACTAGCCGACGGATGAGATTGGCCCGGTCGGCGATCGCCTGACGCGGGTGTTCATCCCGCGTTTAGCTAGCATTTGCTGCCAGTCAGGGTGCGGACGCGAAGCTGGCGTGGGGGTGCGAAAGTCACTCAGCGCCCGCTTTGCACGTCGATGAAAGGCAGTCGCATGTCCAGCACAGGTTTTTCCCGGCGTCGGTTTCTGAGCACTGCGGCAGCCGCTGCGGCAGTCGGGACCGCGAGTTCTCTTCTCCCTCCCTCCGTGCAGGCGGCGATGGCGCAGCCGATTCGCCCCGGCGGGCTGAAGGCCATCAAACACGTCATTGTGCTGATGCAGGAAAACAGGTCCTTCGACCACTACTTCGGGTCCCTGCGCGGAGTCCGCGGCTTCGCGGATCAGGCGGCGCTGCGCTTGCCCAGCGGCAAACCCGTTTTCGAACAAGCCTCGGCCAGCGGCGAGACCGTATTGCCGTTCTCGTTGCGGAAAGCTGCCGAACTGGCCGGTCGCCCGGCCTCTGATATCCAGTATCTGGGCGCGTTGGATCACTCCTGGGCCGGGACGACCGCGGCCTGGGGCAACGGGTGGTGCGACAAGTGGATCCCCTCCAAGAGCCCGTCGACCATGACGTACTACGAACGTGCGGACAGCCCGTTGCAGTACGAGCTGGCGGATACCTTCACCATCTGCGATGCCTATCACTGCTCAATCAACGGATCCACGAACCCCAACCGCAACTATCTCTGGTCCGGAACGGTGGGTAATGAGCCGGGTTCCGCCTCCCGCGCCGTCACCAACGCCGCCTACAACTATGACCATGCCGGCTACGACTGGACCACGTACCCGGAACGGTTACAGGAGGCCGGGGTGTCCTGGCGGATTTACCAGGACTGGGACAATTTCACCGACAATGCTGTGGAGTACTTCCAGACCTTCAAGAAGATCGGCCACAAGATGCTGGCCGCCGTGGACGGTCACCTGCGCACCACAGAAGAGTTCTACGACAGCCTGGCCGCGCAGGCCCCCGCCGAGCAGCAGCGGCTGTTGGCCCAACTCAGCCAGGGCCGTGAGCTGCTCAGCGAGGCGGAGAAATCGCTCTTCGACAAGGCAATGTGGCGCGGCAATCCGGATACTCTGCTCGATCGGATGCGCACTGATATCGCCGCGAACGAGCTCCCCGAGGTCAGCTGGATCGTCCCTTCGGCCGCGGACTCGGAGCATCCCGGAGCCTCCACCCCGGTAGGCAGCGCGAACTTCATCTACCGGCTGCTTGACACCATCGCGAGCGACCCGGAGACCTGGGCGACGACGGCCATCTTCATGAACTTTGATGAAAACGACGGCTACTTCGACCACGTCCCCCCACCAGTTGCGCCACGACCGGAGTCTGGCAGCGGCGATGACTGGTTTGGCGGCTCGCCCATCGGCCTGGGCCCGCGGGTGCCGATGACCGTCGTCTCCCCGTGGACTATTGGCGGCTATGTCAGCTCAGAAGTCTTCGACCACACGTCCGTGATCCGCTTCCTGGAACGGTGGACGGGGGTTCGGGAACCGAATATTTCCGCGTGGCGGCGCACCGTCTGCGGCGATCTGACCAGTGTCTTTGACTTCACCAGGGCGGGCACGCAACCCGAGGTGGATCACCCCGGCCCGGTTCCCGCCGCCATCGCCCGCTGGCATCCCACCCCGCCGACGGCCCAGGCCTCACCAATCCAGGAATCCGGAACCCGTCCGGCTCGCCCGTTGCCCTACCGCCCGAAGGTTGCCGCCCAGGCGCACCCGGCCGGCAACGTGACGCTGGCGCTGATGAACACCGGTCCACGGTCCACGCACTTCGCGCTCTACGGCTATGCGGGCGAGTATGCCGTGCCGCAGCACTTCGACGTGCTGAAGAACCTCAGCGTGGACGTTCCAGTGAAGAACGGGAAGTACGACCTCGCCGTCTCGGGGCCGAACGGCTTCCAGTACGAGCTGGCGGGCACATCCGCAGGGGCCGCTGTGGGCGTGGATGCCAGCATTACGGAGAATCGGGAGGCAAGCGACGTGGAACTCGCAGTCAGCAACACCGGATCCGTTGCCGTCACGCTGACGTTCACGTCCCTGCAGTACGTCAGCCACGCCCACACGCAGGTCCTGCGGCCCGGACAGCGGAAGAAGCTCAGCTGGCCGGCACTCAACGGCTGGTACGACGTTGAAATCAGTACTACGGAGGACGCCAGCTTCCGCCGCCGCCTGACCGGTCGGGTCGAGGATGGTGGCGCCGGCATCAGGTGAGCGGATGACGGGAATCGAACCCGCGCTATCAGCTTGGGAAGCTGAAGTTCTACCATTGAACTACATCCGCGTATCGGCGTTGTCGCTGCCGGAACCGTGCCAGCTTATCAAGTACGCGCCGGTAGGCTGGCATCGTGCTTCTCTCGGACCGCGACATCAAGGCAGAACTCGGCGCTGGACGCATCCGTCTGGACCCCTACCAGCCGGAGATGATCCAGCCCTCGAGCATCGACGTGCGACTGGACCGGTACTTCCGGTTGTTCGACAACCATAAGTATCCGTACATCGACCCCGCCGAGGATCAGCCGGATCTGACCCGCCTGATCGAGACTCAGCCGGACGAACCTTTCATCCTGCACCCCGGTGAGTTCGTTCTCGGCTCCACCTACGAGCTCATCAGCCTGCCCGACGACGTGGCCGCCCGACTCGAGGGCAAGAGTTCGCTCGGCCGGCTGGGCTTGCTCACTCATTCCACGGCCGGCTTCATCGACCCCGGCTTCTCCGGCCACGTCACGCTCGAGCTGAGCAACGTCGCGACGCTGCCGATCAAGCTCTGGCCGGGCATGAAGATCGGCCAGCTGTGCTTCTTCCAGCTGAGTTCGCCCGCCGAGCGACCCTATGGATCGGGCGAGTACAGCTCCCGCTACCAGGGCCAGCGCGGGCCAACCGCCTCGCGTTCATTCCAGAGTTTCCACCGCACGGATGTGCGTGCGAGCGACGCCGGCAGCACCGGCGAGTAGCCGGCACCACAGCAAGAAACCGCAAACAAAAAATCCGCCGGCGCACCGAGAATTTCGGTGCGCCGGCGGATTTTTTGCGGGCCGTGCGGCCGGGGCGTTACGCCTTGCGGCGGTTGAAGACTGCGCTGTAGACCAGCAGCACGATGATCGAACCACCGATGGCCAGGAGCCAGGTGGAGATCGAGAAGAAGTCGTTCAGCGGCACGTTGAACAGGAGCGATCCGAGCCATCCGCCGAGGAACGCGCCGATGACGCCCAGGAGGAGCGTGATGAGCCATCCGCCGCCCTGGCGACCCGGCAGGATAGCCTTTGCGATCGCGCCGGCAATGAGTCCGAGGATGAGGAATGCGATGAAGCCCATGTGGGTGTCCTTTGTTCGATAGTGATGTGATTGTGCGGGTCGCGGGGCCCGAATCCCCCCAGGGAAACCCGGGCACCGCCGGAAGACGTCTACTTTTTGAAGGCGTCCTTGACGTTTTCGCCGGCCTTCTTCAGGTTGGCACCGACCTGGTCGGCCTTGCCCTCGGCGACGGTTGCGTCGTCGTCGGTTGCCTTGCCGAAGCCCTCTTTGGCCTTGCCTTTGAGGTCATCGGCTTCGTTGTTGATCTTTTCTGATGCGCCCATGAGGGGCCTCTCTTTCTCTAGGGGTCGTGCACAGCCGACATGGCCGTGCCGTGGAAGTGGGTGGGGGGAGTTATTTGCGCGAGATGGCGCGGGCGAGAATGCCCGCGACGATGCCGACCGAGGTGAGGCCGACCGCAACGAGACCCACAAGGCGAACGGGATCCTCGCGGTAGCGCGAACGCACCCGGGTCAGGATGGTGCCGGCCAGCGCCGCCGCCTGGGGAGCGCTGCTCTGCCGCACAGTGACACGGCCGATGGTTGAACCGATGAGGTCGCTGGACTCCTGGCGGATCTGCTCCTGCACCCGGTCGATCACTGTGGCGGCCGGGATGGGCGCGCTCACCGTGAGTTCGATCCGGCCGTCGGGCCGGGCGACGGTGACGCCGACCGTGTCCGGCGCCAGATTGAGATGCGAGGCGGCCACGGCAGCGGCGACGCGCGTGACTGCGCGCGCGCTGATCCGGGTGGTGCCCCGATCCGTTTCTTGCTCGATCACCTGTTTACGCTCCGACCTGTGTGTTCGCGCTGCCGGTGGTGTCGTCGTCGGAGGCCAGGTGCACGTCCTTGACGGTCACGTTGACCTCGGTGACCTGCAGTTCGACGAGGGACTCGACGGCCGCGATGACCGCGGCGCGCACATCGGCGGCGACCTTGTGCAGCGGAACCGGGTACTCGGCGACCAGGGAAATGTCAACGGCGACCTGCGAGTCCGCGACAGTGATGCTCACGCCCTGGTCGAGGTCGGCGCCGCTGATGGCGTCGCGGATGGCGCCGAGGGGGCCCGCGCCGTTGGCCAGCGTGTGCACGCCGGATACCTCGCGCGCCGTGATGCCGACGATCTTGGCGATGACGCTGTCGGTGATGACCGTTGTGCCGGCAATCGCGCCGCTCGTTTCGAGTGTGGGTGCGGTGTCAACCATTGTGTTCAACTCCTTGCCAGAATAGGGACCAGTCAGTTCGGGCAACCGAATCGCATGGTCACTAGTAAGACGCAACTCGACGCGCATTCGTCACGAAAGTGCACGAAAAGGTTTGAAAAGGGGGTTTCCGATGACGCAGTCACACAACAATCTGCGCCTGGTCGAGGCGCCCGACGCTGTGCTCGCGGGCCGTGCCGTGGATGGGGACGTGCGCTCCTTCGAGGTGTTGGTTCGCCGCCACGGGCCACTGATGCGGGCGTATGCCACCCGGGTTCTCGGGGCAACGAGCGAGAGCGATGACGTCGTCCAGGAGGCGTTCATCACCGCCTGGGACCAGCTGCCGACCCTGAAAGACCTGAGCGCGGTCAAGTCGTGGCTGATGCGGATCACGAGCCGCAAGGCCATCGACCGGATTCGTGCACGGCGCGACCACGCGCCGCTCGAGATCTGGGATGTGGAGGCGCCCGACTCCGACACTCCGCACCATCGCGTCGAGGCCGACTCGCAATGGGACAAGATCTCAGACGTGCTCGGAAGGCTCAGCGAGACGCAGCGTCAGTGCTGGCTGCTGCGCGAAATGGGTGGTTACAGTTACGACGACATTGCGGAAGAACTCAAGATTCCTCCCTCCACCGTGCGCGGACACCTGGCTCGGGCGCGACGGAAACTAGTGGAAGAAATGGAGGAATGGCGATGAAAACACCGAACACTGAGGCGCATGACCAGTCGGAAGACATCATTGCCGACCTCAGCGAATACCTGGACCGGGGCGAAAAGCCCCCGCAGGAGCTGCTGGACCGTTCGCCCGCGCATCAGCTCGCGCTCGAATCGCTGCTCCGGTTCCGCGCAGTGGCCGGGGGCCTGCTCCAGGCCGACGCCGACGCCGAGCCGGCCAGGGACGACAGCTGGGTCTCGCGCATCCTGACCAATATCCACATCGAGGCGCGCGCCGGGAGATCCATTCCGCTCACGTCGCCGAGCCCGAACGCCGAGTTCAGCATCACGGAAGGGGCCGTGCGCGGGCTCATCCGTGCGGCCGGAGATTCCGTACCCGGCGCGCTGATCGGCCGCTGCCGGCTCGACGGCGATGTCACGGTGCCCGGCACCCCGATCACCGTCGCGGTGGAGGCCGGCGTCTACTGGGGCGAACCCATTCCGGCGGCCGCGCAGCGCGTCCGCGAGGGCATCGCCGGTGCGCTCCGCCGGCACACGGAGCTGACCCTCGCCGCCATCGATGTGACCGTTACCGATGTCACCGTCGCCCGCGACGGGCAGGAGCCGGACCAATGACGACAACAGAACTGCATGAGCAACTGACCGGACTGGTGAAGTCGATCGACGGTGTGGTGCAGGTCTACGACGCGCGCCCGACCGCCCTCGCCGCGGCCGCGGACCTCGTGGCGACGCTCATCGGGCAGCCGTCCGGGGAACCGATCGCGGTCACGAACTCCGGCGGCGGTATCAGCGTCGCGGTGAGCGTCGCAATCTCTGACGCGAGCCCGGCCGCCGAGGTGTGCGAGCGCATCCTCGAGGCCATTTACGGCCACCTCGGCTCGGATGCCGACGGCCCGACCGTCGACCGGGTGACGATCCAGGTCAGCCGGATCAGCTCGGGCGAGGACGGCGGCGGGCCACGCGCATAGCTTGTTCACACGGACGCAACATGGGCCGGGCTAAAATCGGGGTATGACCTCCGCTTCCGTGCCCGACTTCGCCCATGCGCTCATCGCGCCGGGACCAACGCCGGAGTACCCCGGCCGGATGCGCCGGTTCGGCCAGCTCGTTGGGTCTTGGTCGACGAAGAGTTCCCGACTGGACGAGGAAAGCGGCCAGTGGAGCGAACGCGAGTTCACCTGGATTGTCCAGTTCATCCTGGACGGCCGCGCCGTGCAGGACGTCGAGGTCGTTGCCAGCGCCACGCATCCGTCCGGATTCGAAACCGTGGCCACTGCCGTCCGGGTGTACGACCCGAACGCCGGCGCGTGGAGGGTGAGTTTCTTCTCGCCGGTCCTGGGGGAGTACTGCCACCTCGTCGCTACTCCGCATCGCAACGGACTGCGCCAGGACGGCACCGGCACCGACGGGCGCCTGATCCGCTGGAACTTCACGTCGATCACGGCCGAGGCTTACACTTGGGAGGGCTGGGTCTCGAACGACGAGGGGGCCAGCTGGCTCCTGGTCGCGCGCAACCAGGCCACCCGCATCCACTGACCGTCGGGGAGCGAACCCGCGCCGCGTTCGCCCGGGAAGGGGCCTCGCGGGCTACTCGGGTCGGAGACGCAGGTTCTGCATGCCGCCGTCGACTTCGAGCGAGACGCCGGTCGTCGAGCCGGATCGCGGGCTGGCCAGGTAGGCAACCGCGTCGGCGACCTCATCCGCGGCGACCAGTCGCCCGTGCGGCTGGCGGGCGCTGAGTGCGGCACGTTCGGCGACGGGGTCGTCGGCCTTCTCGAGGAGACGGCCGATCCACGGAGTGTCCGCGGTGCCGGGGCTCACGCTGTTGACCCGGATGCCCTCGCCCAGGTGGTCGGCGGCCATCGCCCGGGTGAGCGCGAGCACGGCGCCCTTCGACGCGCTGTAGAGGGCGCGCGCGGGCAGGCCGGCCGTCGCCGCGATCGAGCCGGTGTTGACGATGGCGGCGGAGGGCGACTGGCGCAGCCACGGAAGCGCGGCGCGAGAGACCCGCGCGATCCCGACGACGTTGATGCTCAGAACGCGGGCCCATTCGTCGTCGTCGTTGTCGGCCACCGTGCCCTGCGCGCCGATTCCCGCGTTGTTTACCACGATGTCGATTCGCCCGAATTCGGCGGCCACGGCGGCGATGGCCGCACGCACCGACGCATCGTCGGCGACGTTGGCCCGCACGGCGAAGTGTGCGGCATCCGCGCCCTCCGGCTGGAGGTCGAGCACGGCGACGGACGCACCGCCCTCCCGCAGCCGACGGGCGATCGCGGCTCCGATGCCGGACGCACCCCCGGTGACGACGGCGACGAGGTTCTCGAACTCATTCATGGTGCTGCCTTTCGTTGGTGGCATCGATGAACTCCTGGCGCTGACGTCCGAGGCCCTCGATCTCGATCTCGCAGACGTCGCCGGCCGCGAGGTAGGGGAACCGACCGGACAGGGCAACGCCCTCCGGCGTACCGGTCAACACGAGGTCTCCGGGCTCGAGCGCCAGGTACTGGCTCAGGTGCCAGACCACGAAGTCCACCGGGAAGATCTGGTCGGCCGTGGTCGAATCCTGCCTGGCCTCGCCGTTGACCCAGCTCCGCAGAGCCAGGTTCTGATAGTCGACCTCATCGGGGGTCACGAGCCACGGTCCGGTGGGGTTGAAGCCAGGAGCGCACTTGCCCTTCGACCACTGGCCGCCGGAGACGGCCATCTGGAAGTCCCGTTCGGAGAGATCGTTTGCCGTGACGAATCCGGCGATGTGGTCGATGCTCTCCGCCGGCGACGCGAGGTAGGACGTGCGCTTGCCGATCACGATGCCCAGTTCCACCTCCCAGTCGGTCTTCGTGCTGTTCCGGGGGATCTCCACCGCGTCGTTGGGCCCGACCACGGTGTTGGGGGTCTTCAGGAAGATGATCGGCACATCGGGCGGGGTGGACCCTGACTCGGCCGCGTGCGCCGCGTAGTTCATGCCGATGCAGACGACGGCGCTCGGGCGGGCGATCGGCGCACCGATGCGCAGCGATCCCGCTCCGGCGACCGGCGCCAGGGAGCCGGCCCGGAGCGCCTCACGCACGCGCTCCACCCCGCCGGACGAGAGGAAGTCTCCGTCGATGTCGCGCGCGATCGGCGAGAGGTCGAAGTACCGGCCGTCAACGAGCACGGCGGGCAACTCGCGGCCGATCGGGCCGAGGCGGGCGAATTTCATGAGTCAACTTTCCTTTGGCGACTGGTGTGATCGAACATCTGAACTCTCCGGCCGCGATTTCGGCAGGGACGGATGAACGTGGCCGCACATCGTCAATTGACATTCTATACATCCGATGTTTAGGCTCGGGGTGCCGATCAAGGAGAAACATCTGTGAGTACCGTTATCGCGCTGGAGACCAGCGACGTGCGCTTCCCGACCTCGACCTCGCTGGACGGGTCGGACGCCATGAATCCCGACCCCGACTACTCGGCCGCGTACCTGCGCATCGTCACCGACGCGGATGACGACCTGGAGGGCCACGGCTTCGTCTTCACGATCGGTCGCGGCAACGAGGTGCAGGTGGCCGGCATCCGTGCGCTCGCCGACCACCTCGTTGGCCGCAATGTCGAAGACCTTTTGGGCAACATGGGAGAAACCTGGCGCGGCTTCGTCTGGGATTCGCAGCTGCGTTGGCTCGGCCCGGAGAAGGGCGTCATGCACATGGCCATCGGCGCGGTCGTGAACGCGCTCTGGGACCTCAAAGCCAAACGCGCCGGCCTTCCGCTCTGGCAGCTCCTGTCCCGCATGACACCGGAGCAGCTCGTCGAGCTGATCGACTTCCGGTACCTCACCGATGCCCTCACCCCGGAGGACGCCCTCGGTATTCTCCGTGCGGCGGCGCCCGGCCGGGCGGCGCGGGAAACCGAGCTGCTGGCATCCGGTTATCCCGCATACACGACGACGCCCGGCTGGCTGGGCTACAGCGACGAGAAGCTGGCGCGGCTGGCCGGGGAAGCGGTCGCGGACGGTTTCTCGATGATCAAGCTCAAGGTGGGCGCCAACGTCGACGACGACATCCGCCGGATGCGCATCGCCCGGGAAACGGTCGGCCCGGACATCCGCATCGGCACCGACGCCAACCAGCGCTGGGGCGTCGACGAGGCGATCGAGTGGATGGCACGACTGGCCGAATTCGACGTCGCCTGGATCGAGGAGCCCACCAGCCCCGACGACATCCTCGCCCACGCAGCGATCGCCCGCGGTGTCGCGCCCATTCCGGTCGCGACGGGGGAACACATGGCCAACCGGATCATGTTCAAACAGTTCCTTCAGGCCGACGCCCTCCAGGTGCTGCAGATCGACGCCACCCGGGTCGGCGGGGTGAACGAGAACATCGCCATCCTGCTGCTCGCGGCAAAATTCGGCGTTCCCGTCTGCCCGCACGCCGGCGGTGTCGGCCTGTGCGAGGCGGTGCAGCACCTCTCCATGTTCGATTTCGTTGCCGTCTCCGGCACGACCGAGCAACGAGTCATCGAATACGTCGACCACCTGCACGAACACTTCGTGACGCCCGCGATGGTGCGGCGGGGCGCCTACCGGGCGCCGGTGGCGCCCGGCGCCGGCACCGAGATGCACGCGTCCAGTCGCGCCGAGTACGCTTTCCCCGGACATGACTGATCTGGCACTCCCGCGCCTGGGCTACGGCGCCGCCAATGTGGGCAACCTCTACCGGGCGCTGACGGATGACGAGGCCTGGGCGGTTCTGCAGGCAGCCTGGGATGAGGGAATCCGGTATTTCGACACGGCCCCGCACTACGGGCTGGGCCTGTCGGAGCGCCGCCTCGGCGCTTTCCTGGCGACCAAGCCGCGGGGCGAATATCTGGTGTCGACCAAGGTGGGGCGCCTGCTGCGGCCGAACCCGGAGGGGGCCGGCACGCTGGACCTGGCGCATGACTTCGCGGTGCCGGCCGACACCCGGCGGGTCTGGGACTTCTCGGCCGCCGGCATCCGGCAGAGCGTCGAGGAATCGCTGGCGCGCACGGGGCTCGACCGGTTCGATGTGCTGTTCCTGCACGACCCGGAGCGCCACAGCCTGCGGGAGGGGCTCGAGTCCGCCCTGCCGGCGCTGGCCGGGCTGCGCGAGCACGGGCTCGTCGACGCCATTGGGGTGGGGTCGATGGACACGAACGCCCTACTGGCTTCGGTGGAGACCGGGCTGCTCGACCTCCTCATGGTGGCCGGCCGCTTCACGCTCGCCGAACAGCCTGCGCTGGCCGAGGTGATCCCGGCCTGCCGGGCGCACGGCGTCGGCATTGTCAACGCCTCCGTTTTCAACTCCGGGATGCTCGCGACCGACAACCCCGGGGCGGGGGCGCGGTACGACTACGGGCAAGCACCGGCCGAGGTGCTCGCACGCGTGCAGGCGATCGCTGCCGTCTGCCGGGACTTTGGGGTCACGCTCCCCGCTGCCGCACTGCAGTACACCCTGCGCGACGACACGGTACGCACCATCGTGGTCGGCGGTAGCCGCCCCGAGCAGCTGCATCAGAACGCCGAGCACATGCGGGTGAGTATCCCCGAGCAGCTGTGGCAGGCGCTCGCCCGGAAGAAACTCATCCCCGCATGAGCGCCGAGCCGCGCCGCATCGACGCCCACCTGCACCTCTGGGACCTGGCGGTGAGCGACTACGCCTGGCTCGGCCCGGAATTGGGCGTCCTGCACGCCAGCTGGTCGCCGGAAGAGGCGGCTGCCGAACTGGAGGCGGCCGGCATGGCGGGCGCCGTGCTCGTGCAGGCGGAAGACACCGAGGTCGACACCCAGTACCTGCTCGACGTCGCCTCCGCCCACCCGTGGGCGCTCGGCGTGGTGGGCTGGATCCGGCTCGACGATCCCCTCGCCGCCGGCCGGGACCTCGATCGGTGGCTGCAGCATCCCGCGTTCTGCGGCGTGCGTCACTTGATCAATGACGACCCGCGGGCGGATTTCCTCGACCGTTCGAGCGTGCGCTCCTCCCTCGCGGAACTGGCGCGACGCGGTCTCCCGTTCGATGTGCACGACGCCTGGCCGCGCCACCTCGGCCAGACCGAGCGGCTTGCCCGCGACCTGCCTGTCCTCACGCTGGTGATCGACCACCTGGGCAAACCGCCGCGCGGCCGGGACGGCATGGAGGCGTGGAGGACGGCCCTGGCCGGGGTGGCCGCGAACCCGAACACCGTCGCCAAACTCTCCGGGCTCAACGTCACGGATGCCCCGTTCACGGCCGATGCCCTCCGGCAGGTCTGGGACACAGCACTCGAGTTGTTCGGCCCGGGGCGCCTCATGTACGGCGGCGACTGGCCACTGACCGTGCCCGTTGGCGGCTATCAGCCCACCTGGCAGGTCGCTTCGGAACTGATCGGAGAGCTGGCCCCGGCCGAACAGGAGAGCATCCTGTCCGGCACGGCCACCCGCGTCTACGGGCTCCCCGATGCGCCGCAGCCCCGCCCCTGACCACGCCGAACGACCACACGAAAGGAACCCGCCATGCTGCAGGGAATCAACCCGCTCCTGACCGGAGAGCTGCTCAAACACCTCGACGAGATGGGGCACTCGGACACCGCCTTGATCGTCGACGCCCACTTCCCTGCTTCGCGCCTGGCCCGACGCCTCGTCTCCATGCCGGGCACATCATCGCCCGACGTGCTGGAGGCGGTGCGCAGCGTGCTTCCGCTCGATGACACCCCCGCCGTCGACCTGATGACTTCGGCCGATGGATCGCTGCTCGAGGTGCAAGAGCAGCTCCTGACCGCCGCCGGCGTCACTGCCCAGGGGAGCCGTTTCATCGACCGGTATGCCTTCTACGATGCCGCCGACAGCGCCTACGTCATCATCCGCACCGGCGAAACGCGCACCTACGGCTGCGTGATCGTGCGGAAGGGACTCGTCGGGCACGCCTCCGCTGCCTAGGAGGTGCCCGTGCTAGTGCTGGGCGATGGACTCGACGCCGTGCAGCCGCCCGCGAATGAACCTGTTGGCGTGGGCGGCCAGGTCGCACAGATCACAACAGCGCGTCAAACGGACGCGCATAACACTGCAGCACAGAAGGAGCAATCATGAAGGTACTTATCACCGGAGCCCACGGTAAGGTCGGCCGTGCCG
>NZ_SOHO01000005.1:0-18001 GCF_004403225.1 Cryobacterium sp. Sr8 | reverse complement strand
GAGGTCATCGATGAGGCGGTGATCCTCCCCGAACTCGCCGCCGCCTAAACTAGAACAACTGACCCGCACGGTGTTGAGAAACTCCACCACTCAGCGGGACGTGACCCCAGACTTTCGCGTCTCTGTTTGGTTCTCGACCCGATCAGCTGACATTTCTCACGATACGGACCCGATTCGGCTCGGCCGTAGAGCCTTAAGTCCTCGGTTTCGCACTTTCGGGTGTGCTTGCCACACCGGAAGCGACGTCTGTCTCGGTGGTGGCCCACAGCCCAGAAGGCAGGCCGGGGACTTCACCCAGCTCGAACACACTGGACTTTATGCTCTAGTTCGGCTGCGTCCCGGCGCGCGACAATGGTCTGAACAGGCGAACCCGTTGCCGGGGCCAATCGCGTTCGCTTCTGTGGGCAGCGATGTACTCGCGGACTTGGTGAAGGAGAAACATGGATGAGGCATCAACGTCGTTGTCTGGTGAAGCGCAAAATTCTGGATCCCCGATCCGAGTGTTCATCCTTGACGACCATGAGCTGGTGAGGCGCGGGCTGCGGGAGCTGCTGGCGGAGGAGGGCTTCGAGGTTGTCGGGGACACGGGCTCGGCACAAGAGGCAACCGAAAGGATTCTGGCTCTGCGGCCGGACGTGGCAATTCTGGATGGTCGACTCCCGGACGGCACCGGTGTTGAGGTGTGCCGCAATGTGCGGTCAAGCGCATCAGCGGTCCAGTGCCTCATCCTGACGAGTTACGACGATGACCAGGCGCGGAGCGGTGCTGTCCTGGCCGGCGCCGCGGGCTACGTGCTCAAAGAGATTCACAGTGCCGATCTGCTCGACAAGATACGTCGGGCCGCGGCCCATGAGACTCTTTTCGACCCTGAGGTCAGGGCGCGGATCATTGAGAACCTCGCGGACCCGAATCTGCGGGATCCGCGGTCGGCGCCGCTGACCGATCAGGAACGGAGGGTACTCAGCCTGATCGGTGAGGGGCTCACGAACCGGGAGATCAGCAATGCGATGTTCCTGACCGAGAAAACGGTCAAGAACTATGTGTCGTCGATGCTGGCGAAGATGGGATTCCACCGCCGCACTCAGGCGGCGGTCTTCGTCGCGAGGGGCGGGGACAAGCCGCGACGCTAAACCCTGCGGATCGGCGCGGACCACACGAGGCGGGTTCCTTCGCCCGGGACGCTCGACACGGCCGTACGCCCGCCGCAGGCTTTTGCTCGATGTTCGAGGTTGTCGAGGCCGCTGCGCTTGACTGTTCCCGAGAAGCCGTGTCCGTTGTCGGAGATGAGGAGCTTCACCCGGCCTTGCCCGACCTTCACGGAAACGTCGATCGAGGTTGCCCCGGAGTGGCGCGCGGCATTGCTGAGTCCTTCGGAAATGACGGCCAGCAGGTTCTCCGACAGGAGGACTCCGATATCCTCGCTGAGAGGTCCTGAGAGAAGCACGCGCGGAGAGAAAGGAAGCCAGTCCGTCTTGTCCTTGATGGCACTCAGGATTCGGCTATTCAAGGTCTCTGTTGTGGGGGAGATTCCGCTGAGTGAGTGAATGGTGCGTCTCACTTCGCGAATGGTGTCATCCAATTCTTCTGTGACCGTCTCGATTCGCTCGAGGGCTCTGACGTCGCTTGTGAAATGACGGATGCCCTGCAGGCTCAGACCGGCCGCAAAGATCCGCTGAATAACGACGTCATGCAGGTCGCGGGCGATCCGGTCACGGTCGCCGAAAACGGCCTGCTGCTCTCTCGCCCGGTTGATCTGGGTCAGTTCGAGCGCCATCGCCACATGCGCGCCGAACACGGCGCCCATCTCGACGTCGGTCGGACCGAATCCTGAGGATCCGGCGCGCCGGGAGAGCACCAACACCCCACCTCGCCCCCCGCGACGGTGGACCGCCGCCATCAGCGTTGGGCCCATCGCCGGCCCCTCGTCGCCGGCACCGACGCCAATCCGACTGAAAACGAGTGGAGACTCCCGCAACGCCATCGCTGCCCCCCGGATTTCCAGTTCGGCCAGAGCGGAGGCACGGATAGCCGCCACGCGGCCAACGAGAGCCGCCGCGCCTGGCCCCGCGGCCGCTACGCACGACATCTGGCTGTTCTCCTCCGTCGGGAACCCGAGGAAAGCGAAGTCCGCCCCGGTTTCGAGCATGGCCCGCCGGGCTACGAGATCGAGGCCCTCCTGGTTTTCGTTATCGACAGAGTCCAAGATCCCTCTGGCCACGTCCACGCCGGCCTCGAGTTGCTTCCTGCGCAGTTCGGACTTCTCGAAAAGACGCGCGTTCTCGATGGCGACGCCCGCCGCTGCGGCCAGCGCGACCACCAGTTCCTCGTCCTCCGAAGTGAAATCGCCCCCGCCATGCTTCGCGGTGAGGTACAAATTCCCGAACACAACATCCCGAACACGGACGGGAACACCCAGAAACGACACCATCGGTGGATGGTTCGGCGGAAACCCCGCAGCCGCGGGATGCTCACCCAAGTCGTGCAAGCGGAGCGGCCGTGGCTCGCGGATGAGTAAGCCCAGAACCCCATGCCCGGTCGGAAGCGGCCCAACGAGCTTCGTCGTTTCAGCGTCGAAACCGACCGTGATGAACTGGTCCAGGGACCCGTCATCGCCAATCACACCCAGTGCCCCAAATTCTGCATCCACGAGCTGGCAGGCCATCCTGACCAACCGTTCCAGCACGACCTCCAGGCTCAGGCCCTCGGCAACGATGGACAGAGCCCCAACTAGACCGCGCATACGGTCAACGACCACTGCGAGCTCCTCAGCAGGAGTCGCCACCCCAGGCCGGAGACCCTCACTCCCCAGGACACGGGTACCCGGCACAGTCTGATCGTGATGCCGATCCATCATGCTCTGGCTCCGCATGCTCGTTATCGCTTCGACCAGCGCTCATCCACGGCGGCCACGGTCTGGCTTGCTCTCCCCGCAACCCTCTCATGTGCAAGCCAAAACCTTGCGGCACTTTTGCGTGGTTTGACACACACCATCTGAAACATTCCACATCAGCGCCTGACTCTCGCCTCCGTCAAGTTGTCCCCGAGGCGAACGTAACTCGGAAACATTCGGCGTGACGGTAAATCCACAGCCCGATCAGCCCGATCAGCCCGGTACGTCCTGTCCCTGGACTGGCATTCCGCTGGTCTGTCCGCTCGATCGTATAAAGAAGCTCGGACCGGCGCGCTCCTGCTTCGTGCGGAGCCCCCAAGCGTCAACACGTTAATCTCACGCCGCCCCGGAGCTGAGTGAATTGAGAAGTTGGCGTCAACGCCGTGGACAAAATCTAAGTCGGGAGGACTGACGCAAACGATGCGACCGCGGATTCGAAACGATCAAACATGAGATGCCGTCGTGGCGCCTCCATGTTCATGACTTCAAAAACAGGACCACGTTTCTCAATGTAACCGAGCACCTTCTCGGGCGACCTTTCATTCCGCCGGCGATCACCCACACGCCACTCATGATCGGACAGACTGCAGACCTCGAGATCTGCCGCTGCGCACGGTTCATGCCACTGATTCGACACTGAATCTCCTTCGTGGGGAGTAATACGGACCGGCGCTGCCTCGACCGGCTCCGATGCCGCTCCCGGCTCCACCCAACATATCCCTCAATCATCACGGCGCCCCAGGTGCCGTGAATACAGCGGCTATCCGCTGTCGTTCTGGAAGCTACTGAGCATCGGAGGCCCATCGGCCTGCTTGATGTTCTGATTGACGTGGAGCACGTCGGCTCCATGAAGCCACGCCATCACCCGAACGCGGATACCGCGGCCACCCGCTCGCCCGGGTCCACTCACGCCAAACAGGGGCCGGATCGACACGTGCGCCCTCCGAGGACGAGCCCTCGGGGTGCTGCTCCTCGTGGATTATTCGGCCAACCACGACGCGATGGGCCTCGTCGGAGCCTGCGGTGACAAGGCCGCGATGCAGTCGTTCTTCGCGCTACTGCAGAAGAACGTCTTCGACCAGAAGCGGTGGGCAACCAGGGAAGACCTGCGCCTCGCGAGCGCGGCCCGGCGAGCGAAATCATCAGCATGTCCGAGGGCGCACCGGGGGCCGAGCCCGGCAGCACCGAGCCCGACACGACCGAGGTGGTCGATTACCTGCTCAACCGCACCCAGAACCTGTCCCTGACCAGTTACCCCACCCTCTTCAAGACGAAGGCGGAGCCTGACTCCCTCGGCTGGAACGGCCTGGACCTTGCGTAGGGGCGAGCCCGTCAGCAGCCGCTAGTGCTTCTTGATGTGCGAAACGGCATCCGTTGTGGTTTCGGTCATGCCCTTGGCCCGCTTGTCGGCGCGCTTCTCTTTGATGGATCGGCCCGGCTTCTTGTCGTGGTGCCGGTGCGGTGATTTGTCAGGCATTTCGTGCTCCCTAACTACGGGCCCGGGATGACTCCACGATGACCCGCACCCAAAACGGTACGCCGATTCCGAGCGAATGTCACCAGCCAAACGATGCAGAAACCGTGCGGCGCGCAAGACCGAAAACGGGGGACAGACTCCCCGTTCGGGGGCTCCCCCCGGGCCGTGCCGCGCTTTTAGGTTCAGGATGGGCGATCACTGGATCACCGCGGCGGTTGTCTACGCCAAACGAAAAGGCACACTCGTCGTAAGGCGGGGTCGCAAAGGCACGGGACCTTCGGGTTAGCCGGCCCACCGAAATGGATGGAACGTCCCGGATGACTGCTCAGGCCTTGTTCGTAGTGCCCACCAAACCGGCCAACATCAACCCAGCCGACACCAGGCCAGCGGATACGAGGCCAGTCGGCATCACGGCTGCCGCACGCGCTCGCCCGATCGGCACGGCGGGTCGGCGCCGGATCCTACACGCCTTCCTGATCCAGACCCTCGGCTACACCGGCGACGACGCGCGCGGTGAGATGGAGAATCTGGAGCGCAGCGTCTCCGACGCGATCGTGGAGCGCATGGACAATCACCTCCGGGCATCCAGCCCCGTAACCCCGACCTCGCCCCCGGCTCCGGTTCGCCCGGTTCGCCCCGTCGGGATGAAGCTCACCGATGCCACAGCTGGCGGGGAGATGGCCATCGTGCGCGTATCCGACGCCGCGCCGACCCTGCTCACCTACCTGGCGGCGCTGGGCCTGGCCGCCGGAACGCGACTCACGGTGCGGAAGCGCCGCTCGAACTCCGCGGTCATGACGATCCAGATCCGGGGTCAGGCCGAAAAGATCCACCTCGGCAGTGTGGCCTCCGATGCCCTCTGGGTCGAAAGAACCGCGGCGGCCTGAGCCGTGGCGGTCTGACGGCACGAATTCAATCGCACCCCACCTACGTCTCCCCCACCCGCACGGATCCAAGGAAATGTCATGAAAAGTTCGCTCCCGGTCACGCTCACCCTTCACCATGCCGATGCGTCACAGCCGCCGGCGGTCGTTGTGGTCAGTTCGAACCAGCACGGGCAGCTGCCCGCCGTTCTCGTTGACCCAGTTGACCACAATGGGCGGGTTGTGTCGGGGATGTGGCTCGGGGACGCCCTCGGCGACCGAGCCGATGGAACGTCCTACCTTCAACTGCATCCACAATTCCGCTGACGCTTCGTGGCGAGATGTTGCCGCAGGGCGCCTTGTTTGCCTCAACGTTCATGCTGGAGTCACTGGGGGTTTGAGTAGCGCGGCAAGGGTGGAACGATGACAGATTTCAGCCGCCGCTCCATGTTCACCGTTGCCATTGCCGCTGCCGGTCTCGCCGTCGCCGCACCTGGTGCCGCCCGGGCCGCCCAGGCTGCCCGTCCCGCGGCCATCCCCCTGGTTCGGAACCGTTTGACCTTGCCCAGCGGGATATCCACGGGCGACGTGACCACCGATTCCGGAGTCCTTTGGTCCCGCGGGTCCGGACAGGGTCTGCTGGTCGCTACCCTGCGCGCGGTAGACGACGGCGGGTCTCCGCTGGGCGGCGGCCGTGCCTTTGAGCGCGTCTTACGAGGCAGTCTTGCCAGTGAAGCCACCGATTTTACGTCCAGAATCAACTCTCGGAACCTTCCGTCGGGAACGCGTTTTGCCCTCAGCCTCCAGTTTGAGGATGTGGACGGGAACCTCGGTGAGGCTGCGCAGGGCTCCTTCAGCACGGCACCGGGCCAGGGCCGGCGCGGCAGCGGTTCCGCCCCGCGGGGCCAGAGCTTTGTCTGGACTGGCGACACCGCCGGCCAGGGGTGGGGCATCAATGAGGAGATCGGTGGCATGCGTGGTTACGCCGCGATGCACGCTACACGACCGGACTTTTTCATTCACTCGGGGGACACCATCTACGCAGACGGTCCCATCCAGGCCCAGGTGACCGAACGGGACGGGAAGCTGTGGCGGAACATCGTCACCGAGGAGGTGTCCAAGGTGGCCGAGACGCTGAAGGAGTACCGGGGGCGGCACCGCTACAACCATCTGGACGCCAATCTCCGGGCCATGTACGCGGAGGTTCCGGTGATCGCCCAATGGGATGACCATGAGACGCATAACAACTGGTACGCCGGCCAGATCCTGACCGATGCCCGCTACACCGAGCGGCGCGTTGATGTTCTGGCTGCCCGCGCCCGCCAGGCTTGGCAGGAGAACCAGCCCATTGCCCAGCTGACCGACGGCAGCACCGGGTTTGAACCGGCGCGCATTTACCGCAAGATCTCCCGGGGACCACAGCTGGACATCTTCTGCCTGGATATGCGCACCTTCAAGGACCCCAACACCGATGGCAAGGAAGCCCAGCAGACCAACATTCTCGGCCAGGAACAGGTCGACTGGCTCATCCGGGAGGTGAAGCAGTCCACGGCCACCTGGAAGGTGATCGCGGCGGACCTGCCGCTTGGCCTCATAGTTCCGGACGGCCCGGTGAACCAGGAGTCTCTGGCCAACCGGGACAACGGTGCTCCGCTGGGCAAGGAGCTGGAGATTGCGGGCGTGCTTTCCGCCTTCAAACGCCACCGGGTGAGGAACGTCGTTTGGCTCACCGCGGATGTCCACTATTGCGCGGCGCACCACTATTCGCCGGAACGGGCGGTCTTCCAGGACTTCGACCCGTTCTGGGAGTTCGTGGCTGGGCCTATCAACGCCGGCAGCTTCGGTCCCAACCAGATGGATGGAACCTTTGGTCCCAGCGTGGAGTTTTCCCAGGCCGGCAGCTACGCCAACGAGTCACCTCGCAGCGGCGAGAACCAGTACTTCGGCCACGTGGATCTTAGTGAAGAGGACGTGATTTCTGTGAGTTTGCGCAACGCCAACGGTGCGGTGGTCTGGAGTAAGGAACTCCATCCCGAGCGCTAATCCCAGCGGACTCGGCAGCGATGCTGCCGGTAGCGGTGGTCACGACGGCGCTCCTGGAAGTCGTGCGGCATCGTCATCGCCTACCTTAACAAGGTCGGGCTGGTGGCGCGCGAGCGCTTCGCCTGCCCCATGATCGTGTAATTCCACCACCGCTAGCCACTGCCGCCCCAAAGTGGTCACAAAACCCTTGACGGCTTCATCCCGCCGGAGTGTATTGGTGTCTCCTGTGCAACCGGGGGCGACGTGGGCGAAGACGACATGGGCAAAGATGGGCCGGACCGCTGTGATCTCGGTATAGCCGAACTCTCCCCCACAGAATGGTGGGTATGCGATCGGATGATCGCCAACGGGGATCCGTCGGCTAGTCCCGGTGCGGGGAGTCCGCGCGCTCGGCGATCTTGAGTCGGCGGCTATCCGTTGGCGGCAAAGGAGCGAGCGGCCGCGATGACTGTCTGGCCGATTTCGTCCAGCGGCTCGACACGCAAAAGAGCTGCGGGGTACCTGTCGCCCAGTTCCCGGTTCATTCCTTGGAACCACGCTTAGATCATCTTGGCACTCTCACGCTGAATCAGGATGCCGGTCACGTGGTACGCCGTGCGGAGCCGTTGCACGACGTCGGCACCGGGCGCGCGGGCGCCACCACTGACGATCCCACAACAGCGCGTGATCGCATCAGGAACTTGCTGGTTGAGCACGGAGCACGGCCGAGGACGAACAACTCACCGATCGGGGTCAGAGCCGAACGCTAGGCCGATCTCGCAATCCCACGGATATTGTCTGCAGGTTCAGCCGGTCGCCAACGGGCAGCGCGAGCCGTTTCGGAACGGGGTTTCGAACGGACTGACTCCTGGGGAAATAGCTAAGGCCCACGGCAATCGCGGTGGGCGCTCGTTCCACAAAGCAATGCCACCGCAAGTCGACTCGAACGGTGTGCTCTGATGAGGTGGGCGTCTTACCTGCACCGATCGCGCGGGTCAGAACGAACCGTCTCGGACTCATGCCGCCAGAGCGGGCCCGGTCAGGCGCCTCGGGGCCACAGCGCATGCAAGTGGTGCACCGGACCGTGGCCGTGGCCGACGTCGAGGGCATCCGCGGCGAGCAGGGCGCCTGTCAGGTAGTCCTTCGCATCCGTCACCGCGCCAGCCCAATCCGGGCGTTGGGGACGCAGCGCCGCGATTGCCGCCGAGAGTGTGCAGCCCGTGCCGTGCGTGTTCCGGGTCGGCACGCGCGGAGCACGAAGCCGGGTGATCGTCCCGTCCAGTAGGAGGAGATCCACGCTCTCGGCGCCGCCGAGGTGACCGCCCGTGATGAGCACGCCAGGGCACAGCCGATGGAGCCGCTCCAGCTGGCCGAGCGCCTCCTCCTCGCTGACTGCTGCCTCGTCCTCGCCAAGCAGGGCGGCGGCCTCTGCCAGGTTCGGCGTGACGAGGTCGACGACAGGCAGGAGCTCCTCTCTCAGCGCGGCCAGCGCGTCGCCAGCGAGCAACTGGTCTCCGCTCGTAGCGACCATGACCGGGTCGAGCACAATGAAGGCCGGCCGATGTCGCAGGAGCGTGGCCGCGACCGCCGCGACGATGCCGGCCGTGCCCAGCATGCCGATCTTGACCGCATCGATGCGAACGTCGTCGAAAAGCGTGTCGAGTTGTGCGGTGACAAAGGCCGGGGGAAGGTGGTGGCTCGCTGCCACCCCCTGGGTGTCCTGGGCGACCACCGCGCTGATGACACTCGCGCCGTACACGCCCAGGGCCGAGAACGTCTTCAGATCCGCCTGGCTGCCGGCACCGCCACTGGGGTCGGTGCCGGCGATGCTCAGGACGTTGAAGATCATCGGCGGGGCAGTTGGAGCGATGCTCAGATCGCCCTGATCGGCAGGTACACCGAGCTGCCCATGCGGGCGAATTCCGCGGATTTGTCGGCCATCCCCGCCTCGATCGCCTCCAGGCTGGAGAGCCCATTCTCTTCCGCGTACGCCCGGACATCGGCGGAGATGCGCATGGAGCAGAATTTCGGCCCGCACATGGAGCAGAAGTGGGCGGTCTTCGCGGGCTCTGCCGGCAGCGTCTCGTCATGGAAGCTGCGGGCGGTGTCGGGGTCCAGGGATAGCGCGAATTGGTCATTCCAGCGGAATTCGAACCGTGCCTTGCTGAGGGCGTCGTCGCGTTCCTGGGCCCGCGGATGCTGTTTGGCCAGGTCCGCGGAGTGAGCCGCGATCTTGTAGGTGATGACTCCCGTTTTCACATCGTCACGGTTGGGCAGCCCCAGGTGTTCCTTCGGCGTGACGTAGCAGAGCATCGCCGTCCCGGCCTGGGCGATGATGGCCGCGCCGATGGCGGAGGTGATGTGGTCGTAGGCGGGCGCGATGTCGGTTGCCAGCGGGCCGAGCGTGTAGAAGGGGGCCTCCTCACAGAGCTCTTCCTCCAGCCTCACGTTCTCCACGATCTTGTGCATCGGCACATGCCCGGGACCCTCGATCATGACCTGCACGCCATGCGACTTCGCGATCCTGGTCAGTTCCCCGAGAGTGCGCAGCTCGGCGAACTGGGCCTCGTCGTTGGCGTCGGCGATGGAGCCGGGGCGGAGCCCGTCACCGAGGGAGAATGTGACGTCATAGCGCCGCAGGATCTCGCACAGGTCGACGAAGTGGGTGTAGAGGAAACTCTCCTCGTGGTGGGCCAGGCACCAGGCGGCCATGATCGACCCGCCGCGCGACACGATTCCGGTGACCCGCTTGGCCGTCAGCGGCACGTAGCGCAGGAGCACTCCGGCGTGGACCGTCATGTAGTCGACGCCCTGCTCGCATTGCTCGATCACGGTGTCGCGGTAGATTTCCCAGGTCAGCTTGGCCGGGTCGCCGTTGACCTTCTCGACCGCCTGGTACAGGGGTACGGTGCCTACGGGGATGGGGGAGTTGCGCATAATCCATTCCCGGGTCAGGTGAATGTCTTTGCCCGTTGACAGGTCCATCAGCGTGTCGGCGCCCCAGCGGGCGGCCCACACCATCTTTTCGACTTCTTCGGCGATTGACGAGGTGACTGCGGAGTTGCCGATGTTTGCGTTGATCTTCACGGCGAACGCCTTGCCGATGATCATGGGCTCGCTCTCGGGGTGCTTGTGGTTCGCCGGGATGACCGCCCGGCCGCGGGCGACCTCGTCCCGCACAAGTTCCGCAGGCAACCCTTCCCGGGCGGCGATGTACGCCATCTCGGGCGTGATGATTCCGGCCCGGGCCCAGACCAGCTGCGTGGCGGCGCCGTCGATGGGCTCCGGTCGCTCCCACTCGTCCCGCATCTTCGGCAATCCGGCATCCAGATCGATTTCGGTGCCCTCGTCGGTGTAGGGGCCCGAGGTGTCGTACAGGTCGAAGTGCTCGTCGTTGCTCAGGTTCACCCGCCGGACCGGTACGGTCATCCCCGGGAATCCGGGTACCAACTCGTACCTTTTCGTGCTTCCCCAGATGGCTCCAGTGGTCACTGTGGACACAGTTGTAGCGTCGTTTGTTCGCATTCTGCAGATCTCCCTACGCCGGCATTACCCGGACAGGTTCAACGGTCGACGGCCCTGGCCGTCCTCTCAGCTCGCTGGTGCGAGCTCCCGTGGTTAGTGGTTGAACCATCAACCCTACCGGTCGATTCCGCCTGGCGCATCGGCAGGCCAGCCCCCATGACCTTTCCCCACGCCAGCAGGCCGCCCTGCAGGTGTGTCGTCCGTGCGTAGCCCCGCCGCTGCAGCTCGGCCAGCGTGTCATGCGAACGGCTCCCGGCCTGGCAGTACAGGACGATGTCCCGATTCCGGGAAAGTTCGCCGAGCGCTTCGCCCGACAGGATGCGACCCTGCGCAACCAGCCGGGATCCGTGAATGTGGCCAAGCGCATATTCCGCCGCTTCCCTGACGTCGATCAGGTCGAAGTCCTGGTGACCGGCGTCCCGGGCTGCCAGGCGGTCGCGCAATTCCCGAACGGTGATGGCGCGGGCGTCGCCCGCCTCGTCTCGCGGGGCAACCCCGCAGAGTCGTTCGTAGTCGACCAGTTCGGTGATCGGGTTGCGGGCGGGGTCTCTGGCAATCGTGATCTCCCGCCAGGACGAGGCCAGCGCGTTGAACAGCAGTACGCGTCCCAGCAGTGTCCGTCCGGCTCCGGTGATCAGTTTGACCGCATCCGCCGCCATCACCCCGCCGATGGCGGCGCAGAGCAGGCCCAGGACGCCGCCTTCCGAGCAGGAGAGGGCCGATCCGGCTGAGGGGGCCTCGGGGTACAGGTCTCGGTAGCTCGGCCCGTGTTTCTCCCAGAAGACACTGACCTGCCCGTCGAAGCGTGTGTTTTGTCAACTTGAAGCCGGCCATTTGAGCGATAAGAAACCTGCCAGTGTGGCGTGGTTTCCGGCCAGTTGAGCACGGTGGTCAGAACGTCCGGTTTCCGGGTTCGTTTTCGTCGCCGTCATCGGCGGGGGCGTCGGTGTTTCCGTTGCTCCATCCCGCTTCGGGATCGAGGAAGTCGGCAGGCCATGGGGCTGGTCGTCCGTTGTCGTCCCACCAGCCCGTGTCGGCGCCGTTTGTGAGGATGTTCAGGTCGTCTTCGAGGGTGCACCCGAAGGGGTGCGAGGGCCGCGTTTCTGCATCGTTCATGGATGATTCCTTCTGCTGTCGATGTGTTTTAGTCATGGCTGGCGCGGTTACGGGGGCTATTTCATGAGGGCGTGTTTGACCCGGTAGGACTCGCCACGGAACTGCAGGAGCCGGCCGTGGTGAACGATGCGGTCGATGACGGCAGCGGCCATGTTGTCGTCGCCGAACACCGTTCCCCATCGGGAGAACTCGAGGTTCGTGGTGATGATCAGGCTTCGTTTTTCATAGCCGTCGGCGATGACGTGGAACAGGAGCCTGGCGCCCTCGGTATCGATCGGTAGATATCCCAGTTCGTCGATGGCCACGAGCTTGTTCTTCGCGATGGATGCCAGCTCTCGGTCGAGGCGGCCTTCGTCTTTGGCGCGGCGCAGCTGCATGACTAACGAGGACGTGGTGAAGAAGCGTGCTGGGATCCCTTCGCGGCAGGCGGCGGCTACCAGCGCGGTCGCGAGGTGTGTTTTGCCGGTGCCGACGTCGCCGTAGAGGACGAGGTCTTCGGCCTGGTTGATGAACTCCAGCGAGGTCAGCGCGTCACGGCCGTAGTCTTCGGGAAACTTGACGTTGGAGTAGTCAAACCCGCTCAGCGACTTCAACGCCGGCAAACGTGCCGCGGTCAGCAGTCGTTGGCGGCGTGATTCCTGCCGGGATTCGTGCTCGGCCAGGAGCATTCCGTGGAGGTATTCGCGTTGTTTCGGGGTGCCTTTCTCGGCCCATTCCGCCAGCACCGTGCCGGTCAATGATGACTGCCGGCCGGTCTCGATGATGTCGTGGACGGTGACCAGGCTCATGCGATTTCTCCGGTCATAGTGTTCACGGTGGTGAAGATGTCATAGACGCTCAAATCCACGTTCTCTACCGTCGGCGTGGTGCCGTCAGCGAGCCGGCGGGCGAGCATGCCCAACGCGGCCATGTCCGGGGCATCTCCGCGCTGGATCAGCAGGTCGGCGGCGCGGATCGCAGCGTCGAAACCGGCCGATCCCGACGCGGCGTCCACGGCGTTCAGGAGCCGGCGCCGGTTGGTGGCCGTGGCCATATCAAGCCAGTCCCGCACGGGCTCTGAGACCAGGGCCCGTAACGGGGAATGACCCCAGGCTCCGGGCTTGGTCACCAGCAACGGCAGCAGCGACGCGGGTTCGAAGATCGTCTCGGTCTGGCGGCCGAAGGCCCGCGGGAACGAGCGGACGGGCGTGGCCTGCTCATCGAGAATCTCGACCACATCGTGCCGCAACCCCACCGTGAGAGTGCGACTGTGGAAGGCGGACCCGGCCGCGTAGGGGTTCCCGTCAATGAGGAGGTTCCCGGTCTTATCGGCGGTGCGGGTCTCGTAACGCACCGGGTCGAACCCGACCCCCGGCAACGCCAGGCTGGCGGCGACGTCCTGGGTGAAGAGCTCGCCCACCGGCAGGCCCTTGCGATAGTGCACGGCCGCAGCCAACGCCAGGCACCGCGCCAACAGCACCTCGTTGAGGCCCTGCAGGGTGGCCGCTTCCGGCTCGGGGACCATCAGGTTGCGCCGGAGGAACCCGACCGCGTTTTCCACGTTGCCCTTCTCATGACCCGAGTACGGGTTGCAGTACCTGGACTCGGACCGGTAGTGCAGCTTGAACGCGCCGAACAGTTTGGTCTCGGCGACCTTGGTCCCCACTCGTCGCCCAATCCCGGTGGCGTTGTCAAAGACCAGGTGCCGGGGCGCGGCGCCGATGTGGTCGAACACGGTGCGCAGCCCGTGGCAGACACACTCCGCTGTTTCTCCCCGGTAGGCCTGCACGAAGCGCATGTTCGAGAACGGGAACGTGACCACGAAGATATGCAAAACCTGCCGGATCCCCGCGATGACGGCCTCAGCCTGACCGAAATCGACCTGCGCGGTGCCAGCTGGCCAAACAAGTTCCGTGAAGCCCTCGCCGGCCCGACGGTGCTGAACGTTCCACTTCCTCACGAAGCGTTGCACCGGCGAATAACTTCCGATGAAACCTTCCTCGGCGACGAGACGATCAAAGACCCGCTTGGCCGTGTGGCGTTGCTTACGCGGCCGACGCTGGTCCTCGCCCAACCACAATTCAATGGTGTCTTCGAAGCCGGTCAAGACCGAGCCCGCAGGCCGGGCCACGGGCACCGTGGGCTTCGGCGAGTAGTCCTGTTGCCCGATGTACTTCGTCACCGCGTCGCGGCTGACCCCCAACCGGCGGGCGATTTCACCGCCCGCGATTCCTTGGGAATCGAGAGTTCTGATATTTTCTTGCACGGACATGGGTACCGTCATCTGCTTTCTAGTTCCTTCCGGCGCGACCGCTTGGCAGTAGCTACGCCGTAAGGAACCTATCTGGGGGTGGCGGGCCCATGTCTCCAACGCACGGGAGAAGGGCCGCGGCCACCGGTGATCTCTGTCTCTGCGGATTCCCCAAAACCAACGTCTTGACGGGGCATCGCCTGGCCTGATTCTTAGCGCTCTTTCGGCAGGAAACCGGCCACTAACTTGGCAGGATTCCAGCGCCGAAACGGCCTACAAAGAGTTGATCACACACAGCCACCCGCACGTTGACCCGACCGCTGGTCAGCATCTGCAGGTTGCGGGTACGGCGGATTAGGGGGAGGACTCCCGTTCCGGCGCGGACTCGTCCAAAATATCTGCGCGTCGTGTGACCATGAATTCTGAGATGCGGCGACGATCCATCGCAGTCACGGGGTCTGAGGAGGATCGGTACGGAAATTCACGGTAAGGGATCCGGTGGCTGTTGAATTGGTGCCATGGTGGTCGATTTCCTAAGTGATGAGCAGGCCGCCGGGTTCGGCCGATTCCCTGATGAGGTGTCGCAGGAAGACCTGGAACGCTTCTGCTGGTTGGACGATGGCCGATCTGTCGGTAGCCGGCCGCCGCCGGGGGATGCACAACCGCCTGGGATTCGCTGTGCAGCTGGCTACGGTGCGGGTCGTGGGTCGGTTCCTGACGGATCCGTTGGATGTTCCCTGGCCGGTGGTCGAGTCCTTGGCCGGACAGCTGGGCATGGCGGATGCCTCCGTCCTCAAGCTCTACGCGCAGCGGGGACAGACCGGTTACGAGCATGCAGCGGAGATCTCCGCCGTCTACGGGTACGTTGACTTCGCCGATCCGGCCAGGCACGAGGAACTGAAGCTGTTCCTGTCGGCCCGGGCGTGGACGTCGGCGGAGGGGCCGGTGCGCCTGTTTGAACGGGCGGCGGTCTGGCTGCGCGAGCGGAAGGTCCTTCTTCCGGGCGTCTCCACATTGACGCGCCTGGTCTCAGAGGTCCGTGCCGGCGCGAATGACCGGCTCTATGCCGTGCTGATTGACGCGGCCGGGCCCTCCCTGATCCAGGAGTTGGAGGGCCTGCTTCGCGTCGCGGACGGCTCGAGGCTGACCGCGTGGGAACGGCTGCGGACGGGGCCCTCAAGGGAGCTGCTGCGGCAGCTGGACCGGCTGGCACGCCTGCGGGCCCTGGGCGCGGGGACCGTTGACGTGGAAACGATACCCGCGGGCCGGATGAACGCCCTGGCCCGCTACGGGCTGGCAGGCAAGGCATCGGCGCTTCAGGGGCTATCGGGCCAACGCCGGGGCGCGACCCTGCTCGGGGTCTGAGTAGTAATGGAACGGAAACGTGCGCTAAGGGGTGGGCGTACGGGTGAGGTAGCCGTAGATCGTTGATCGGGGGACGTTGAGCGTTTTCCGTCCGAGGAGAATATGGCCGCAGAGGTGCCCTCAGGCAGGGTCGGGGTGGACGGCGAGCGGGGCCGTTTCTCAGGCTTCGGCGTTTCGATCGGTTACCGTGGAGGATGTTCTTTCGGCGGGTCAATTCGCTTTGCTGATGGCAGCAACGGAGGTGATATGACGCGGGATGGCACTGCACGCCGCACGGCTGCACCCGGGAGACTGTCACCTGTCGTTGCGTTACTCGCCTTGGCTGTGATGCTTGTTGGTATTTTCGCCACTCTTTCCCAGGCCACCGGGCATGACATGCACGCCACGGTTCCGTCGTCTTCCGCGGCGGCCAGTTCACTCGAGGAGGCTGCGGGTCTGCCGGCCGTGGCGGTGGTGGCTCCCGCGGCCGTGTTGATGTCTTCAGGCGCGCATGACGGCTCGTTGGATTGTGGTTTGCTCGCGCTGGCGTGTGTGCTATTCCTTACCCTCGTTGCCTTGGTCGTTGTGGCTCGGCGGATAGCTGTGTATCGACAACATCTCGATGCCGGTGGCGTCTCGCTCGGCCTAAAGCGCGCAGTCGTTTTGCCGATTCATCGGCCCAGCCTCACTCTTCTTTCCATCTGTCGCGTTTAGACCGAGTTGCCGCTCTGGTGCCAGACCTGGCGTCGGAGCTCCGCCTTGCCCACGGCCATCCGGTCTCCTAACGCGTGACGACGAGCTCACGAGGCGTCTCTCTTCGCTAGATTCACCCCGCCGCACAGCGCCATGTGGGCGCTGTCGGTGCCGCTCATTGGCATCATGGCCCTTTAGCAGATGCGCCACGAGCGAGACAGACGCGAGTGGCGCGCGTATAGACGGGTGTTGAATCCGTTTGAACACACTCGCGGGCTCGGGGCGGATCCCTCACATGAAACGCCTATGCGGCCACTCACCACGGCCTGTGGCGTACAAAAACTATTCCAGAAAAGAAAGCGCACCACTATGAAGAAGAATCAACCTAAACTCCGGCACGTCGTCCCAAACTACGCGGTATACATGGGACTTTTCATTGGCACCGGATTCCTTTCAGGCTCAATTGTGCACTTTCCGATAGATCCAGTGCGATTCTCAATAATTGGATTTATCGGAGCGGCGGTATTTGTTGCCTCGTCGACAATCAACGAAATCACCATGCAGGAACGGAAGCTGTCTCCTGCCGAAATATTCAAACTCATTGCATTTTCGATCGTGCTTGCACTAGGCGTAGGTATGATCAGCGGCGGCGTTCAGCACTTTGATGAGGTGCCGGAATACGCGAGCATACTCATCCCGCTAGGCGTACTACTCTCGCTAGTCGGTTATGTACTTCAACATGGAATTGACCTCCATAAAGTACAGACCTTCAAGCTCGGATTCGCAACGGTTATCGTGGTGGCAATCCTCGGCGTTTCACTGAATGCATATGCACAAACGTTCACGCAGAGTGAGGACGGCCACGGCGAGGAATCGTCTGAAACGCACGAGATGGCGCCAACCGATTCAGGAGCACCATCAGCTCCCGAAGTGTCGCCTGACGGACACAGCCACTAGCCATAGAAAATGGCAGCCCAGATATTGCGACCGCGCCTGAGAATCTGGGAACAGTAGACGCGAAGCGCGCACGGTGACCGGCCGCACAGGTCACATCTGCGTTTGTGCGGGTGCCGCATCAGGCAGATTGTCGATGAGATGAGGGTGTAGCGCGTCTCGTAAGGTGACGATGAAGGTGGGGTACGCGTCGCGATCGGCACGTGGCGCGGCCCCACCACGAGGTGGCCCCTACCCCGGGCGGAGTGTGGCAATCAAGAGTGGCTTACATGACCTTGTGGCGGCAGAATCGCGAACTTGCTCACCGTTGAATATTCGTCTCTGAGGGGTCCACCTGTGGTGCGGGTCAGAGCCGCTGCTCTAGACCACGGATCGTGTCGTTCAGAGCCACTGTTGGCGTGGATGAGAGCCACCTGAAAAGCTCCTTCCACCACGTGAGGGCCACGTGGTGGAACGTCTTACGGGCGGGTTTATCCGGCGCCGACGACGAAGGTCCCGATGGCAGTCCTGCCGTCTTCCTCGTAGACCGGGATGCTCACCGTCTTGCCTTCGTTTTCTTCCTGCCAGCGCAGCGCGTCCTCGGGGCTCTCGAAATGCTCGGCAGCGGCTGTTCCATCTGCCGCCTCCAGGTCGGCCCTCTTGACGTAGCCGTCGTCCCGGCCGTTCGTGGCGACTACTGCGATCAGGTCGGGGATCCCATTCTCGTTCTGGCCGCCATAGGTGTCCCCGTCCGCGTTGACGCCCCACGTGGTGGTTGGCCTTGACCCCGGAGAGTGGACACGGGTTAAGCGGCGAGTTGGATCTCTGCGGCCTGTGATGAGTATTGCATCTCGAAGTCAACGGGGGTGACATGCCCGATCGAGGAGTGGCGCCGGCGGCGGTTGTAG
>NZ_SOHO01000018.1:0-14415 GCF_004403225.1 Cryobacterium sp. Sr8 | reverse complement strand
CGCGCGCGACCAAGAACACCCGCACCAGCCGGCACCGTCGGAATCAACATCCCCGACACAGCCGTCACAAACTAACCCGAGTGGCTCCACTCAGCTTGACATCGCGCGCTATCGGGCTATTTCGGCAGCACGTTCCCCATGCTGAACCTGCTCACACATGATTCGGGCCACCTGTGGCAGGATCTGCTCGGCTGGGGCGGCGACCCGCACCTGAATCCGATTCACCTCGTCAGTAACCTGATCATCGCCTCCGGCTTCATCATCCTGTTCCTGGCCTGGCAGCGGCTCTACGAGGCCCAAACCCGACGTCGGCTGGCAACCTCGGGAATCTACGCGCACGTGCGCCACCCCCAATACCTCGGCTTCATCCTCATCATGCTCGGCTTCCTCGCGCAATGGCCCACCCTTCCGACCCTGATCATGTTCCCGATCCTGCTCATCATGTACGTTCGGCTGGCCAAAAGGGAAGAACTACAGATGATCGCTGAATTCGGCGAAGAATACCGAGAATACGCGCGCCGCGTCCCGGCGTTCATCCCGCGCCTCGGCCGCGTGCCGACCGCACGATGACCAGCAGAGTAGCGGCAGAACTGCGGCAGCCGAAGCCTCTCCGCATGCTGTGGATCACTTTCGCCTGGGGATCATGTTTTCTGGCAATCCAAATCGGTCTCAACGACGCGCCGGTTTTGTGGTTCGCCGCCCTGCGCGGGCTCATCGCCGGGGGCGCACTCGTTGCGGTGGCGGGGGTGCGTCGAGCCCCGATGCCGCGCGGACGGCGAACGTGGGTTCTGATCTCCGTCCTGGGAGTCGTCAATGTGTCGGTGGCCTTCGCGGCCATGTTCGGCGGGCTCGTCGGGCTCTCCACCGGGGCAGCATCCGTATTGGCCAACGCCCAGCCGTTGCTCATCCTGCTGCCGGCCTGGTGGATCTACAAGGAAAGGGTCTCCCGCAGGACGCTGGTCGCGATGGGCGTCGGCTTCGCCGGACTCCTGGCCGTGGCCGCGCCGAGCGGCGTGGGCACCGGGGCGTGGCTGTCGCTGACTGCCGCTGTGGCGATCACGGCCGGAACCCTGATTTCCAGGCAGGTGACGGCCGATGTCCTGCAGGTCATCGCCTGGCATTTCGTGGTCGGCGGCGCGGTTCTCGCGGTGGCGGCCTGGCTGGTCGAGGGGCCTCCCGCCATCAATTGGAGTGCGCGCTTTATCAGCGTCTTGTTGTACGTGTCGCTCGTCGGGACGGCTGCGGCCTTCCTCGGCTGGTTCACCGAGGTCCGGAATTGCCGTCTGGATGCCGTGACCGCGTGGACTTTCCTGGTGCCTGTCTTCGGCATCCTCCTCTCGGTTCTCATCTTGGGCGAACGCCAAACATTCTGGGGCATCGGTGGCATGGTTCTGGTCGTGATTTCGATGATGTTCCTGGTCAGACCGTCGGGGAAGGCTCGCTCATCCCCGGCCGCAGTCGGGGTCGAGAACGCGGTGCCGACAATCCGGCGGCGAGGCCCGTCACGATGATGGCGGCCCCCGAAGTCTTCGACCTGATCGTCGTCGGCGCCGGCCCGGGTGGCTCCGCCGCGGCGCTGGGCGCCTTGCGCGCTCGACCCACTGCCCGCGTGCTGATCCTCGACCGGGCGCCACTCGGGCGGGACAAGGTGTGCGGAGACGCGGTCGGGCCTGACGCCGTTACTGAACTGGCTGAGCTGGGGCTCACCGACCTCCTCCGTCCGGAGGAGCGGGTGTCTCGCTTCCGACTGGCAGCCGCCTCCGGCGCGGACATGGTCGGGCTCGCCCCCGCGCCAGGTTACGTTGTCCCCCGGGCCAAATTCGACTTCCGGCTGGTGACGGCCGCCATCGCCGCCGGCTGCCGTGTTCGTCACCATACGGTGCGCGAGATCCAGCAGTACGCCGACCGGGTCGTCGTTGACGGGAGATACGCGGCACCGGTGCTGATCGGCGCCGACGGCGCCAACTCGATGGTGCGACGCGCCACCGGCCAGCCACCCAACCGCGGCCGGCATCTGGCCGTCGCCGTGCGAGGCTACGCCCCCGCACCCGACGGGTTCGCCGAATTGTACGTCCATTGGGATGCGGTTCCTGGCAACGGTCTGGGCTACGCCTGGGCGTTCCCGACCGCGCACGCCACGGTCAACGTGGGTTACGGGACGGCTGCTCCCGCCACCAGCAAGGCGAGACTCCTGAGCCGGGCCATCGAGCTCCTCCCCGGCTTCGCTATCGAGTCCACCCGGATGACCGGACACCTGCTGCCGCTGTCGACGTGTATGCCCCGGCCCGCCGTCGGGCGCGTGCTGCTTGTCGGTGACGCGGCCAGCCTGGTCAACCCGCTGACCGGCGAGGGCATCTTCTACGCGCTGGCCTCGGGCGCGCTGGCCGGTCGCGCAGCAGTCGCCGCCGACGCCGGCGGCACGTATACCCGGGCGATGCGGTCGCGGTTCGGCCGTCAGCACCGCCAGTTACGCGCGCTCTATCGACTAATCGACCGACCGCGCGCCGTTGAGGCCTCCGTCCGAGCCTCCGGGCGAGACGAGAGGGTGTTTCGGCAGCTACTCACGGTCGGACTCGGTGAAGGCACCCTGGGGCTCGCCGATCTGGCCCGCTTCACAGCGGCCGTCTGGGGGCATTGGCCCGCACGGGAGGGTCCCCCCCTCGAACGACCAGGCTCCCTGAGCTGAGCCAGGCTCTCCCTCAACCCGGGCCAGACTCTATCGGCAGCGTTGGGGTGTGACCGGCGGCGGGCCCGCTCGAGTGCGATCGTCACCCGGGCAGCCAGCGCCGGAGCGACGACGAAGACCACGGCACTGACGGCGAAGCTCAGGCCGGTGAGCGGGCCGGGCGGGGCGGCGAGCGAACCGGTGAGCGCGCCGGCCATCGCGATCGTGACGGCCACCAGGGTCCAGAGCGAGCGATGCGCGCGTCTGAGCGGTGACCGGCTTTGCCGGCTGGCTGACCTCGGCTCGTTCATAGATGCATTTCGGTCGGGGTAATGGCCATCAGTACGGTCAGCACAATGACAGCCAGCGCGACAGCGAGGCCCGAAATCATGGCGACTGGTCGCCGGCGCCATAACCGGTTCGAATTGCGATCCACAAACGGCATAATTACCAAAATGACGAAGAACACCACTTCGCCCCAGACAATGGCCGACAGTCCGAACCAGTTCTCCAGGGTGAAGGGCCACCAGAACATCCACGGCAGCTTGGTCACCTCGATCCCGGCCACCGGGGAGGGTCCTTGCGGGGCAGGAAGAAGAACCGCCAAGATCCCCAGGATTCCAGCCAGCGCGAGCCCGAACGTGACGAGACGACGGATGTGCCGCGTGAGCGGCTCCGTTGGCTCTGCTGCAGAGGCCTGCTCGCCGGACGCTCCGGCCGGCAGCGAGGGGTGCGGGGACACTCCGTGCCGCTTGACCAGAAGGAAATGGAGGATGAGGAGCACCAGAATGAGACCCGGGATGATCACCACGTGAGCGCCGTACAGGCGCAGCAGAATCGGGATCTGGTCGGAAAATGCCGGGGAAAACCACAAGCCGACGCCGCCCAGGAGATTGCCGATTTCGACGTTGTGACCGAGCGCTTCAAACCCCTCCTGGTCCCACTTGAGAACCGTCCCCGTGAAGACAGCGAAGGTCACGAGCCCCAGCATTGCGACGCCGACGAGCCAGTTTCCCTCCCGCGGTTTCTTGTAGGAGCCCGTCACGAACACCCGGACCATGTGCAGTACGGCCGTGACGTACATCGCCTGCGACGCCCAGAAATGGATTCCCCGGATGAAACTGCCGGCCCAGACCGTGTTCTCGATGTCGCGAATCGACTGATTCGCAACCTCCGGCACCGGCGCGTAGAACTGAGCCAGCACGATTCCGGTCACCAGCAGCACGACGAAGCTGACGGCGGTGATCCCGCCCAGGGTCCACGCGATTCGGTTGGCGTGCTCTGGAACGGGGTAGCTCAGGGCCGAGATGCCCATCCGCTCGTCAATCGCATCCAAGGCCTTCCGGAGCCACGTTTTCGATTCCGCGGGAGGAACGGCGTCGACGATCTCACTTGTCATCAGGGGCCTCTCCTCGTCGGCGCCGTTCCGATGGGCTCGGCGAGGTGGCCCGGTGAGGGCTCAACGTCTGACGCAGCTCGCGCAGGCTGTCGCGGGGCCGGAACAGGATGGCCAGAACCGTGCCGACCAGGGCCGCGAGTGAAGCTAGAAGAAGAAGCGCCCAGTCCCACCCCGTCGGCGGCCCCCGAGGCGGCAGCGGGCCCAGCACGACCGTGGTGCCGGTCTCGTCGCCCCTCGCCGGCTTGAGCGCTGCCACCGCCGCTGCGATAGAGCCCTGCAGCTGGGTGCGCGCCTCCGCGATCTTGCCCCCTTCGAGTGCGGTCTTCGCCTGTCTGACCTCGTCGACGGCGACCCCGTGCTGATCCTCGGCGTTGAGTAACTCATCTATTTCCATCAACGCACCGGCGGTACCAACCGGGCCCGTGTCGTGGAAAAGGTGTCCGAGCGCCTGCTGGACGAGCACATAACCCTCCGCATCGGCGTCCCCTCCGTCGGCCGATGCAGGCTGGGCGATGGCTGCGCCCCCCCAGCGCGAGCACAAACGCCGCCGCAGCCAAACGAAGTCTCCGGATCGCTGCCCTGTTGACCATGCATGCCCCGTCCCACTTTGTCGAGGCGGTGAGCGCCCCCGCGTACTAACCGGTGGATTCGGTCGATTCGATGGGAATATAGCAGCAAACGTGGCCGGGCGGGCGGATCGTTGAGCCGGTGCTCGAGCGGCAGCTTAATGCCCAGACCGACGGACCTGCCACCGGGATACCCGGGCGCCCCCGGGTGTTCAGTGGCCTCCGGTGTGGTTGCCGGTATGGTCCACCGTTGGTACCGGGCCAGGGGTTACCTCCCCTCCGGTGCCGCTAATGGCCGGGCCGATGACGAACGCGGACAGGGAAAACATGGCGGCGAAGACCAGCAGTCCCAGCGCCGGTGCGATCCAGCTGCCGAACCGCCGGTAGAGGCGGACCAGCATCGGAATGGACGTAAGGAGACCCAGCACGCCGAACAGCGCAGTGCCGCCGGATCCAGCTACCAATGCCGTCCCGGCGAGCAGCCCGATGTGGTGAAGGACGTGCGGAAGGAGCCCCATGACCAAGCCCACCGCGCCGACCACCGTGTGCCACAGCGCGTGGAGCCTGCCCCGGAAGGTCCGTCCTGCCGGAACCGTCCCGCCGTGGGGACCGCCCGCCGGGTGCGGGTGCGAGGAATGGTCAATTGTCACGGTCGCTGCTTCCGGCGCATGGATTCCAGGGGGTCAACGGAGGCCTAATACGTCGCGGCCGGTCCGGGACCGGGTCCGTACCACCAGCACAGGACAGGGCGAGTGATGATGGACCTGCGTCGACACGGAGCCGAGCAGAAACCCCGTGAATCTGCCGAGGCCGCGCGAATCCACAAAGCACGTGGTCGGCGTTCTCGGCCGCCTGCAGGAGTATGGCGGCCGCGTTGCCGTGAACGACATCACCGGTCACCGTCACGCCCTCGCTGCCTGGCCATGGCGCAGCCGCGCCGCCGTGACCGCCCATTGCAGCGCGAGACGCGACGGGGCCGAACCGTCCGCCCCGGCCACGATCCTGAATCCTCCATCGCCGCCCACGAACTCCGTCCTCCGTCAGATCCGTCACATGCGTTGCCCATAGTGTCGTCCCCGCATGGTTTCGAGTGTAAGGGCCGAAGACCCCGTCCTGATCACATGGACCGGCTGGCGGCTGAAACAGAATCCGGTCGGAGGGATGGACATGCTCCGAGACCCGACTGAGCCAGAGCGCGCGCCTCGACGCATCCCGGGCCAAGTACGGCTCACTGGACCGGTTGGACCTCATCCTCCATTCCGAAGCGGACAGCACGAACAACTACCGGCACTCCAAACAGGCCGACGTTCTCATGCTGTTTACCTGTTCCCGGCCCAGGAACGGCGGGAGTTGCTCCGCAACATGGGCCTCGGCGACATCCAAGGCGGCAGCATCCAGGAGGGAATCCACCTCGAGGCGATGACTGGGTCGGCGGACATTGTGGTGCCCTGTTACACCGGTCTCGAAATCCGGGACGACATGCTGCTGGCTGCACGCGGTGCTTCCGCCGGAGCTAATCAAAGTTGTTCTTGCCATCAATTACCGGGAACAGCCAATACGCCCGGAACTGACGGCGTCGAATCTGTGACTGCAGTTGTCGCCCGGCGGCGCGATGCCCATCAGAGTAAGGATCGAGGGCCACGATGTCACCCTATCGCCCGGACAGTCCCGCGATTTCGGGTTCGACGCATCCCACTGAGTGGATGCTCTCATCATTGTCGAGCGTCTTGGGATGGACCGGCGAGATTACTTGCCCCTCACAGTGTCGTTGGACCCGCGACAGGGGCTGAGTTATGTGGGCACCCACGGTCGGCGGCGCCGGCAACGCGTATCCCGTCCAAATTGACCTGTTGGTTACTGCTCTTAGGGCTTCGTTGGTGTGGATGAAGGACCGCGAAGCAATCGCCGACCAATTCTCATTATCCCTGCCCACGTTTGGATGGTGACGAAGCGGCGCTTCGGCGGCACTCCTACCGGGCCGCCGTCCTTACCCCTGCCGACCAATGCCGACCCGGAACTGGCCGTGAGTATCATCCGAGAAAAATGACGATATACCCAACGGGGTATTCCGGACGTAGGGTGAAAGCAGGGCGACGGGCACACCGGGCCACTGCTTAGCGGATGTTGAAGGAGACACAAGGTGATGTGGGGAAACGGATTCAGCATGCAGGGCTGGGGCGGAATGTTGGGACTACCGGTGACCGCTGGAATTGTGCTCCTCGTGATCTGGGCGGTACGTTCCTTCGGCAGTAAAGACCGCCGGGACGGCTCGGCTGAAGACACGGGGCTCTTGCCCGCTCGGGCGGCTACTAGCGTTGCCCGACAGACACTCGATGAGCGCTACGCCAAGGGCGAGCTGACCACCGAGCAATACCAGGAACGCTTGACCGTGCTCGGCGAAACCAAGCCGTGAAGCCCCTTTCCAGGCGAAACGTGCTCGCGCTCGGCGGCTTGGGCGTTGCAGGGACCGTCGTCGGCGGGACTGGCCTGCTCTGGGGTTGGAATTCCGGGACAAGCCCCGTCGCGGGGCCGAAGTTTATGGAACCGCAACTGTTGCGAAGTGCCAACGGTCGATTGCAGGTGAAACTCGAAGCGGCCGAGGGCCAAGTGCGGATCGCGGGCAGGCAGGCGAGGGCGCTTTCTTACAACGGTGGCCTTCCCGGGCCGACCCTGTTCGTCCGCCCGGGTGACCGAATGAACGTGACCCTTCAGAATGGCTTGAGCGCTGCCACCAATTTGCATGTTCATGGCCTTCATGTCTCCCCAGAGGGTAACAGCGACAATGTTCTCGTCGCTGTTGAGCCTGGCACTAGTTTCGAGTACGAATACCTGCTGCCGGAGAATCACCCGCCGGGCGTTTACTGGTACCACCCCCATCACCACGGGATGGGAGCGGACCAGGTCTTTGGCGGCCTGTACGGGGCCATCGTCGTGGAGGACCCGAACTCCATCCCGGTCGGCCGGGAACGCATCCTGGTCATCTCAGACATCAGCCTTGACGGGTCAGGGAGGGTTCAGACGGCTTCCGCGATGGATCGAATGGCTGGCAGGGAAGGCAACTTGGTCCTGGTCAACGGTCAGCTCACCCCGCGCTTGAATGCCCGACCGGTAGAACGCGAACGGTGGAGAATCATCAACGCCTGCGTTTCCCGATACCTTCGGCTGCGTTTGGACGGACAACACATGCAACTGCTGGGGATGGACTCCGGGCGCTTCGCGAGTCCGAAGGATATTGAGGAGGTAATCCTTGCACCAGGCAATCGGGCCGATCTCCTGGTTACCACCACGGCCGGGGCATCGATTCTGCGTACGTTGCCCGTGGACAGGGGCGCCTCTTCGGGCATGATGGGCGGCACCCAGGTCGCGTCCTCGGGCGCGGACCTGCTCACCCTGGACGTCACCGGAGCCCAAGGTGCCGCCCTTGCCCGAGTGCCCGCGCAGCCCGTGCCCAGCGATCTTCGAACCGCCACGGTCACAGCGAGACGAGAACTGACCCTTGCCATGGGCATGGGTGGTGGAGGCATGGGCTCGGGAGGCGGTATGGGCTCGAGCATGATGCGCTTCACTATCAACGGAAACCCTTTTGATCCATCGCGGGTAGACGTGAAGGTGCGGGGTGGTTCCGTCGAGGAATGGACCCTCACCAACACCAGTCCGATGGATCATCCGTTCCACCTGCACGTCTGGCCGATGCAGCTCACCGAGCAAGCAGGCCGCCCTGTGAAAGGTGTCGTCTGGCAGGACGTGGTCAATGTGCCCGCAAACGGTAGCGCCACGGTGCGCATCTCCTTTGACGATTTCGCCGGAACCACGGTGTACCACTGCCACATCCTCGACCACGAAGACCAAGGAATGATGGGCATCATCGAAGCGACTTGACCCCGTTGCGAACGCGCTGTTTATTGCTCAATCAAAGAAACAATCATTGGAGAACCATGTGAGTTACGCACATACCGTCACAATCGCCCTGCCCTACGAAGTAGCGGTGCAGCGAACTCGAGAATTGCTGACCGAACAGGGCTTCGGCGTCCTCTCCGAGATCAATGTTCGGTCCACGTTCGAAGCCAAATTGGGGGTGGAAAGCGCTCAGGCTCTCGGCGACTACGTCATTCTCGGCGTCTGCAATCCGGTGCTGGCTCAACGCGCCCTCACCGCTGAACCGGACATGGGCGTACTGCTGCCCTGCAATGTTGTCATTCGGCGTGGCCCCGATGCCACCGTGACCGTGGTCCAGACAATTGACCCGCAGACTATGGTGCAGCTCAGCGATTCCTCGGCAGTTCAAGAGGTTGCCAACGACGCCGATGCTCGCCTGCGCTCAGCCCTGAAAAACCTCGAGGCCAAAGGGCAGAGCTAGACTCTGGCTCGGCCAGGCCAGCGACGCAACAGTCTTCACGGCAGATGAGCGTTTCTAACGGACGTAGGAGAACAGGCCCATCATGCCGCGCCCGGCGTGATAGGCATTGTGGCAGTGGGTGAGCCACTGCCCAGGGTTGTCCGCCTGGAACTCTAATGTCACGGTTTCTTTTGGACGGACGATGACGGTGTCTTTTCTGGCACCGTTCCCGGCGAGCTGGAACGTGTGCCCGTGTAGGTGCATGGGGTGCCACATTTTGGTGTCATTGATGACCTTCACTTGGACGCGGTCGTTCACAGCGATGTCGAACGAACCCGCGAACGGGTCCTTCATATCGAAGCGGCGCCCGTTGATGCCCCAGTCGTATTTCTCCATGCCACCGGTCAACCGCATTTCGTGGATGCGGTCCGGGGATTTGCGCGTGAAAAGAACGGATTCATCGGCCTTTAACCGCCCGCCATCGGTCACGACGCCGTCCAAAACCGGCGGAAGAGCGGCGGCGTCCGGGGGCGTGCCGGTGCCGGTGCTGACCAGGCCGCAGGCGCTGCCCTTCTTTCCCTCGGGAAGGGCAAGAACGGGAGTGTACCCATCCTGGACCGTGAGGATGGCATCGATTCGTTCTCCCATTCCCAGGACGACCGCGTCCACCTCCCGGTGTTCCACGGGGAACCCATCCGCATGGGTGAGCGTGATTTTCTGTCCGGGTACACCGACGCGGTAGGCAGTGTCGCCCGACGCGTTGATGATCCGCAAGCGGATGCGGTTTCCCGGCCGACTCTTGAGTACCTCTGCATCCTGGATTGACTTTCCATTGAACAGGTGGAGGGGTATCTTCACGTCACCCGCATCACCGCCGAGGTAGTCGCTGTTGGAGCCGGTGAGCATGTACTTCATGCCCATGTCCATCCCGGACATCCCCGCCCCCATCCCCGTGGAGAGCTCCGCGAGAACGTCATCGGGTGTTCCGGTGACACCGTCAATCCAATCGTCGAGGATGATGACCCAATCCTGGTCATAGGCGAGGGGTTCGTTGGGGTCTTCGACGACGAGGGCACCGTAGAGCGCACGTTCCCGTTGCATTTCCACATGCGAGTGGTACCAATACGTCCCCGGAGCGTTGAGCCGGAATCGGTAACTGTAATCGGCCCCGGCAGCAACGGCCTTCTGAGTAATATCTGGGACGCCGTCGGCGTTGTTTCGCAGGGCCAGCCCGTGCCAGTGAATGGTGGTGGCTTCCTCAAGGCTGTTGGTCAGGGGGATGTCCAGCAGGTCACCGGTTTTCGCTCGGATGAGGGGTCCGTTGAGGGAACTGTTGTAGCCCCACGTCTTCAGCGTTGTTCCCGCCATGTTGGTGTCGAATGAACCGGCGGTGAGCTGCTGGGTGACCGTGGTGCCGGTCGCGGCCCGACGCGCCTCGAATTTAGCGATCATCGGGTCAGTCGGCAGGATGCGGGCGACAGACGGATTGGTGCAGCCTGCGAGCGTCGCGGCGGCGACAGCTGCCACGGAGGCGCCAAGGAATGTTCTGCGGGTAAGAATGTGGTTCATAGGTATTCCTTCGATAGGGGACGGGACGGATAGTTAGATTGGCAGGACGAACCCGCCGATAAGGGCTTGCATGCTGTAGATCCACATCGTCCAAACTCCGGTGACCATGAATGCACCGATCAGGATGAGCATCGATCCTCCGGCGATGTTGATCGTGCGAATGTGTCGCTTCAACCAGGAGATCGCTCCCGCCATCCAGTTCAGGCCGAGCGCGACCAGTAAAAAGGGAATGCCGAGCCCCAGACAGTAAAAGAGTCCGAGCAGTGCCCCGCGCCATGGGGACCCCGAGCCGAGGCTGAGCAGCGAGATCGCCGTCAAGGTCGGCCCGAGGCACGGCGTCCAGCCGACCCCGAAGACGAGTCCGAGGAGCGGCGCGCCGGCCAGTCCGGTCGCAGGGGCGAAGCGCGGTTTCGCGGTGCGTTGAAAGAAGGAGAACACACCGATGAACGCGAGTCCCATCAGGATCACGACAAGGCCGAGGATCCGCGTGATGGAATCCTGCCACCGCACGAGCCAGTACCCTGCCGCGCCAAAGGCTGCCCCGTAGGAGATAAACACGACCGAGAAACCCAGCACGAACAAGCCGACACCGGCGATCATGCGACGCCGGCCACGGGCAACATCCGGACCGGCCATCCCCCCGACATAGGCCAGGTATCCGGGCACCAAAGGCAGCACACACGGTGACGCGAAGGAGACCAGACCGGCCAGTAGCGCGATCGGGATCGCGACCAGCAGCTGGCCGCTGAGAACAACCTGCGCGAAGTCCTCAGCGATGCTCGCTCACCGTCGCTGCCTCTTTGGCCCGCTCCTCCGCTTCGATCCGCGCGTACGCCTTCCGTTCGGTTCGGTCCGAGCGGATGATGGCGCGCATAATGAACCAGAAGATCAGTCCGACGCCGAGGGTGGGTGCGACGGAATAGATGGCGTTGAACCAGAAATCCTCCATGCCCATCGCTATTTTCGCCCTGCCACGATTGCGCCGGCGATGAGCAGGACTCCCCCCATCGGGTATCCGGCGACAACATCCAGCCATAGCGCAGGCTGCTGCGGCCCGAATGCCTCAATGTGTGCGAGCCAGTGCACGAGGGCGACGAGAACTCCCGTGGCCATCAGCACCTGTCCGATCCGTACGAAGCGCCGCCGTCGCCAATATTTCTGCCTGGCTAGTTCTTCCGGGGTCGGCGTCGATTTGGCGGCCGCAGTGGCCGCGTCTCCACGTGGGTGTTTCATTGTTCCTCCTAATGGGTTGGTTGGTGGGATTACAGGCCGGAGTACGAGTGCAGGCCCTTGAAGAAGACGTTCACGATGCCGAAGTTGAACAGCACCGCGCTGAAGCCGATGATCGCCAGCCACGCCGACCGGGAGCCGCGCCAGCCGCGGGTCGCCCTGGCGTGGATGTAGCCGGCATAGACAACCCAGATGATGAAGGTCCACACCTCCTTGGTGTCCCAGCCCCAGTAGCGGCCCCAGGCCTGCTCCGCCCAGACCGATCCGGCCATGAGGGTGAAGGTCCAGAGGATGAAACCGATGATGTTGACCCGGTAGGCAAGGTTCTCCAGCGTCGCCGAGGACGGCAGCGTGGCCACGAACCGCAGCCGAGTCACCCGGTCCTCGGCCATGAGGCTCTCTCGCCGGAACTGGAGCAGCTGCACAGTGGACAGGGCGAAACCGAGCGCGAAGAACCCGGTGCCCAGTGAGGCGACGAAGACGTGGATGACGAGCCACACAGACTGCAGCGCCGGCGGAAGCGGGGCGACCTCGACGTAGTACCTGAGGGCGGCGATCCCCAGCAGGATGAGCACCAGGCCGGTCACGAACGTGCCGAGGAAGCGCAAGTCGGCCCGGGTCAGCACGATCAGGAACACCGTCATGATGAGCAGGGTCCCGATCATCGCGAACTCGTACATGTTCGCCCACGGGACCCGTTCCGCGGCGATGCCGCGGAGCACCGTGGCGGCCAGGTGCAGCGCCCAGGCGAGCACGGTCAGCGAGACGCCGACGCGGAGGCTGGCCGAGCGGCCGTACGGCGTGGCCGCGTCGTTGGCGATGCGCGTGCTGATCCGGGTCAGGGTCGTCGTGCCGCCGGCTGCGGTGACGGAGCTTCCGGACTCGGCCGCGAGCTGTCCGTCGCCCTGCGCGGCCCCCGCCGCCGAGGAGCGCCTGGCCAGGTCGATCGAGAATGCGATGAACGCGAACGCATACACGCCCATGGCCGAGTACAGGCTCAGGATCGAGAGCTCATTGAGATTCACTGGATATGCCTCTTGACCTGTTCGGTTTTCTGGGCCGACGAAGTCGCGGGGTCGGTCACGACGAGCGGCTGACCGACCGCCGTGTCCTCGGCCGGCCATTCCCGTCCGGGCAAGTACGGGCTGAGCTCCCGTTCCTGGTGTCGGCGTGCCTGAACAATGATCAGGACCAGGCCGATGGACGCGACGAGTACCGCGGTGATGATGTTGATCTTCACTCCGAGCAGCTGAAACTCTGTCGGATCGAGCCGGAGGGCTTCGAGCCAGGTGCGCCCCGTGCCGTAGATGACCAGGTAGAGGCCCAGCGCCTTGCCCCAGCGCAGGTCGAATCGGCGTTCCGCGAGCAGAATCACGGCGACGCCAGCAAGGTTCCACAGCATCTCGTAGAGGAACAGCGGGTGGAAGAACGTATCCGCGGGGAGCCCCGCGGGAAATGCCGGATTGGACGGGTCGATCTCCAGGCCCCAGGGAAGCGTGGTTGGGCCGCCAAAGAGCTCCTGATTGAAATAGTTACCGAGCCGGCCAAGGGCCTGTGCGAGCAGCATCCCGGGTGCCAGCGCGTCGGCGAAGGAGAGAAAACGCAGTCCGGCCCTCCGGCAGGCGATGTAGGCGCCGACGCTCCCGAACAGCACGGCGCCGAAGATCGCTAGGCCACCCTCCCACACATAGAGGACCTTCCAGAGGTCGGCGCCGGCGAAGAAGTAGTCGTTCGGGTGGGTGACTACGTGGTAGAGCCGTCCACCGACGATGCCGATTGGCACGGTCCAGAGGGCGATGTCGAGGACGAGTCCCGGTTGCCCACCGCGTCGACAGAGCCGGCTGGAGGTGAGGGCGATGGCCGCGACAATGCCGCTGAGAATGAACAGCGCGTAAAAGTGGACCCGGAACGGCCCCAGCTGGATGAAGCTGATGTCGGGACTCGGGATGCTGGCTAGAAGGTTCATAGGTCGGACATGCTTTCCTTGGTCGTACGCCGGGGAACGGCGGGATTGCCGGACCGTGGCTGTTTCATTGGTCGCGCTCCTCGAGCGCGGTCTTGATCAGGGCGTCGAGGATGCTCGCGTTGGAGATGCGTCCGAGCACCCGCGCGGCGACCCGGCCGTCCTTGTCGACGATGAGGGTGGTGGGAACCGCGTTGGGCGCGATCACCCCACTGAAGGCCAGCTGGACAGCACCGTTGTCCGCATCGATGACCGAGGGATAGGTGATGCCGAACGTGTTCGAGAACGTGAGTGCGGTGTCCGTCTGGTCGCGGATGTTCACGCCGAGGAAGGCGACGCCTCGATTCTGGTACTTCGTCCACAGCGCTTGCAGATCCGGGGCCTCGGCGCGGCAGGGCGCGCAGCCTGCGTACCAGAAGTTGACGACGAGAACTCGCCCACGGTAGTCCGCGGACCTGACCGTTGCGCCGGATTCCAGCGTCCCGGAGAACTCGATCGGGGCATTCCTCTCCTCCGCGGCGATTTCGGTGACCGTTCCGTCGCCGGCGATGTAGTTCTTGCCGCTGCCCGCGCGGTACTGCGCGCTGATTGCCATGATGGTCGTAAGACACCCTAGGCAAGCAGTGCGGGGAATTGGAGCAGCTATGAATGACCCGATTATTGGCGTGACGCGGACGGGGCGGCGGT
>NZ_SOHO01000064.1:0-13745 GCF_004403225.1 Cryobacterium sp. Sr8 | reverse complement strand
ACCGCCGCCCCGTCCGCGTCACGCCAATAATCGGGTCATTCATAGCTGCTCCAATTCCCCGCACTGCTTGCCTAGGGTGTCTTACGACCATCATGGCAATCAGCGCGCACCGCCCGCGAAGCGGCATACTACCCGCGCATGCCCACAGTGGAGCGCGCTCGCTAGGGTTTCTTCGCGCCAGGCATGGGCGGGGAGACCTCAATCGGTGCATCCCGCGGCGCCGGCGCATCCGTGCGGGCCGGGCGCAGGGAACTCAGGGCGACGCCCGCGAACACGATCAGTCCGCCGAGCAGCTGGGGCACGGTGAGCACCGCGCCCAGGGCGACGGCGATGACCACGGTGAAGACGGTGATCAGGTTGAGGTAGAGGCCGGCGCGGCCCGCCGGCATGCCGTGCGCCCCGATGTTCCACAGCAGGTAGGAGCCGATCGACGGGAAGACCACGATGTACACGAGCGCCCAGGCGATGGGCGCCTCGGCCGGCCAGGACACCCCGCCGGCCACCGCAGCCGGCGCCATCAGCACCGCCACCATCACGGCCTGCACGGCCGTCGCGGTGATCGGCGGCACCTTCAGGCCGCGGCCGAAGATCGTGTACAGGCTCCAGACCACGATCGCGCCGAGCATGAGCAGGTCGCCCAGGTTGAACCTCAGCGAGAGAACGGATGCCAGCGCCCCGTCGGTGATCACCAGCAGCACCCCGACCAGGCTGACCAGCAGGCCGAGGATGCCGCGCCAGCCCATCCGCTCGTGCAGCAGGAGGGCGGCGAGCACGACCATCACCGCGGGGTTGGCCGCGTTGACCAGCGACGCCGACTGCGGCGTCGTGAACTGCAGCGCCCCGTAGAGCAGGAGGGTGTACCCGGTGAGCCCGAGCGCCGCGAGCAGCAGCAGCCGCGGCCAGTGCCGCAGCACGGCCCGCCAGTCGGGCTTCTCGATCAGCTGGGCGAGCACGAGGAGCGGCACGGAGGCGAGCGTCCAGCGCCACCAGTTGAGGTCGAGGGGCGAGACGGACTGCACGGCGACGGCGCCGACGACGTAATTGCCGGCCCAGAAGAGGGCGGCGAACACGAGGGCGAGGGAGTACTTCACTGGCCTCACGATACAAGGCCGGCGCATCCGTGCCTGGCCGCGGCCGTCGCCCGGCGCCGCGGGGCGGGGGTTTCCCGGTTGGACAGTCGCACCTTGGCCGGTCGACCGAGCGTGTTTGCCGGTTCCGGTCGACTTTGCCTGGTGCGCCGGGCAAACTCGACCGGAACCGGCAACCTCGGCGGCGGAGTCGGCGGCGCTCGCCCGTCTGGCCGGTCGTGTGCTCGAGTTCGCCTTATGCGCTGCTCTCACGCACGCAGAGCGTCGGCTCCAGCCGGATCGACTCAGCCTGCTCGCCATTGAGAACACGAAGAAGCAACTGCACCGCGGAGCGTCCGATCTCGAGCATGGGGGAGTGTACCGAAGACAAAGAGATCGGAAGTTGAGCCGCGAGAGAGGTGTCGTTGTATCCGACAACGGCCATGTCCTGGCCAACCTGCAAACCCTGGGAGCGCACAGCGCCCATAGCGCCGATGGCAGCGAAGTCATTGACTGCGAACAACGCGGTGGGTCGACGCGCATCATTCTTAAGTATCTTCTCCGCCGCGATCCTGCCTCCGACTGTATCGAAGCCAGACCACACGACCGCGCTGTCCGGGATATCGCCGCCTAGCTCCCGCCAGCGGCGGACAAAACCCGCCACCCGGTCGACGGCGGTGCTTGCGTAGGGTTCCCCCGCGATCACGGAGACAGTGCGGTGCCCCGAACTCCACAGGTGGTCAGCGACGAGCTCGCCTCCCCGAACATCGTCGCAGGTGGCCGATGGATAACCGGGAACCCGCCGATTCATGAGAACAAACGGAACCCCCCGGTCGGACAGCTCCGCCAGGAGACTGCCGTCGAGATGGGCGTCCCCGAAGATCATGCCATCCACCCGCCGGGCCAACATGATCTCCGTCTTACGGCGCTGCAGTTCCTGGTCATCTCGGGAATTCATGACAAAAGTGGAGTAGTTGGCCTCGGCGGCCGCTTCTTCGATCCCCTCGTACATTATCGCCAGCACCAGGTCGGAGAGCCTGGGGACGATCACTCCCAGAAGGTGTGTGCGTCGGGTTCGCAGGCTCGTCGCTTGCGGGTCCGGCGAATAGCCCATCTCGCGGGCCAGTGCTCGCACGCGCTCGGCCGTCCCCGGAGAGGCTGCGCTCCGCGCGACGTCCGTGCCCGAGTGCAATATGCGGGACACCGTCGAGGAGTGCAGGCCGAGCTCGCTGGCCAGATCCTTCAACGTGACGGCGCGTTCGGGCGGTCTGTTGTCGTTCATCTGGACCCCTTCATCTCGCGCGTGCTCGCATGCGATCGACACCAATGTTCAGCAGCTGCTTGACGTGCCCCTTCAACAGATTCTATAGTTTCCTCTACCGCAACCCAATCGATTGGGTGACATCGGCCACAAGGCCTGCGGAACCCGCTCTTGCAGACACCCGTGTCGTCCACCCGCAGTTCTCCAGATATCCGCGGACTGGCCTGGCGCGATTACCCAATCGATTGCGTTGCCTCACATCGGAGTGAACATGAGAGACCCAGGAGGCGCCCACGTGGTGCTACTGGCAACGGGCGGCACGATATCTTCTCGAGTGCAGCCGGCGTTCGGTGGCGCGACAGTCGCGATTGATCGCGGCGAGCAGATTCTGGGGAGCCTGCGCTCGCAGCCTCCCTATCCGGTGCGGGTCGTCGATCTCTTCCATGAGGGTTCCTACCTTCTGACCTTCGGTGACATGGCCGACATTTGCGCGAAGATCACAGACGCTCTCTCCGATCCCCTGGTCATGGGTGTCGTCGTCACCCACGGCACCGACACCATGGAGGAAACCGCATTCCTCGCGGACCTCACCCATGATGATCCGCGCCCGGTCGTATTCACGGGGGCGCAAAGGCCCGCCGATTCGGCCGAACCGGACGGGCCAGACAACCTTTCCAGAGCGATCGCCCTCGCCGGCTCGGCCGCAGCGCGCGAACGCGGGGTGCTCCTCTGCTTTGCCGGCGAGATCTTCCCAGCCAGAGGTGTCCGGAAGGCCCAGACCTTTGATCTCCACGCGTTCACGAATCCTGACTTCGGGCAGGCCGGATTCATTTCGGCGGCGGGCGACATACAGATGGACGACGTGCTGCCCAGGCTGGACCCGTTGCCTTTGCCGTCCGCCGGCGACGGAGACGACCCGCGCGTTGATCTCGTGGCGGCCTATCCTGGCGCGGATTCCCTGCTGTTGCTGGCGTCCTGCGGCGCTGGCGCGTCGGGCGTGGTGTTGCAGGCGACGGGCAGTGGTAACGCCAACCGGGTGATGTGCCAGGCCATTGCAGATGCCACTGCCGCCGGCGTTGTGATCGTGACGAGCACCCGCGTGCAGGCCGGCCCCGTTCTGCCGGTGTACGGCCACGGTGGGGGCAAGGATCTAGCCACCGCCGGCGCCATCCCGTCAGGGCTGCTCAAGCCATCCCAAGCCCTGGTTCTGCTCGGCCTCCTGCTCCGGCTGGGGATGGATCGCGAACAGATCGCCCAGACGTTCGCCCGGCACGGAGCGCATCCCCAGCCCGGTTCGAAATCCCCACGTACCCAGTCAATACACCATTACTGAAAGGCTGATTCATGAAAAAGGACATACAGGTCGCCTTCGGCGTCGACGTCGATGCCGTCGCCGGAATGCTCGGCTCTTACGGCGGAGAAGACTCGCCCTGTGACATCTCACGCGGACTCTTCAGCGGCGAGGTGGGCGGGCCCAGGCTCCTTCGTCTCTTCGAGAAGTATGAGTTGCCCTCAACCTGGTTTGTCCCCGGGCATTCCATCGAGACCTTCCCTGACCTCACGCGGATGATCGTCGATGCGGGCCATGAGATCGGGGTCCACGGCTACTCCCACGAAAACCCCATCGCCATGTCCCGGGAGCAGGAGACTGCCATCCTGGACCGATCCATCGAGCTGATTGAAAAGGTATCGGGGCGTCGCCCGACCGGCTACGTCGCCCCCTGGTGGGAGTTCTCGCCTGTCACGAACGAGATTTTGCTCGAGCGCGGCATCAAGTACGACCACTCACTCATGCACCGTGATTTCGAGCCGTACTACGTCCGTGTCGGAGACAGCTGGAAGAAGATCGATTACAGCAAGGCGGCGGAAACCTGGATGGAACCGCTGGTTCGCGGCCGCGAAACCGACCTCGTGGAGATTCCAGCCAACTGGTACCTGGATGACCTTCCGCCCATGATGTTCATCAAGGCCGCCCCGAACTCGCACGGCTTCGTCAATCCCCGCGACATTGAACAGATGTGGCGTGACCAGTTCGACTGGGTCTACCGCGAAATGGACCAGGCGGTGTTCACCATGACCATCCACCCGGATGTCTCCGGCCGCCCGCAGGTGCTCCTCATGCTCGAGCGACTCATAGAGCACATCAACTCGCACGACGGCGTGAACTGGCTCACCTTCGACCAGATCGCCGACTCCTTCATCAGCCGCGCACCACGAAAGGGAATCAACTCATGAGCACACAGTCCTCGGCCGTCGATCTGACGGCACCGAAGCTGAACGAGAAGCGCAGGTTCCCCGCCTTCTCGAAGAGGGACACCAACATTGCCACCATCCTGGCTTTGCTGGCCTGGACAATCGCCGTCTTCGACTACGGGCTCTTCGGCACGCTGCTGCCGGCCATGCAGGAATCCTTCGGCTGGACAGCGACGGAATCCTATGCCATCAACACGTGGATCGCTGTTGGCACGGCAATCGTAGCCTTCGGAATCGGACCGGTGATCGACCGTCTGGGCCGCCGGAAGGGCATGATGGTCACGGTCGGGGGCACGGCGATCGTCTCGGGACTGACCGCAATCATTCCCACAGGGATCGCGTTCCTCAGCAGCGGACTCGTCGTACTGATCCGCTCCTTCGGAGGACTGGGATTCTCGGAACAGGCCGTCAACGCGACCTACATGAACGAGGTCTACCAGGTCACAGAGGACGCGAAGAAGCGCAAGCGCCCCGGCTTCTACTACTCCTTCATCCAGGGAGGCTGGCCGCTGGGCTTCCTGCTGGCCAGCGCCCTGGCCCTTGCGTTCCTGCCCACGCTGGGCTGGCGAGCACTGTACCTGATGGCAACAGTCCCCGCAGTGATCATCGTTTGGGTCATTGCAAAGAAGCTCAAGGAGACGCCACAGTTTGAACTCCACCACGAACTCACCCGGCTGGAGAAGCACGGGCGCTCAGACGATGCACACGCACTGGCTCGTTCCTACGGCGTTGAGCACTCGTCGGTGGCTCCGCTGAAGCGCATCTGGGAACCTCACCTGCGCCGGAACACGATTGTCTTCTCTCTCGCCTGGATATTCAACTTCTTCGGGATCATGATCTTCAGCATTCTTGGCAGTTCCGTCCTCAAGAACGCCAAGGGTGTGGAGCTGTCCGATGCCTTCTGGATGTTGATCGTCATCAACCTCCTGGCCTACTTCGGATACATCTTCCACGGCTGGCTCGGCGACAAGATCGGGCGCAAGAGGACCATCATCGGAGGCTGGATTTTGTCCGGAATTTCCTTCGCCATCATGCTTAGCCCCCTGGCAGTCAGCCCGGCAATGATCATCCTCACCTACGGCGCCGGTCTGTTCTTCCTCGTCGGCCCCTACGCTGCCATCCAGTACTTCATGGCGGAGTGCTACCCGGTCAGTTGCCGCGCAACCGGAACAACGTTCATCGGCGCCATGAGCCAGCCCGGCATCATCATCGGCGGGGCACTGTTCACCGCCGTCGCCGCCGGAGCAGACACCGGCACCGCGGCCCTCTGGGTGGGCGCGTTGGGAACCCTCTTCTCGGGCTTGCTGATGATCGCGGCCAAGCCACCGGTCGAAGCGCTCCTGGAAAGCCCGCCCGAGGCACTTCCTCAGGTCGCGAATGCCTGAAGCCAAAGTAGCGATCATCACGGGGGCGGCCAGCGGCATCGGCCGCTCCCTAGCGATCCACTATGCGCGGCAGGGCGTAACCACGATCATCGGTACTTTCCCTGCAGATCCCCACGACCCGGAGGAGACCCTGCGCCTCGTCATCGAAGCAGGTGGCCGGGCCGTAATCCACGAGGTGGATGTTCGCAGGACGGAATCGGTGGAAGCGTTCGCCCAAAGGGCGGTGGCGGAATTCGGGCGACTCGATTATGTAGTCGCGAACGCCGGCATCCTCCGCAACTCCGCCCTCGAGGAGCTCTCCGACGATCGATGGAATGAGATGCTCGACGTCGACCTCACGGGAGTGCTGCGGACCCTACGCGCCGGGGCCGGAAGAATGCCGGACGGCGGGGCGATGGTCGCCGTCTCTTCGATTGCCGGCGCGGTCTACGGGTGGGAGGGACATGCCCATTACGCCGCAGCGAAAGCAGGGGTACTCGGACTCGTTCGCAGCTTGGCCGTGGAACTCGGCCCGCGCCAGATCCGCGTCAACGCCATCGTTCCCGGACTCATCAAGACGCCCCAATCGCTTGACCCGGTCAACTCGCTCGGCCCCGACGGCCTCCAGCAAGCAGGGAACGACATCCCCTGGGGTCGCGTCGGGGAACCGGAGGAGGTTGCCAGCGTCATCGCATTCCTCACCTCGAACGATGCCCGATACGTGACCGGGCAGTCGCTCACCGTCGACGGCGGACTGACCGTCAAAATGCGTGCCTGAGAACAGGAGGACCTGATGAGCATGCAAAGCGAACCTCACGCCGGGCACGGGCGGGCCGTGGTCGTCACCGGCGGCAGCAGCGGAATCGGCCTGGCAATCGTTGAAGCCTTCAGGGCGAACGGTGACCGGGTGGCCGTCCTGGACCGGGTCGGCGGAGGCGACGTCATCCGGGTAGACGTCTCGGACGAAGACAGCGTACGCCGCGCCTTCGACCTCGCCAGGGAGCGCCTCGGACCAATCCAGATCCTCGTCAACAGCGCCGGGTTGCTTACGGAGTCACCGTTGGAGGAAATGACCCTCGCAATGTGGAGCGAAACGATAGCGGTCGACCTGACCGGTGTCTTCCTCTGCTGCCGGGAGGTGGTGGGGGAGATGCGCAGCCAGAAGTGGGGCCGCATCATCAACATTGCCTCCCAGCTGGCGATAAAAGGGGGGAAGGGGCTCAGCCACTACAGCGCGGCGAAAGCCGGCGTGGTGGGACTGACCAAGGCACTCGCCCTGGAGCTTGCCCCTGACAATGTGCTGGTCAACAGCATCGCACCCGGCCCGATCGAGACCCCGCTGGTCGAAGGCATCTCGGAGAGCTGGAAGGCTGCTAAACGCGCCGAACTGCCCCTGGGGCGATTCGGTGTTCCGGCGGAAGTGGCCCCCACCGCACTGCTGCTTGCCAGCGAACCCGGCGGGAACCTGTACGTGGGCCAGACGCTCGGACCCAACTCCGGCGACGTGATGCCATAAGAAGGGGAACATCATATGTGCGGTGCGTGCGGCAGGAAGACTGTCCAGGACGCAATCCTCGGCAACGTGCGAACGATGCGCCAGCAGATCATCGTGGCCCAGGTCATCAATGCCGTGTGCCGACATGTTCCCGGTGTCCCCCGGGTCACCGCCCTAGTTGACAACTGGCTCATGGCCGGCCCCACTGGTGCGACGAAGCTCTGCGACACGGTCGAGGAACTGTGGACGGCCATCATCGACGGCAGCGTGGACCCAAACGTCCCCGCCCTCTCTGAGGCGCTGAAAGCCTATTCAGCAGACCCCCTCAACACTGGACTCGCGGCACAGGTCACCGAACTGGGGCTGGCGCTGGCCGAGGGACACGCGCATCGTCACCGCGCTGGGCATCCGCCCCCGCCATGACCAACGGGGAGGGCGGCCGCATGGTGGCCATCCCTCCCCGTTGCGGTTGCAGGGGCTCGGGTTACTCGTTCACGCGCCGGTTGATCACTTGCCCGGTACCGACCGCTTCGCCGCCTCACCATCGGGGGTGTAGGCATAGAGGTTGCCGTCGAAGGCGCCGACGACGACGGTGTTGCCGCTGACTGCCGGGCCCGCGGACACCCAGGTGCCGATCTCGTGCTCCCACAATGACCGGCCCGTGTTCGAATCGAGGGCGTAGAAGCTGCCGTTGTTCGATCCGACGAACAGCGTGTCACCGCTGAGGGCAGGCGAGCTGTGGATGCCGGCGCGGTACTGTGCGCCGGGCAGAAGGCGATCCCAGAGCACCGAACCGGTGGCAGCATCCAGGGCGGTGACTGCGCCGCTCGGGAAGCCCATGTAAATCACGTCGCCGGCAATGGTCGGGGCGGCCGGGGTGGCGCCGCCGTTCACCAGCAACGGATGCGGGCTCTTGTAGGTCCACAGCGTCGCGCCGGTGACACCGTCGCGGGCGATGATGCCGTTGTTGGAGCCGATGTAGACGCGCCCGTTAGCGGCGGACGGCACACCGTCCTGCCAGCCGCCGAGCTCGGCGCCCCCGGTCCAGAGCTTCGTGCCGGTGGTCAGGTCGTAGGCGATCACGCGGTCTGCGGTCTGGTTGCCCACGTAGACGCGGCCGTCGGCGACGGCGGGAGTGCCGTCACTCATGGTGGCGCCGCTCATTGCGGATGCCCAGATCCGCTCGCCGGTCTTCACGTCCAGGGCGATGAGCAGGCCCAGGTTGGCCTCGCCGTGACGCGACTGATACGGGTACAGAACCTTGCCCTCGGCCACGGTGACGCCGTAGTAGCCGTAGGTGCGCTGGTTATAGCCCTCCGGTGCCGGCTCGGGGTCGTGCTGCCACTTCAGCTTTCCGGTGGCGGCGTCCACGGCGAACAGGGTGCCCCGCAACGTCGGAACGAACACGAGGCCGTCCGACACGGCGATGCTGCCGTGCACCGAGGACGGAACCGGGTAGCTCCACAGCTTCTTGCCGGTGGCCTGGTCGACGGCGTGCACGGCACTGTTGCCGTCGCCGTTCTCATCCCGCGTACCGGCGTAGACAATGCCCCCGACAATCACCGGAGATCCGGTGAGGAACGTCCCCTCGGTGCGGTAGGACCACGCCAGGCGCTGCCCGGCCTCGATCTTGTCGGTCGCGACGCCGGTGTGGCCCTGGTCACCGTGGTGCTGGGACCAGTTCGCGCCCGCCTTGGGCAGAATCGCGCTTTCCTTCGTCAGGGTGAATTTCGACGACGTGCTCCAGGATGCCCCGGCAGCGTCGACCGCGCGCACCTCGACGGTGTGTGCGCCGGCGCGAACGTCATCCGGCAGGGCCGAATGCCAGGTGAATTCGCCGCTTGACTTGAGCGGACGCCAATTGCCCTCGTCGACCTTGAATTGCACCTTGGTCGGCGCGTCCGAGGTGTCGTAGGCATTCACCTGGATTCCGGGGAAGCCGTCCAGCGGAACGGACGAACCTGCGGCCGGGCTGGTGATGGTGAGGTCCTGCTGGGCCCCGTACATCCGGAAGGGATTCTTGAAGGTCTCATCCGTCATTTCCACGTATCGAAAACCGCGCGGGGAATTGTCAATCGTGTACGAACTGGAGCTGGTCTGAACGTGCTTGGCCGAGCCGGCGAATGCACTGTTCGGCTCGACGTCGTTGGAGTGTTCGTGACCGACCAGGATGAGTTCGGCGCCGTACTGCTCGAGGATCGCGCCGTACTGGTCATACATCGAGTTCGACCCGAAGGGCACGTTCATCGGCTGATGGGTCAGCACAACCAGGCGCTTGTCCCCGACGTTCTGGGCAAGATCCTGCTTGGCCCACTCCAGCTGTTCCTCGAAGGGTGCCGCGCCGTTGTTTTCCAGAACGAGGAAATGCCGGTCCCCGTAGTCGAAGGAATACCACTCCGGCCCGACATTGGTGCGGTAGTTGTTGATGCGCGCGGCGTAGCCGACGCCGGCTGCATATTCGTGGTTGCCGACCGCAGGCCAGACCGGAACGGGGGAGAGGGCCGTGGCCGCCTTGTAGAAGTCGAACTCGGCCTGGGTGGCGTTGTTGGTCAAATCCCCGCTGACCTGGATGAAGGCCAGATCCTCCTTGGTGGAGTTGATCTCCTTCACCTGATCGGTGAGCTGGGCGTTCACATGGGGGTCTGCGACGTTTCCGAAGGTGAAATTGCTGCCCGCGGATTTGGGATCCTTGGTCAGCCCGAAGTCGACGCTTTTTGCTTCGCCCGTGGCGAGTTCACCCAGATCGCGGTAAAAACGCGGGGTCTTGAACTTGTCCGTGCCGACCGAATACCCGGCGGGCTGGGTGATGAAGACGAGGTCGGTCGTGCGCCGCTCGATGGGGGTGTCCAGACTGTAGCGACCATCGGCATCCGTCACGACGATCGTGGCGCCATCCGACACGGTGACCCCGGGGAGCACCTTTTCCCGGGCGTCGAACACGTCGTTACCGTTGCCGTCTTCGAAGACGGTTCCCGAGACCACGGCGCTGGGTGGGTCGATCGTCTGCGAGACGGCCGAGCTCAGGGGCGCGGCGACCACGAGCCCGCCCAGGATCGCGGTGACCGTGTAGAGCCATCGGCGGAGCCGTTTGGGTGCCAGGTGTTTCATACGAAGAAGAACCTTTCTAGGAACCAGATGAGTCCGAAGACTGCGACCACGATGGTCGCCCCCCGCACGACCGGCGCCGAGAAGCGGCTCCGACGCACGAGCAGGAGTAGGGGGAAGATCACGAGCAGCAGCAGAACCTGGCCCGCTTCGATTCCGATGTTGAAACTGAGCAGCGAGGCCACCAGGTTCCAGCTGACGTCGTCGGTGATTTTCAGGGATCCGGCAAATCCCAGCCCGTGCAGCAGGCCGAACAGAAACACCACCAGGTGTCTGCGGCGCGGGGCGCCCAACAGATTCTCGATGGCCACGAAGGTGATCGACAAGGCGATCAGGGGCTCCACGATGGATGCCCCCACCTGCACCCAGCCGAGGAGCGCGGTGATCAGGCTCACACTGTGGGCCAGGGTGAACATCGACACGACGCCCACGAGGTTGCGCAGGCTCGTCGCTCCGAGCATCACCGCGACGACGAAGAGCACGTGGTCCAGGCCGAACAAGAGGTGCTCGACGCCCATCAGCGCGAATCGGGAACTCGAGACGATGACCGAGTTCTCGCCCATCAGGAGTTCATTGTGGCCGCCGTCCATCACGGTGCGGCCGCTGTCCGCGCCAATCTGGTACTCGACGATGTTCGTGTGCTCGTCGGAGATCGCGTCCACGTCGGAAAAGACGTCGTACGTCAATTGGTACTGGCCCGACTCGCCCGGGCAGGTGTAGGTCAGGTCCATCTGCACGTACGGATTCTCGTCACGGGTCGTCGTGGAGACTCCATCAAGGTGAGGCTCGCACGCTGCGCCATCCAGATAAATGACGACCCGTTCGTACAGGTATGCCGAAAGGTTAGCCTTTCCGGCCTCGAGCGCCGCCAGGCGAGAGGCGTCGTCGACTGCGCCCCGGGCATCCGGCCCCAGGTCGACCGCTTTGGCCAGGATCTCGTATTCGAGGCTCAGCTCGTAGGAGATTTCACGGCCGTCGCCGTGAATTGTCGAGTAGCCGGCAGTGTCACGCACGTGAGCGGACGCCGGCAACGTTCCCGCGAGCAGGAACAGGAAAACCAGCCCCAGGAGAATGGAAGATCGGGACGCAAGTAGGGCGCGATTCATGGCGGGAGCGGGCGGGTGGAGGGCGATGTCGCTAGCTGCGGCTCCCAAGGAACTCCTCCAGCGCGGCCAGGTCATCGGTATTTATGTGGTCTACGCCGGCCTCGTGCAGCTCGGTCCAGATGGCTTCGCGGGCTTCCCCCGGCACATCGAGGGTCGCCCAGAAGCGCACGCGGTAGCCCTGGGCGTGCGCCACCCGCACGTATTCGCGCAACCTGGCCTTCTCGCTCTCCGGCATCACCCCGACACCCCGCCAGGCGAAGAGCTTGTTCCAGTTGTCACTGACCAGCGGCATGAGATCGGCCGGTATGCCGGACGCCAGATCGCCGGAGCGTCCGTCGTAGAAGGCAAACCGCGAGTCACGGTTCCGCATGGTTTCCAGGGGCCGGTTGCCGCTGACCACGGCGATAACCGGTCCGGTTTTGGTCTTGCCGTTGGAGTACCGGGTCATGATGGAGGGGTGCTCTGCCAGCTCTTCCTCGATCGCAGCGTAGGTGCTCTCGCCGTCACTCTTGATGTCGATCAGCAGTTGGAAGGTGCCATCCCAGCCGGGGTAGACGCTGTGATCCTGCCCGCGGATGAGACTGTCAAGCGGATCCAGGTAGAGGCTTTCGAGAGTGACCCCCGGCTGGACATTCTCGAGATCGTGAGCGACGAGAAGCTCGCCATTGACGAGCCAGACATCGGCTTCGACACTGGTGAATCCGTGTTCGAGGGCGTCGAATAGCGGACGGTCATGCTCGTAGTCATTGTGAGCGTGGGCGGCACCTTGCGGTTCGCCGAGGACGACGTTGGCCTGGGATGGTGCGGCGGCCTGAGATGGTGCGGCCGCCTGTGATGGTGCGGCGGCGCCGGTGACGGCGGCGAGGGCAACGAGCGCCGAAGCGGCAGTCCCGCCGAGAAAGCCCCGTCGGGAAGTAGTTGACCGCATGACATGCTCCTTGCGTGTTCGAGTTGGCTCGGCTTAGTCCGAATGCGCAACAGCCTTAGGTCTATCGGCGTCGGCTTAAGCGGTGGCGCTGGTCTGGCAAACGCAGCATGAACGGCCCCGTGATGATTGAAAGTGATCCAAACTAGTATTCTGAGGTCATAAGTAATCAAGATCGAAGGCGGATGTCCGATGGCCGAAGTCATTGTTGTTGAGAACGCGGATGCCGCCGGTGAGCTCATCGCCGCCTCGATCCGCGCGCTGATCGAGGCCCGGCCCGACGCGGTCCTCGGCCTGGCCACCGGGTCGACGCCGCTGCCGATCTACCGCTCGCTGGCCCGCTCGTTCGCCGAACGCCCGCTCGACGTTTCACAGGTGCGCGGCTTCTCCCTGGACGAATACGTCGGCCTGCCGGCGGGACATCCGGAAAGCTACCGCTCGGTCATCACCCGCGACGTCGTCACCCCTCTCGGGCTCACGCCGGGCAACATCCACGTGCCCAGCGGCGACCCGGCCGGCCTGCCCGCCGCCGGCGCCGACTACGAGCGGGCCATCGTGCGGGCCGGGGGAGTGGACCTGCAGATCCTCGGCATCGGCCGCACCGGGCACCTGGGCTTCAACGAGCCCGGCTCGTCGTTCGAATCGCTCACCCGGGTGAAGACCCTGACCCCGCAGACCCGGGCCGACAACGCCCGCTTCTTCGCCTCTGCCGACGAGGTGCCGGTGCACTGCATCACCCAGGGGCTCGGCACGATCCGGCGCGCCCGCCACCTCGTGCTGCTGGCCGTCGGCGAGGGCAAGGCCGCGGCGATCGCCGCCGCAGTCGAGGGGCCGGTCACGGCCAGCCAGCCCGGCTCGGCCATCCAGCTGCACCCGCACGTCACGGTCGTCGTCGACGAGGCGGCGGCGAGCATGCTCGCGAACCTCGACTACTACCGCTACGCCTGGGCGAACAAGCCCGCCTGGCAGGGCATCTAGCCCCGCCTCCCCTGAACGCGGCGACCCGGTATCCGTTTCGCACCACCTCGCCGAACTGTGAGTTTGGCACCTTCGTTGGGCGGGCAAAGTCAAGCGGTCTAGGCAACGCGGGTGGTTTCAGCTGCCTTGAGCAGCTGGTTCAGCCGGGTGGCTGGGGTGTCGAGGTCGAGGGTCGGTCGGGGACGCCGGTT
>NZ_SOHO01000016.1:0-11156 GCF_004403225.1 Cryobacterium sp. Sr8 | reverse complement strand
TGAGGGCCTCCGTGGCATCGGCTTGAGTGTGGTAACCCAATCGATACCGGAGGTCCTCACCTTTTTAGCTCACGCCACGCACACAACCTCCGTGGGAACAACATCTAGGGCGGGCTCTGGCCCCAGTTCGGGGGTGGCGATCGCCCGGCAGGCGAAAGGGCCCGCCCTGCCGAAGCAGGACGGGCCCTCCGTCTCACCGATCTACCTGGCGAGAGGTGATCGGGAGAACTACCAGACTACGCTTCGGTCGGAGCCTCGGCGTTCGCGGACTCGGCCGACTCGGCCGACTCCTCGAGAACCGGTGCGAGCGACAGCTTGCCCCGGTCGTCAATCTTGGTGATCTCAACGAGGACCTTCTGGCCCACGCCGAGCACGTCTTCGACGTTCTCGACCCGCTTGCCACCGGCGAGCTTGCGCACCTCGGAGATGTGCAGCAGGCCGTCCTTGCCCGGGAGCAGCGAGACGAAGGCGCCGAATGCGGCGATCTTCACGACAGTTCCGAGGAACTGCTCGCCAACCTCGGGGTTGGTCGGGTTCGCGACGGCGTTGACCATGGCGCGGGCGGCCTCGGCCGAGGGACCGTCGACGGCGCCGATGTACACGGTTCCGTCTTCCTCGATCGAGATGTCGGCTCCGGTCTCGTCCTGGATCGAGTTGATCATCTTGCCCTTCGGGCCGATCAGCTCGCCGATCTTGTCGACCGGGATCTGGACCGAGATCACGCGGGGCGCGGTCGGGGCCATCTCGTCGGGCTTGTCGATCGCGGCGTTCAGCACGGCGAGGATCGTGGTGCGAGCATCCTTGGCCTGGGTGAGCGCTCCGGCCAGGACCGACGCGGGGATGCCGTCGAGCTTGGTGTCGAGCTGGATCGCGGTGACGAACTCGCTCGTGCCGGCGACCTTGAAGTCCATGTCGCCGAGTGCGTCTTCGGCGCCGAGGATGTCGGTCAGGGCCGCGTAGCGGGTCTTGCCGTCAACGGTGTCGGAGATGAGGCCCATGGCGATGCCGGCAACGGGCGCGCGCAGCGGCACACCGGCGTTGAGCATCGACAGGGTCGAGGCGCAGACGGAACCCATCGAGGTGGAACCGTTGGAGCTGAGCGCCTCGGAGACCTGACGGATGGCGTACGGGAACTCCTCGCGCGTGGGCAGCACGGGGACCAGGGCGCGCTCGGCGAGTGCTCCGTGGCCGATCTCGCGGCGCTTCGGCGTTCCGACCCGGCCGGTTTCACCGGTCGAGTAGGGCGGGAAGTTGTAGTTGTGCATGTAGCGCTTCTTGGTGACCGGGCTCAGGGAGTCGATCGTCTGCTCGAGCTTGAGCATGTTCAGCGTGGTGACACCCAGGATCTGGGTCTCGCCGCGCTGGAAGATCGCCGAACCGTGCACGCGCGGGATGACAGCCACCTCGGCGTCGAGCGGGCGGATGTCGGCGAGGCCGCGACCGTCCATGCGCACGCCCTCGTTGAGGACGCGGGTGCGGACAACCTTCTTCGTGACGGACTTGTACGCCGCTGAGACCTGGCCGAGCGCACCGGCGGGAAGTTCACCGGCGTCGATCCTGGCCGCGATGGCGTCCTTGACGCGAGCCTTGAGTGCGTCATCCGCATCCTGGCGCTCGACCTTGCCGGCGATCTTGTACACGTCGCCGAGCTCGGCCTCGGCCAGGGCCGCGACGGCGTCGTAGGTCTCCGGCTGGTAGGGCGGGAAGACCTGGTAGTTGCCGGTCGGCTTGGCAGCGGATGCCGCGACCTTCTGCTGGGCCTCGATGAGCTGCTTGATGAAGGGCTTGGATGCCTCGATGCCCTCGGCGATGACCTCTTCGTTCGGCTTGATGGCGCCGCCCTTGATCAGGTCCCACGAGTTGTCGGTGGCTTCGGCCTCGATCATCATGATCGCGACGTCCTGGCCGCCATCGGCATCCGTGACGACGCGGCCGGCGACGACCATGCTGAACACGGCGTCGGCGATCTGCGAGTACTTCGGGAAGGCAACCCACTGGCCGGAGCCGTTCTCATCGGGGATGAGGGCGACGCGAACGCCACCGATCGGTCCGGAGAAGGGGAGGCCGGCGAGCTGCGTCGACATGGACGCGGCGTTGATCGCGAGCACGTCGTAGTACTCGTCCGGCGCGATGGCCAGAACGGTCACGACGACCTGGATCTCGTTGCGGAGGCCGTCGACGAACGACGGGCGCAGCGGCCGGTCGATCAGGCGGCAGGTGAGGATCGCCTCGGTCGACGGGCGACCTTCGCGACGGAAGAAGCTGCCCGGGATGCGGCCGGCAGCGTACATACGCTCCTCGACATCGATGGTCAGCGGGAAGAAGTCGAAGTTTTCCTTCGGCTGCTTGCTCGCGCTCGTGGCGGAGAGAAGCATGGTTTCTTCGTCGATGTATGCGGCGGCAGAACCCTGCGCCTGCTGGGCGAGACGCCCGGTTTCAAAACGGATGGTGCGCTTGCCGTACTTGCCGTTATCGATAACGGTTTCAGCGAACGTGATTTCTGGACCCTCCATGTGGGGGTTCTCTCCTTTGTTTAGACTCGCATGCCCGTGTGGCGCGCGAGTGGGACAAGGAGCAGGGAACAGGCAGGACGAAGTCGTGCGCAGTGAGCGCCGACTCGTGCTGGCCACCAGTAGAAATTCACCACCACGCCGTTCGTGTGAACCGCGGTTGGGAAACCACCACCGAGGACCAGCTTCCTGCCAGCCTGCTCCAATTGCTCGGCCATCCGAGAATGGCCGTCCCAATTCTAACAGCCCCGCCCCCAAATACCCCCTTCCCCCCTCCGCGAAACCGCAGTTGTGCGCGCTAAAACGACGTTTTAGCGCGCACAACTGCGGTTTCGCGGGTTAGACGGCACGCCCACGGAATGCAGGTAGGTGAACATCGGCCGCAGCGCGTGGTCCAGCGCCAGCGAGTGGCGCGCCGTGCCGGCGGTCGCCCCGATCAGCACCGGCATGTCGGTGAGGGACTTGGCTCAGCCCGGCGGACACCACGGCAAGTCGGCGGGTCGTCATCTCAGGCCCCCTTCGGGTTCGACGCGGCGAGGCCGGGGGCACCGGCCGGGCTCGACTTCAGGACGGTCTCCGCGATCGCCTGCGCCTCGGCGGCGGCCGTGAGGGAGGCGTGCGTCGGGGCATCCGGCACGGTCGCCGGGCGCATCTTCGCGAACTCGGCGCGGAGCACGGGCACGACTTCCTCGCCGAGGAGGTCGAGCTGTTCGAGCACGACCTTCAGGGGCAGGCCCGCGTGGTCCATCAGCCAGAGCTGGCGCTGGTAGTCGCCCACGTAATCGCGGAAGCCGAGCGTGCGGTCGATGATCTCCTGCGGGCTGCCGACGGTCAGCGGAGTCTGCTCGGTGAACTCCTCCAGGCTCGGGCCGTGGCCGTAGACCGGGGCGTTGTTGAAGTACGGGCGGAACTCATTGACGGCGTCCTGCGAGTTCTTGCGCATGAACACCTGCCCGCCGAGTCCGACGATGGCCTGCGCGGCGGTCCCGTGGCCGTAGTGCTCGAAGCGCTGGCGGTAGTACCCCACCATCTTCGCGGTGTGCGAGGCGGGCCAGAAGATGTGGTTCGAGAAGAGGCCGTCGCCGTAGAAGGCGGCCTGCTCGGCGATCTCCGGGGTGCGGATGCTGCCGTGCCAGACGAAGGGCGGCACGCCGTCGAGCGGACGCGGCGTCGACTGGAAGCCCTGCAGGGGGGTGCGGAACTGGCCCGACCAGTCCACGGAGTCCTCGCGCCAGAGCCGGCGCAGCAGCGCATAGTGCTCGAGGGCCAGCGGGATGCCCTGGCGGATGTCCTGGCCGAACCAGGGGTAGACCGGGCCCGTGTTGCCGCGGCCCAGCATCAGGTCGACCCGGCCTTCGGCGAGGTGCTGCAGCATGGCGTAGTCCTCGGCGATCTTGACCGGGTCGTTGGTCGTGATCAGCGTGGTCGCCGTGGACAACACGATCCGCTCGGTCTGCGCGGCGATGTAGCCGAGGAGGGTGGTCGGCGAGGAGGGCACGAAGGGCGGGTTGTGGTGCTCGCCGGTGGCGAAGACGTCGAGCCCGACCTCTTCGACCTTCCTGGCGATGGTGACCATGGCCTTGATGCGCTCGTGTTCGGTCGGGGTCCGACCGGTCGTGGGGTCGGTGGTGATGTCCCCGACGGTGAAGATTCCGAACTGCATTTCCAGCCTCTCAATCTCAATGCGTGTGCATGGATATTCTAGCCAACGACCGACCGAGTGATCTTATTCCGTCGCGCCCGTGATCGCGTGACAGGATTGGCCAATGACCGATGCCCCGGACCTCGATCCTGCCTTCGCCACGGTCCCCGCTCCTGCCCCGTGGTGGACGCAGGCCGTGGTGTACCAGGTGTACCCGCGCAGTTTCGCGGACTCCGACGGCGACGGGATCGGCGATCTGGGCGGCATCCGGTCGAAGCTCGATTACCTGGCCGAGCTCGGCGTCGACGCGGTCTGGCTCTCCCCGGTCTACCCGTCGCCGCAGCACGACAACGGCTACGACATCCGTGACTACCAGGACATCGACCCGGTGTTCGGCAGCCTCGCGGAGTTCGACGCGCTGCTGGCCGAGGCTCACGAGCGCGGCATCAAGATCGTGATGGACCTCGTCGTCAACCACACGAGCGACGAACACGCCTGGTTCGAGGAGTCTCGCTCCTCGCGGACGAGCCCCCGGCGCGACTGGTACTGGTGGCGGCCGGCCGCAGCCGACGGCGGACCGCCCAACGGCTGGCGCAGCGCCTTCAGCGGCCCGGCCTGGACCCTCGACGGGGCCACCGGCGAGTACTACCTGCACCTGTTCGCCCGGCAGCAGCCCGACCTCAACTGGGAGAACCGCGAGGTGCGCCAGGCCGTCTACGCGATGATGAACTGGTGGCTCGACCGCGGGGTCGACGGCTTCCGGATGGACGTGATCAACTACATCGCCAAGCAGATCGAGCTCGTCGACGGACCCCACCCGAGCCTGGACGGCGGCTCCCCGATGGGGCCGCAGATCCACGACTACCTGCAGGAGATGCACCGCGAGGTCTTCGCCGGGCGAGCGGGCGAGCACCTCACGGTCGGAGAGATGCCCGGTGTGAGCGTCAGCGACGCCGTGCTGTTCACCGACCCGGCCCGGGCTGAGGTCGACATGATCTTCCAGTTCGAACACGTGTCGCTCGATCAGGGAGACCACAAGTTCCTGGCGCTGCCGCGCAACCTGCCCGCGCTGAAGAAGAGCCTCTCCCGCTGGCAGGACGGCCTGGCCGAAACCGGCTGGAACAGCCTCTACCTCAACAACCACGACCAGCCCCGGCTGGTGTCGCGGTTCGGCAACGACGCCGAATACCGGTACGAATCCGCCACGCTCTGGGCGCTCGTGCTGCACCTGCACCGCGGAACGCCCTACATCTACCAGGGCGAGGAGATCGGCATGACCAACGTGCGCTTCGATTCCATCGACGACTACCGCGACATCGAGTCGCTCAACCACTTCCGCGAGGCCGTGCAGGAGTTCGACCAGTCGCCCGCCGCGGTGCTGGCAGGGGTGCACACCATGGGCCGGGACAACGCCCGAACGCCGATGCAGTGGGACGCGTCCGACAACGCCGGCTTCACCTCCGGAATACCGTGGATCGCGGCGAACCCGAATTATCCCGAGATCAACACGGTTACCGACCGGGCCGACCAGCGGAGCATTTTCCGCTTCTACCAGCGCCTGATCGCGCTGCGCCACGAGAGCCCGGTCGTGGCGCTCGGCGCGTTCTCGATGCTCGAGCCGGAGCACGACCAGCTCTACGCGTTCACCCGCACGCTCGGCGACCGGGCGCTCCTCGTGGTTGCCAACGCCTCGAATACGCCCCTGGCCGGGCCGCTCCCGGTCGATGTCACGGGCGGCGTACTGGTGCTCGGCAACTACGCCGACGCCGCGGGAAGCGGGCTGCGGCCCTGGGAGGCACGGCTCTACCGGCTGTGACGGCTGTGACGGCTTGTCGCGATCCTTACACGCGTGCACGGACGGGCGGGCGACGCACGACCTGCCAGGCCGTGATGACGAGGGCGAACACAACCCCGAGCACGGCGCCGGCGCCGTTCGCGATGAGGTCGCGAACGTCGGGGTATCGGGTCGGCAGGAACTGCTGGGTGAACTCGATCGAGCAGGTGAGCACGACGCCGATGACGATGGCGAGCCACCAGAGCCGGCGCCCGAAGAGCAGGAGCAGGAACACCCCGATCGGGATGAAAATACCGATGTTGGCCGCGAATTCGACCCGCCCGTAGGTGATCCAGTCGGTCGAGTCGTGCCGGGCGAAGAACCCCAGCGCGCGGAGCAGCCAGCCGTTGTTTGCGCTGTCGAGCGGCTGCGGTCCGAGGGTCACCCAGCCGACGAACGCCAGGTAGGCGAGCGTGACCAGGGACAGGACGGGATGGCGATGCAGCATCCCCCCATCGTGCCCGATCGCGCCTGGATGTCCACCCCGCGGCGCGCCTCAGCCGCGGCCTCTCGCCCTGGCCCCGGGGCCAACTCAGGAGAATCGGGGAAAACGGCCGGAATTCGCCCGTTTGCGCACCATTCCCCCGGAATCTCCTGAGTTGGCCACCGGGCCGTCGCGACAGGAGGTGGCCAAGGTCGAGCCCGCCGAGAACACGGTGGCGGCGGGCTCGATTCACCGGTGACGCACTACTTGCGGAGCGAGTCTTCCTCGGCGATGGCTTCGTCGCGGATCGTGTCGTCGAAGATCCGCTTCGCTTCGATGCCGACAACCGAGTGGCGACGGCCGTACGCGAAGTACACGATGAGCCCGATCGCGAGCCAGACCGCGAAACGAACCCAGGTCAGCGTGGTGAGGTTCAGCATCAGCCAGAAGCAGAGCACGGCGGAGAGGATCGGCAGGAACGGCGAGAACGGCACCCTGAACGCCCGCTTCAGGTCCGGGCGCTTCTTGCGCAGCACGACGACGGCGATGCTTACCAGCACGAAGGCCGACAGCGTGCCAATGTTGATCATTTCCTCGAGCACGCCAACGTCGGTGAGCCCGGCGATCAGGGCAACGGCCAGGCCGGTGATGATCTGGATGCGCACCGGGGTGCCGCGCTTGGCGGAGGTCTTGCTCAGCGACCGCGGCAGCAGGCCGTCGCGGCTCATCGCGAAGAGAACGCGGGAGAGGCCGAGCAGCAGCACCATGATCACGGTGGTCAGGCCCACCAGGATGCCGACGGAGATGACCTGGGCGGCCCATCCTGCGCCGACCGCGACGAATGCCGTCGCGAGGGACGCGTTGGGGTCGTCGGCGAGCACCGTGTAGGGCACCATGCCGGTCAGCACGAGGCTGACACCGATGTAGAGCACCGTGACGATGGCCAGGCCGGCGAAGATTCCACGCGGGAGGGTCTTCTGCGGGTTCTTCACTTCCTCCGCGGAGGTCGCGATCACGTCGAAGCCGATGAAGGCGAAGAACACGAGCGAGGCGCCGGCCAGCAGACCGAAGATCCCGTACTGGGCGGGCGCCGCTCCGGTCATGAAGGAGAACAGCGACTGTCCCCAGGCGTCGCCGTCGCCGCCCTTGGTGGGAATGGCGTCCGGGATGAACGGCGTGTAGTTCTTGATGTTGATGAAGAACGCGCCGACGACGATCACGAAGACGACGATCGCGATCTTGATCAGGGTGAAGATGCTGGCGACGCGCGCGGAGAGCTTGGTGCCGAAGACGAGCAGGGTCGTGAAGATGGCGACGATGACGAACGCGCCCCAGCTCACCTTCAGGCCGACCACATCGATCTCGGCGGGGATGTCCCAATTCCAGAGCGCGAACACGTTACTGAGATAGATGCCCCAGTACTTGGCGATGACGGCCGCGGCGGTCAGCATCTCGAGGATGAGGTCCCAGCCGATGATCCAGGCGAGCAGTTCGCCGAGCGTCGCGTAGGTGAACGTGTAGGCGGATCCGGCGACCGGAACGGCCGACGCGAACTCCGCGTAACACATGATCGCGAGGGCACAGGTGAAGGCCGCGAGGATGAAGCCCAGCGTGACGGACGGCCCGGCGTAGCTGCCGGCGGCCTTCGCGCCGACCGAGAAGATACCGGCCCCGACCGCGACGGCGACGCCCATGATCATCAGGTCCCAGGTGCCCAGCGTGCGTTTGAGGCTGTGGCCCTTTTCGAGGGAGTCCGCGATGGAAGATTCGATACTCTTGGTGCGCCTGAGGCTCATGGCGGGGTAGTGTCCGTTCAGTTGGTCGTCCGGCTTCCCTGCCGGGCAAACACCAATCCTAGGTGTCGCAGTGACCCCCGTTGACGGGGCTACGGAATTTGTCCGCGACCATCCGCTTCGAAAGGACCTCATGAACGCACCGCTCCTGCCGCTGGGCAATGGTCGCAGCATCCCTCAGATCGGGCTCGGGACCTGGCCGCTGGACGACGCCGAGGTGGCTCCCGTGATCGTGACCGCCATCGAGGCCGGGTACCGGCACCTCGACACGGCCGTCAAGTACGGCAACGAGGCCGGCGTCGGCCGCGGTATCCGGGACAGCGGCATCGCCAGGGGCGAGCTGTTCGTCACGACGAAGCTCAATGGCGTCTACATGGGCGACGACAAGGCGATCGCCGGGCTCGATGAGTCCCTCACCCGGCTGGGCCTGGACTACGTGGACCTGCTGCTGATCCACTGGCCGGTGCCGCAGCGCGGCCTCTTCGTCTCGACCTGGAAGACGTTCGAGAAGCTGGTGGCGTCCGGGAAGTCCAGGTCGATCGGGGTGTCGAACTTCAAGCCCGCCCACCTCGACCGGCTCCTCGCGGAGACGGACATCGTGCCGGCCGTGAACCAGATCGAGCTGAACCCCTACGTGACCCGCGCAGAGCAGCGCGCCTACAACGCCATGCATGGCATCGTCACGGAATCCTGGAGCCCGCTCGGGCAGGGAACCGAGCTGCTCAGCGAGCCGCTGCTCGGCTTCCTCGCCGAGAAGTACGAGAAGACCCCCGCCCAGATCGTGCTGCGCTGGCACATCGAACTCGGCCTGGTCGCCATCCCGAAGTCGAAGACCCCGGAGCGGATCCGCCAGAACATCGACGTGTTCGACTTCACCCTCGACCCGACGGACGTCGAGGCGCTGGCCGCGCTCGATCAGGGACCGGATGCCGGCGTCGACTCGGACGTGATCGGGCACTGACAGAGCGCGCGGATCAGCGCGCGTAGATGTCGTCCCAGCCATACTCCATCGCTGCGCAGGCATCGGCGTATTCCTGCTCCAGCTGCGTGGACAGGCTTCGCGCGCGGTCACGCAGCTCCGAGAGCACGTCCGTCGAGTCCGGTTCCGCCGCCCGATCCTCGGGGATGCCCGTCAGTGCGCTCCGCGAGCCGACGATCAGTTGCACCGTCACCGTTCTCGCGTCGTTCTTGACGGCCCGTTCCACCATCTCGGAATTGTCTCCGTCGTCAAAGGAGGCGACGAGAAGCAAGAGGGCGTCCGCGCCTTCATCCGTGGTCAGGAAGGACTCTCCGGAATATGAAACCTGGTTCATGATCTTCTCCCCCGGTGCATTGTTCGTGCCTGCGCCTGATCCGGAGTTGGAATCCGGAACGGCGCTGGCGCCACGCTAGCATCGGCGACGGATGCCCGCAGTCGGCATGAAGGGGGACAGCCGCGGGCCCTCGAGCGGGGAAAACAAAACGGGCCGCCACCCCAAGGTGACGGCCCGTTCGTAAGAAGATCGCGTTATCGACGAAGGCCGAGGCGCTCGATCAGCGAGCGGTACCGGTTGATGTCGACATCCGACAGGTAACCGAGCAGACGGCGACGCTGTCCAACCAGAAGCAGCAGGCCACGACGTGAGTGGTGGTCGTGCTTGTGCTCCTTGAGGTGCTCCGTCAGGTCGAGGATGCGCTGCGTGAGCATTGCAATCTGGACTTCGGGGGAACCCGTGTCGCCTGGGTGGGTAGCGTACTTTTCGATGATCGCCTTCTTAGCATTAGCTTCGAGTGCCATAGATGGGATCCCCTTTCTCTCACTGCGCGGTGCCCGGGGCAGAATGCCTGGGCTCTCTTTGTCCGCGGCCGTTAGACGGCAACCTGAAGAGTTTAGCAGAGTCGGATGCCCGGGCTCGCTCCCTCGGGCACCGGACCCTGGCGGCTGGCGGCTGGCGGCTGGCGGCCGCGGTGCATAACTCCGCCGGATCTGCGGCGGTCGCCGGAACAACCCCGTGATTTCGCCGGCTCAGGACGCGGGTCCGAAATTCTGGCGGAGTTATGCGCAGACGTCACTTCTCCCCCGTGGCGGCCTTCCGCTGCTCCGACGAGAACGCCCCGTCGACGCCGGTGCGAGAGCGCTTGATGTAGTCGTTCAGGCCCGCACTGAGCCCGGCGACACCGTCGGGCACGGCCGCGTAGGTCATCGACTTGTCGGCCTGGAAGCCGAGGTGGGCCCCGGTGAGCACGGCGTCCTGGTTCGCGCCGAGGAAGACGAAGTCCCAGTTGAAGTCGTTCGTCTGCTGCCGCACGAGCGTGCGCACGGATTCCGCGGTCCACTCGTGGCTCGAGTTCTCCTCTCCGTCGGTGGCCACGACGACCTGCACCGTGCCGGGACGCTGGTCTTCGGGCAGCAGGGCGAGGCGCCAGCCAAAGGTCGAGACGGCGTGGCCGATCGCGTCATAGAGGGCCGTAGCCCCGCGGGGTTCCAGCGCGACAACGACGTTGGCCGGGTCGGCGAAGGTGGCCTGCGTCTCGATCTCGGTGTCGAAGGTCACGATGTCGACGCTGAGCCGGCCGGGCTCGGCGGCCTGGTCGCGCAGCATCGATTCAAGCCCGCCGACCATGTCGTTCCGAATCGTCGTCATCGATCCGCTGCGGTCGATGATGAGCAGCAGTCCGGTGTAGTTGGGGTCGGTCATGGGAGTCTCCTGTCGCGTGGGTGTGCGCCCGCGCCACGTTGGCCGGACCCGGCGTCGCAGCTACAACCGCAGGACGACTCGTATCCCACATGGTGCAGGGGACGACCGACATTCCTTCCGATGTGCCGGGTCGGAAGCGTCGCGCGGGTAGTACGCCGCATCGCGTGCGATGCGCGGTAGTTGTCAACCTGTCTGAGACAACAGGTGGGTATTGATTCCGGTTTTTTGCGGGTGTTGTGGGGCCGTGGGTCGGTTTCTGAAGCGTTCGGGGTGTG
>NZ_SOHO01000027.1:0-10455 GCF_004403225.1 Cryobacterium sp. Sr8 | reverse complement strand
TCACGCCAATAATCGGGTCATTCATAGCTGCTCCAATTCCCCGCACTGCTTGCCTAGGGTGTCTTACGACCATCATGGCAATCAGCGTGCGCCACCCGCGCAGCGGCGTTGGGCCCGCGCAGCTCGAGATCTCGAGCTCGGCAGCCTGTGGGAGACACGCCTAGCCCGGGGGCGTCGGGGGTCGCCGCGGCAGGAATATACGATGGCACCATGTGGCTAAACGAGGTATCGCCCGGGGCGGTCGACTCGACCAGCCGCACGCCGATGCACAGTCAGGTGAGCGCGATCATTCGTTCCCGCATCGCCGACGGTGAGCTCCCTCCCGGGTCGAGCCTGCCGACCGAGGCCGAGCTGCAGGACCGGTTCGGGATCTCCCGCTCGGTCGTGCGGCAGGCGCTCGCCGCGCTGACGGCCGAAGGGCTGATCAAGCGCGGGCGCGGGCGGGGGAGCGTCGTCGCCCCCCGCGGTGAGCATCACCGCCTGGTGCAGCGGATGTCGGGCCTCTCCACCCAGATCGCGGCGGAGGGCGCCCAGGTGACCACGGAGGTGCTGCACCTCGCGCCGGAGCGGAACGCCCACGCGGAGGCGGCGCTCGCGACCTCAGCGGTGCTCGGAATCCGGCGCCTGCGTTCGGTGGGAAACGAGCCGATTGCGCTCATCCACACCTGGCTGCCGCTGTCGCTCGGCGGGCGGCTCAGCGCCGAGGATCTGACGAACGCGTCCCTGCACGCGGTGATGCGGGACAAGCTGGGCGCGTCGATCGTGTCCGGCCGCCGCCAGGTGCGCGCCGTGCCCGCCTCGGCGGCGCTCGCGCAGGCCCTGGGCGTGCCTGTCGGGGCGCCGGTACTCCTGCTCGAGGGAACGAGCCTCGACGAGAGCGGGCTGCCGATCGAGGTGTTTTCGACCTGGCACCGGGCCGACCGGGTCGTCTTCGACATCGACGTGCTGGGCGAGGGCCCTGTCGCGGCGCAGCGCGCGGTGGAGCCCGTCGGCTTTGGTGGTGGTGGTGGCGGCGGCGGCGGTGCCGGGGGTGGCGCCCGCGCTGGTGCCGGCTCTGGCGTGGCTCCGGACGCCGAGTCGTCTGATCGCACGGAACTTGCTGGGCGAGCCCGCACGCTGGCGCTGCAGCTGCAGCAGCTCTCCGAGGACCTCGAGCGCTAAACGGCCGCATGTTGCTGAGTGCGCTTCATCCAGAAGGCGAGACATCGACATGTTAGGAATTTGGAGGGGGTCAAACCAGGAATCTGGAGGGTCCTGAATTAGGAATTCAAAAGGACGGTCAACGAGGCGCTGCCGGCCGCGCTCATGACGCTCTCGGCCATCTGGCCGGAGAGGGAGCATCCGTTCGCCCGTCGCCCATGCGGGAGAATGGCCTGATGTTGGATCGGATGACCACGTTACTGGCCGGTGTCCCCTTGATTGACGGCCACAACGACCTGCCCGACGCGCTGCGCGTGAGTGCCGGCTACTCGGTCGCGGGCCTCGACGCCGTGCGCAGTGAACTGCAGACGGATATCCCTCGGCTGCGGCAGGGCAACGTGGGCGCGCAGTTCTGGTCCGTCTGGGTGCCGTCGGATCTGCCCGAGCAGGCGGCGGTCGTCGCGACCCTCGAGCAGGTGGACGCGGTCTACCGGCTCGTGGCCTCGTATCCGCAGGTGTTCGGCTGCGCCAGCACGGCCGACGAGCTGGAGCGGGTCTGGGCATTAGGCCGGATCGCCTCGCTGATGGGCATCGAGGGCGGGCACTCGATCGCCGGATCCCTCGGGGCCCTGCGGATGTTCGCCCGCCTGGGCGTGCGCTACATGACCCTCACCCACAACGACGACACCGCCTGGGCGGCCTCGGCGACGGGCCTGCGGCAGACGACCGGGCTGAACGACACGGGCCGGGCGATCGTGGCGGAGATGAACCGGATCGGGATGATCGTGGACCTCTCGCACACCGCGGAATCCACCCAGCTCGACGCCCTGGCCGCGACGACGGCCCCGGTGATCTTCTCCCACTCCTCGGCGCGGGCGGTGACCGATCACCCGCGGAACGTGTCGGACCTCGTGCTGGAGAAGCTCGCCGGCAACGGCGGCGTGCTGCAGGTCACGTTCGTGCCGGGGTTCGTGTCGGCTCGGCCGGACGCCACTCTGGCTGATGTTGCCGACCACATCGAGCACGCCCGCGCGGTGGCCGGGGTCGACCACATCGGGATCGGCGGCGACTACGACGGCACGCCGGTGCAGCCGGCGGGCCTCGAGGACGTGAGCACCTACCCGGCGCTCTTCGACGAGCTGGCGACGCGGGGGTGGTCGGCCGGCGACCTGCAGAAGCTCGCGGGGCGCAACATCCTGCGCGTGATGCGTGCGGTGGAGGACGCGGCGACGGAGCCGCTCTGGCCGGGGAGCCGCTGAGCCTTCGGGTCCGTGCCCCGGAGAAGGTGCGATAAGGTGTGCGACAGAAATGCCATATAACTTATAGTGACGATTACTAGGAAAACTTATAGACTCCTACCATGGTTCAGAATCGAGACCGAGTTACCGCCGACGCCGGCATCGAGCTCATCCTGTCCACCGGCATCCCGCTCCACGTCACTGGCTCATCCGCCGTTGACTTGTGGATGCACCCAGGCGCGCTCACCCCCGCCACAGTCAAGGTGCGCCAGAAGCCACCAACGCCATCCGAGATTCAGCGGGATCTGGAAAGGACTGAACACACAGGCCCCGCCCGCACCACTCTTCTGTATATCGTTCCGCGGCTCACGAGCACGCTTCGGGAGATGGCGGCCGTGAACCGGAGCCTCGCGATAGCGGCGCTAAGCGATCAGACCGTACTCATCGATGGCAGAGAGTTTCGACCGGAAACCTCGAACAGTCGCGCTGAACTGACCCAGGAGCATGTTCGCCGCCAGCCCTGGGGACGACATGCCCTCACCCGTGTCCTTCTCCGCACTTGCGAACCACGCCCACAGACCGTTCTAGCAAAGGAAGCCGGCGTCACCCAAGCTGCTGTCTCGCAGGCCCTGAAAGCGTTAGAGGACCAGGTTGAGCGGCACGGGCGTGGTTGGGTTGCCACCAACCCTGGGGCACTATTCGATCAGTTCCTGGCAACGTATCCGGGGCCGCGCGGTATCAGAACCAGCTGGTATGGCCTGGACCCGGTGGCCAATCAAGCACGGCGGGTACTGGAAGCGGGAACAGGGCTAGGCGCCCTGCTCTCAGGGGACGCCGCGGCGGATTCCATTTCGCCGTGGCGTATCCCCTCCCGCGCCGTCATCTATGCGCACGCCGGGATGAACCTGGCGAAACTCGGATTTGCTGAATCCAACGCTGACTCCGCAACATTGGAATACACGGTGCCAGCGGACCACACCCTATGGGCCACAGCCCAGGCCTGGGTAGAAGCCAGCCAGTTGCAAACCGTGGACCCACTCATCACCGCCTGGGACGTCATCCGAATCGGCGGCCCCGACGCAGGTGACGCCGTCGGCAAGCTCCGGGAGACGGTGCTCTCATCGTGGGCGAAGGTTGCCGAGTGATTCGCCGGGCCATAGAAACGGTCGCGACTTCACAAGCCGATGACGGGGCATTTCGAGCCCTCGCTGACATCGCACGCCTCACCGAGGGCATCGACGATGCCCGTGTCGTCGGCGGCCATATGGTGGGCCTGCTCCTCACGGCATATCCCACACCGGACACAGTGCTGCGGCGCACGGCCGACGCGGATGCCGCCGTTTCCACTCAGGTCGCCGAGTCCGGGAGACTCCACGACTTGCTCGTCGACGCCGGTTACGCTGCCACAGCCGGGAACCGATACGTGAAGGAGCCGGGTCTCGCGGTCGACCTGCTCGTGCCTGCAGACGACACTACGTTCGAGCCGAAGCAGTTGGGGCACCGTCAGTTCGATTCAGCGCCGGGCCTTCGCTTGGCGCTCATCGCGGCACCAATCACCTTGGATGTTGGGGTGACTCTTTTGAATGGCAAACGCATCACGTTCACGGTTCGGGTGCCACCCGTCGAAATTGCCACCATCCTCAAGGCATACGCCTATGCGTCGCGGCTGGCCGCGAAAGACGTGACGGACCTCTACAACCTGCTGATGATTGCGCGAGCGTACAAAGCCGAGGATATCGGGGGCTGGAGACTCGGGGACAACCCCCTCACGGGTGCCCGCCTCGACACGGCCCGGACATTGCACCAACTGGCAAGGCTAGCCGGCCGAAGTGCCCCTGTCAGCGAAGCCGGTATCCCAAGCGAGCGCTTTGTCGCCCTGGTCCGCACGCTCGTCACGTCCCCCGAGTAGCAAGGCTGGTCAGGTCATTCACCGTGCCGCGTCCGGATTCCAGGCGTTCGATTGATCCGAGAAGTCGTCGGCCGTTGGCCGGATTTCGCAGCAGGTAGGCCGTCTCCTTGAGCGATGCGTACTCATCCAGGGAAACGATCACAACTGGCTCGTGCCCGGCGCGGGTGATGATGAGCTCCTCACGATCATGGGGGAGGGCCGAGTGGTCCGCAATCTAGCCGTAGATGGTGATCAGGAGAACAAACCCGATCACCGTCACGGCGGCCGCGCTGAGGCCGAAGAGCGCATAGCGTCGGCCGGCACTGCGCAGGCCGGCAGTCCCGGCGATGACCGCGCCCACGACGCCGACGGGGAGGAAGGCCAGCCCCAGAATGCGTACCCAGTTCGCCGGGTCAATGGGCGTCGCGGTCAGCACCCACAACCACACCAGCGCCGCAATCCCGCTCAGGCCGAAAGCGGCGCTCATGCCTCCAGCCAGGCTGGAGCGCCCGGAAGCGGAACTCTGTGAGGTGCTCATTGCTAGCTTCTTGTCCGTTTGCGGGTGACCCGCCCATGGAGATCGCCGCGTGTCCTGCGGGGGCACGGCGATACTAGCCCTCATCTGGCGCCGGAATATGACCGCCAGGGGCCGCGCCACCGGAGATTTCGAGTTGCGCGGGCGGCGCGCCGCTTCGCGGGCGGCGCATCACGCGCGCAGCGGCGCACTACCCGCGAATTGGTCCACAACCAACGCATGAGGCGACACCCAGCGCAGGTCAGACGGTGGTGGCGTCTTCGATCTCTCCGATGAGCTCCTCGATGATGTCCTCGAGGAACAGGACGCCGGTCGCGACGCGGCGACGCCGACGCCGGGTGGCACCGACTGTGTGGGAAATACCCCACATCTAAAAATGTGGGTTATAACCCACTTGACGGAATGTGGGCTATGACCCACAATGGGTCATGTGGGTTATTGCCCACATTGGAGGGAGCAGCATGGACGTATACACAGCCCGGGACCTCGGCGCCGCAGCGCGCCAGAAACGCGAAACCCTCGGGATGACCCAGCAGGCCCTGGCCGACGCCGCCGGCGTCACCCGAGACTGGCTGCTCGACTTCGAGGCCGGCAACCCCAGCTCGTCCCTCGGCCGGGTCTTCACCGTGCTGAACACCCTCCACCTGCACGTCGACCTCACAGGCACCCCGGAGGACGAGAGCGACAGCGCCCTCGACGACGTGTTCCGAGACCTGGACCGCTGATGGCCCGCGAGCTCAGCGTCTACCTCGACGGCATCCACGCCGGGACGCTGCATCAGAGCGCCCAGGGCAACACCACGTTCCAGTACGACGACGCCTATCGCCTCGAGCGCCGCGGTCCCACCCCCCTGTCCCTGTCGATGCCGCTGACCCGCCGGGATCACCCCAACAAGGTCGTCCTGCCGTTCCTCCAGGGGCTCCTGCCCGACAGCCCCACCAAGCTCGAGCAGCTCGCCCGCGAGCACCACACGTCCGTCCGGAACGCCTTCGGCCTCCTCGCCCATGTGGGCCGGGACTCCGCCGGCGCCGTCCAGGTGCTCCCGCCGGGGGCGGACTCGCCCGACGCCGCCACCAGGCAGGGCGATGTCACCCCGCTGACCGACGCCGAGGTGGGCGAGGTCATCGCGGACCTCATCGAGCACCGTGACACCTGGGGGCAGCAGCGCGCCGAAATGCACTGGTCCCTTCCCGGCGCCCAGCCCAAGGTGGCCCTGTTCCGGTTCGAGGACGGCACCTGGGGCACCCCGAGGGACTCGACCCCCACCACCCACATCCTGAAACCGGCCGTCCCGCCCTACACCGACCATGACGTGAACGAGCACGTAACGATGGCCGCCGCCCAGATACTCGGCCTGGCCGTGTCCAGGCACGAGCTGATGACCACCGACCGGGGCGACCGGGTGTTCGTCTCCACCCGCTACGACCGGCGGAAGCTCAACGGCCGGTGGGCCCGGCTGCACCAGGAGGACCTCTGTCAGGCGCTCTCCGTCGCCCCGGCCCGGAAATACCAGCAGGACGGCGGCCCCGGCGTGAACCAGGTCGCGGCCCTGTTCGACAACCTCGCCGACCCCCGCGACGCGGCCGACAGCCGCCGCCGGTTCTTCGACGCCCTCGTGTTCAACGTCTCCGCCGCCTGCACCGACGCCCACGCCAAGAACTTCTCCATGCTCCTCTCCGGCCGACGCGCCACCCTCGCCCCGCTCTACGACGTCGGCACCCACGCGACGTACTCGTCCCGGGAACCGCTGCGCTCGGCGATGATGCTCGACGACGAGTACACCCTTGACGCCATCGGCCTGCCGGAGCTGCTCAAAGCGGCCACCAGGCTCCGTATCCCGGCCGACCTGGCCGCCGAGCGGGTCGCCTATATCCGGTCGAACCTGGCCGCAGCGTTCGCCGACGCGGCCGGCCGGACGACCGGAAGCCCCGAGGTGGCCGGATACGCGGCCACCGTCGCCAACTCCATCCACGAGCTCGTCGTCACCCGCGGCTGGGCCTGACCGACCACCTCGGCCCGTCAAGGAGCGAGTACCTCGATGGTGGTGATTCGGAGCCGCTCCATGGCGGCGACCCTGAGTCGGCGCGCGCCGACGGTGACCGTGTCGCCGACGACGGGCAGGCGGCCCAGCCGAGCGGTGATGAAGCCGGCCGCGGTCTCATACGGGCCGTCCTCGAGTTCGATCCCGGTCAGCTCCGCGAAGTCCTCGATGTTCACGCTGCCATCCACGATCAGTGCCGCGCCGGACTCGTCGGAGCGGCGCACGGCCTCGGCCTCGGGAGCGTCGCGCTCATCCCGCATCTCGCCGACGAGTTCTTCGACGAGGTCCTCGAGCGTGACGATGCCGTCGGTTCCCCCGTATTCGTCGATCACGACGGCCATGTGTACTCCGGCGCGTCGCAGCTGCGTCATGGCAGGCAGGATGCGATTCGTGCCCGGAAGGAACAGCATCGGCCGCGCAAGGTCGGCGACCGTGCTCGCGCCGCGGTGCCCCTCCGGGTCGAGAAGATCGCGCACGTGCACGAAACCGATCACGTCGTCAACGGATTGGCCGATGAGCGGGTAGCGCGTGTACGGCATCACGCGTACCTGGCCGATCGCCTCGGGGATCGTTTGGGTGCCGGTCAGGAAGGCGACATCCGCGCGATGGCGCATCACTTCCCTGACGGTTCGATCCGTTGCGGTGAGGACTTCACCGAGGATTTTTCGCTCATCGACTTCGAGCCCCGGATGGGCGCCGAGCAGATCCCGGAGCTCCTCGACCGACATTTCCTCCTTCCTGGCGTGCGGGTCTCCGCCGAAGATCCTCACGACGGCGTTCGTTGACACGGAGAGAAACCAGATCACCGGTCGCATCAGCGAAGCAAAAATCAGAAGCGGCGGGGCAAGCGCGAGCGAGAAACCGGCCGCCCGCTGCAGCGCAAGCCGCTTGGGCACGAGTTCGCCGAGCACGAGCGACAGGTACGCGATCAGCAGCGTCATGCCGATCAGGGCCAGCACGTCTGCCGCGCGCGTGGGCAGGCCGAGCGCCTCGAGCAGTGGCGCGACATCCGGGGCCAGCGTTGACGCCCCATAGGCTGCGGAGAGGAAGCCGGCGACCGTCACGCCGATTTGGACCGCCGCGAGGAACCGGTTGGGGTCACGCGCGAGCGAGGCAACCTTGGCCCCACGGCTTCCCTGCTTCCGCAGCCCGTGCAGCTGGCTCTCCCTCAGGGACACCAACGCGATCTCCGTCGCGGCGAACACCCCGCCGATCAGCACGAAAAGCAGCACGAGAGCGAGATTGACCCAGGTGTACGCGTCCATTAGCTCGCCGCATCCGGGAACCTCGTCGAAACCGGGGGCGTAGCGCGGCTGGAACTTTGAAGGTCATCCACGAGCTCATTCTATGAATCCTGCCTCCTGCCCGGCGACCTGCGGAGGCTCGCCGGGCGCGCCAGCACTGGCCGAGTAGCCCCGGATCGGGACTGCCGATATCCCCCGATAGGGGGCTGAGGCGCGGTGCCGCCGGCCCTCTATGCTGGCCGCACCCGAACATCAAGGAGCCCTCGTGACCGACACGGCAGGAACCATCTCCACGCAAGCAGGCTGGTACCCGGACCCGTCAGGGGCCGCCCGACAGCGCTGGTGGGACGGCGCGAGGTGGACCGAACACCTGATCGACCCCGCGGCTGCGAACAACCCGGCCGCCCGCGTGTCGCTGCGGGATTCCGCGATGCCCGTCTACAGCGCATCCATCTGGATGATCGTGGGGCTTCCCCTTCTCTCCCTGTTCGCGCTGGTGGCGTTCGACCTGACCGGGTTCCTGATCGGATTCACGTCGGGGTTGTCCACCATGGTCGACCTCTCGGTCACGTCATGGCTGGCCCTGCTCAACCCGGACTTCTACTTCTTGTATGCCCTCGCCCTGGCCGCACGGATCGCCTCGCTCATCTTCTCGTACGTCGACTGGCGGGGGCTGCGGTCCGACGGCATCGATCGTCCGTTCCACTGGGCCTGGTCCTTCCTGTCGGTGGACCTGTACGTGCTCGGCCGCTCGATCGTCGTGCGCCGGCGCGTCGGCCGCGGTCTGCTCCCGATCGGCGTCATGGTGCTGCTCTGGGTCGTGAGCTACGCCGTGGTCACGCTCAAGGTCGAGGACTCGATGCCGGCCGTGACGATGTGGCTCGGGAGCCTCTGACCTCGGTCTAGCTGACCTCGGTGTAGCAGGCCGCTGTGTGGCGGGCCGCTGTGTAGCGGGCCGCTGTGTAGCTGACCTCTTGTGCTGGCCCCTGTGCGGGTCTTCGGCACGGCTGCGGCGTGCCCGCGTGACCATAACTGGGGGTAGGGGCGCAGCACTTCTTCATAACTGAGCACTTGTCATGTTCTGCTGTTGCGGAGTTGACTGAGCGGCACCCGAACCACCCGCCACGCGTCCCTTCCCGAAAGGGGACCTGCTGATGAGTACTTCGTCCCGCCCGCCTCGCCTGCCCGGCCGGCACCCGGTGCGCCGCCGCGCACTCGCGGCCATTGCGATGCTCGCCGTGCCGCTGGCCCTGGCGGCGGGCAACGTCGCCTTCGGGGCCGGCCACGTCTCGGCCGCGACGGTGTCGGTGGCGGAAGCCCGGTACCTGGGCGAGGTGGACGGCTTCGAGCAGAGGCGACTGCGGGCGGTCGGCTTGCTCGCGGTCGCGGAGTCGGTCCTGGCGTCCGCAGAGCTCACGCTGAACGCGAGCGCGGGGAAGGTGCTCGCCCCCGCGGCCCGCACGACCCTGGCGGAGGGCATCCGGGCCGAGCAGTACCAGCTGGACCTGGTCAGGGAAGAACTGAAGAAGGGGTACCGGCTGGTTGACCCTGCTGCCCCCGTGACCAGCCGGTTCTCGGCTCGGCTGGGGTTCTACGACGCAGCGTCGGTGCTGCGCGGTCATCGATTCGCGGAGGCTGCCGACCTGTCCACCGTGCGGGCACACCTGGCCGGTCCGGTGCAGGCGGTGAAGGATGCCGTGCTCGCCTGGCAGACGGAGCAGAAGCGGCTGGCGGCGGTGAAGGCGGCCAAGGCGGCGGCAGCGGCCCGGGCGGCGGAGGCTGCTCGCGCGGCGGCCGCGCGTGCCCCCGCGCGAGCGTGGCAGGCGCCCGCTGCGGCGGGGCAGCCCCGCGCCGGCACGGCCCGGTTCAACAAGTACGTCTGGACGGCGGGCTGGCAGGCCCAGATCGATGCCTGCAACGGCGCGGTCGACCTCACCGGGCGCTACGGCGTGCGCGTGATCGGCGAGCACTGGAGCTGCGGCGGGTCCCGCTTCCCGAGCTCGGGCCTGATCACGCTGTCGGGCGTGCTGTCCGGCACCTACCGGGTGGGCGGGGTCGCCGCGGTGCTCAACGCGAACACGCAGGGCACCGGCAACATCCCGCGGGGGTACGACCTGCTCTACCAGACCTGCATCAACGGGTCGAATACGACGATGTCGTTCACGGTGCTCACGCGGGTGGGTTAGGGCTCTGGGGCGCCTCTCCCGCGGCCTCGCGGGCCGGAGATTTCGAGCTGCGCGGGCGGTACGCCGCTTCGCGCGTGGCGCACGGTAGTTGTCAACCTGTCTGAGACAACAGGTGGGTATTGATTCCGGTTTTTTGCGGGTGTTGTGGGGCCGTGGGTCGGTTTCTGAAGCGTTCGGGGTGTG
>NZ_SOHO01000053.1:0-10040 GCF_004403225.1 Cryobacterium sp. Sr8 | reverse complement strand
CCAGGAATTCTTCCGTTCCTGGCCCGAGAGAAGCCCGCGCAGATAGTCCACCGCGTTCTCCCACGGCTCTGACCGGGCAAAACGCGGCCCGATCAGCTCACGGATCTCCTCCAACCCGTCAGCCCACTCCTGTACCTCTGCCACACAAACATCATCGCCCACCCGCAAGGATTAACACGGAAACGCCAGAAATCGTCCGAAACACGCCGAAGACAATAAAATAAACGCGACTGTAGTACTAGACGGCTCCGGCCGAGGGTGCAAGTCTCGACAACGTTCCCCTATCGATACACCCTCTGGAAGGACACAGCTATGTTCACCACATCCGAGGCCTTCAGCTCGTTCTCGGTGGACAACATCGATGAGGCGAGGCGTTTCTACGGCGACACCCTCGGCCTCGAGGTGCGGGACGGGATGATGGGCAACCTCGACGTTCGACTCGGAAACGGCGGCCGGGTGTTCATCTACGCGAAACCCGACCACGTGCCGGCGAGCTTCACCGTGCTGAACTTCGTGACCGACGACGTCGAGAAGACCGTCGACGAGCTCAACGCACGAGGCGTCACGACGAAGATCTACGGCGACGACGAGCTCCCCGACATGCCGCCCAACGACGCGAAGGGCATCATGCGCGACGAGGAAGACGGCGCCGCGATCGCCTGGTTCAGGGATCCCGCCGCCAACGTGCTCGCCGTGGTCGCGGCCACGGTGCCCGAGTAGTAGTCCCTGTGAGCCCCGGACCGACCTGAGTTGCGGACAAAGTACCTTCCCGTTCGAAACGAAGGGTGCTTTTCCGCAACTCAGTCAGGGAATCCGCGCTGAGGGGCGGCTTCAGAGTCCCGGCAGAACCTGCTCGCGCACCTTCTTGCGCAGGATCTTGCCGAGCATCGAGCGCGGCATCTCCTGCACCCGCACGATCCGTCGCGGAATCTTGTAGGCCGCGAGGTGGTCGCGGCAGTGCGCCCGCAGGCCTTCCTCGTCGAGCTCCGATCCCGGCCGGAGTTCGACCGCGGCGACGACCAGCTCCCCGCCCCGCTCGAGCGCCTTACCGAAAACGGCGGCATCGGCCACCGACGGGTGCAGCCGCAGGACGGCCTCGGCTTCGGATGGCGAGACGTTGAATCCGCCCGTGATGACGAGCTCCTTGGCTCGGTCCACGATCGTCGTGAACCCGTCCTCGTCCACGGTCACGATGTCCCCGGTTCGCAGCCAGCCATCCGGCAGGAGGGCCTTCGCGGTTTCTTCGGGGTTGTTCCAGTAACCCTGGAAGACCTGCGGGCCCTTCAGCAGCAACTCCCCCGGCTGGCCCTGCGGCACCTCGATGGTGGGGTCGTCCAGGTCGACGACCTTCATCAGGGTCGACGGGAACGGCACGCCGATCGTGCCGGTGCGCCTGGTCGGGTGGAACGGGTTGCCCAGGGCCACCGGGGAAGACTCGGTCATCCCGTAGCCCTCCACCAGTAGTCCGCCGGACACCGACTCCCACAGTTCCACGACGTGGTCGGGCAGGTTCATCGCGCCCGAGATGCAGAACCGGCACGACCGCAGCGAGACCCCCTTCTCCTTCGCGGCGATCGCGGTGCGCTCGTAGATCGGCGGGACGGCGCAATAGACGGTCGCCGGCGACTTCTTCATGGCGTCGAGCACCAGGTCCGGGTCGAACTTGGGGAAGAGCACGAGCAGGGCCTGCTTGCGGATGCCGTAGGTGAGGTAGAGGGTCATGCCGAAGGCGTGGAACATCGGCAGGATCGCGTAGAACACCTCCTTGCGGTACTCGGCCCCCTGCATCCACGCCTCGCCCTGCAGTGCGTTGGAGTAGAGGTTGAAGTGGGTGAGCATGGCGCCCTTGGGGTTGCCCGTGGTGCCGGAGGTGTACTGGATGGCCGCCAGGTCGCCCACCGACGGGCGGGGATGCTCGGGGTCGATTCGACCGTGGCCGAGCAGCTGCTTCCAGGGGATGGTTCCCGGCGCGGGGCCGGTCAGGGCCTCCCGCGACTCGCGCAGGCTCTTCACCGGCAGGTGCAGCGCGAGGCGCTTGACCGTGGGGAACGCCTCGAGGAGGTTGACCGAGACGACGTGGTCGACCTCGATGTCGGCCGGGAACGATTTGACCTGCGCCGCGGATTTGTCCCAGGCGATCACGACGCGGGCCTGGTGGTCTTCGAACTGGTGGCGCAGCTCCCGCGAGGTGTAGAGCGGATTCTGCTCCACCACCACGGCGCCCAGGCGCAGCACCGCGTAGAAGGCGACGACGTGCTGGGGACAGTTCGGCAGGATGATCGCGACCCGGTCGCCCGCCCGCACCCCGAGGTGGCGCAGGCCCTCGGCCGCCCGGTCGATCTGGTCGCCGAGCTGCGTGTACGTCGTGCGCCGCCCGAAGAACTCCAGGGCCGGGTGGTCACCGGCCTCGGCCACGGAGCGCTCGAGCATCGCAACGAGCGACTCCGTGGGCAGGTCGATCTCGGCCGGGACTCCCGGCTGGTAGTTCTTCAGCCAGGGCTGCTGGTCGGTGTTCGGCATAGTCCCATCATCCCGCGAACGCCCCCGCCGCGTCGCCCGCGTGGCCGGGCGGCGCGGCATCCTGCTACTTGAGAATGCGAATGAGCTTCTTGTTGGCGAACTCCGCGATGCCGAAGCGCCCCAGCTCGCGGCCGAACCCGGACCGCTTCACTCCACCGAAGGGGAGCTCCGCGCCGTCGAGCAGCGAGCCGTTGATGAAGACCATCCCCGCCTCGATCTGGTCGGCGACGCGCAGGGCCTGCTCCGGGTCGGTGGTGAAGAGGTAGGAACCCAGCCCGTACGGGATGTCGTTGGCCACCTGCACCGCCTCGGCCTCGTTCTGCACGCGGTAGATCGCGGCGACCGGGCCGAAGAACTCCTCCCGGTAGGCGTCACTGTGCGGGGAGACGCCAGTGAGGACCGTCGGCGAGAAGAAGGCGCCCTTACGGCTCCCCCGCGCGGCAACGGTCGCGCCCTGGGCCTCCGCGCGCTGGAGCTGCTCCTCGAGGTTCTCGGCGGCGCCGACCGAGGAGAGCGGCCCCAGCGTGGTGTCCGGCGACGTGGGGTCGGCGGGGACGTTGCCGGTGATCTTCGCCGTGAAGAGTTCCAGGAAGGCGTCGTACAGGCCGTCGATCACGATGAAGCGCTTGGCGGCGTTGCAGGACTGGCCGGAGTTGTCCAGGCGAGCGTCAACGGCCGCGTCGACGGCTTCCTCGAGGTTGTCCGTGCTGAGCAGAATGAACGGGTCGGATCCGCCCAGTTCGAGCACGACCTTCTTGAGGTTGCGGCCGGCGACCTCCGCGACGGCGGCCCCGGCCCCCTCAGAACCGGTCAGCGAAACACCGCAGACCCGGGGGTCCGGGATGATGATGTCGGCGATCTGGGCGTTGGACGCGTAGAGGTTGCGGTACGCGCCGGCGGGGAAACCGGCATCCGTGAAGATCTGCTCGATGGCGGCGGCGGACTCGGGGCACTGCGAGGCATGCTTGAGCAGGATCGTGTTGCCGAGAACCAGGTTCGGGCCGGCGAAACGGGCGACCTGGTAGTACGGGAAGTTCCACGGCATGATTCCGAGGAGCACACCCAGCGATGCGTTGCGGATAAAGGCCGAGCCCTCGCCGCCGAGCAGCTCGATCGGTTCATCGGCGAGGAAGGCCTCGCCGTGGGTGGCGTAGTACGAGTAGATGTCCGCCGCGAAGTCGACCTCGCCGAGGGCCTGCTCGAGCGGCTTGCCCATCTCGCGCACGATGAGTTCGGCCAGGTGCTCGCGCCGCTCGGTGTGCAGGTCGGCGACTCGCTGCATGAGGGCTGCCCGTTCGGCAACCGACGTGCCGCGGAGCTCACTGTGAGCACGATCCGCAGCCCCAATGGCGTCGGTCACCTCATCATCTGTTGTCAGGGGAAAGCTCGATCCCTTGACGCCGGTTGCGGGGTTCGTGACGACATATTTGCTCATGATCGCTCCTGTAGGTGTCTTCGTTAACGCCAACCGAGAGCGGACAACCACTCTCGCGTGGTTACAGTCTGCCGCAGTATCGGCGGATCGATGCTGCTCGACTCGATATCCGGCGGATGTTTTCCGTTCCGATTAAGCCGTCCGGGGGATGAAATCGTCAGTTGCAGCCATCTTTCAGGGGCGAAAGGGTCAGCGCAGGAGAGGTCGAGGCGGGCCGCGCACCGCTTCGCTCAGGCTGCTGGTGCGACGTCCCAGAAGAACTGGTCGTCGCTGTCCCGGCCGGTGATGGTCAGGCCGTTGTCCTGGGCGTACTCCTCGACGGTGCTGTCCAGCTCGTCCACGATGCGATCGAACAGGATGTCGTATTCGTCCGAGTCGAAGGTGAACTCCTCCGCGCGAATGACGTCGCTGGCCGACAGCCGCGCGACCTCCGTGTACTGGTCCTGCTCGTCGATCGTGCTGATCACGGCGACGCTGTCCCAGGTGAGGAAGTCCCCGTCGTCCGTTTCGGTGACGCCCGTGAAGTAGGCGTTGATTCGCTTGAGAGCCATTCTGACCTCCCTTGGCCCGGATGCCGGCACCTGGTTTGTGCCGATGGTATGCCTATCCGCAGTTTGTGCCATACCCCCAGGGGCCTTTTTGGGGGGCCCAATCGGGTTCCCCTCCCACTGACCACGCGGACCGGTCCGGCGTAAAATCCGGTGTATGGCCAATCGCGTAGAAATGACGCGTGAAGAGGTGCGGGCCGTCATGACCGGGGAGAGTCCCGGCCTGGCCCGAACGAGGCGCCTCAGCGGGCCACAGCACGCGGCGGCAGCGATACATGCGGCTGTCGGTCGGCGAATCATGGGATGGATGCGTTCGTCACGAGACGGAGGGCTGATGCGCTCACTGCTCCTGACCACCCTGCTCCCCACCACCCTGGCCCTTCCGCTCCTGTTCCTGGCCGGATGCGCCACGCAGCCGTCGACCACGTTCAGGTCGGCGGAGCCCACGGCCGCAACCGAGCGCGTGGTGATTCGGCCCGTGACCCCGGTCGGCCTGCCGGCCCCGGGCTTCAGCGTCACCGAGGACACGTCCGTCACCGTCGACTGCGGCGCCACCTCGTTGAACCCGCGGCCGTCCCCGGTCGCCGTCGACGACGACATCCTGGCCTGCTTACCGTCGAGCGCCTACGCCGTCGCCTGCTGGCCGGATCCGTCCCCGTCGTCCGTTGTCTGTTACGGCGACCCGTGGGAGAAGAGCCTCGTCCGGATGCCGACCGTCGGCAGCGTTCCCGCGGTATCCGCGCCGCCGCAGGCGCAAGCGCTGGGCCTGCTCCTGAGCGATGGCGATCGCTGCCGAATCCGCAGCGGAGGCGTCTGGAACGACCTGGCCCGGCACACCGGCTGGTACGGGACGTACTCGTGCGAGGGAGGCGAGGCAATCTGGGCCGAGAGCGCCGACGGCGTCGATCGATCCTCACCGCGGTGGACCGTCGAGGTCGCACCGATATCGGGCGCCGGGCCGCTCCGCACCCGCGGAGTTGTCACCGCCTATTTCGTCGGAACACAGGACGGTTGAGCGGGAGCATCCGGCCCCACGCACCGTTCGCACACTTCTAACGAGTACCGTTAGAGTATGACGTCTCCTGACCCAACCGCGCCCGAGGCAAACACTGCCCGCGAAACGATAACCTTCTCCGACCTCGGGCTCAGTGATGCGATGCTCAAGGCGCTCAAGGACGTCGGCTACGAGACCCCGTCGGCCATCCAGGCCGCAACGATTCCTCCTCTCCTCTCCGGCCGCGACGTGGTCGGCCTCGCCCAGACCGGCACGGGAAAGACGGCCGCTTTCGCGTTGCCTATCCTGTCGCGCCTCGACGTGTCGCAGAAGAGCCCCCAGGCGCTGGTACTCGCGCCCACCCGTGAGCTCGCCCTGCAGGTCTGTGAGGCATTCGAGAAGTACGCGGCGCACATGCGCGGCGTGCACGTGCTGCCCGTCTACGGCGGCCAGGGTTACGGCACGCAGCTCTCCGCCCTGCGCCGTGGTGTCCACATCGTCGTCGGCACGCCCGGCCGCATCATGGACCACCTCGAAAAGGGCACCCTCGACCTCTCGCAGCTCAAGTACCTGGTGCTCGACGAGGCCGACGAGATGCTCAAGATGGGCTTCGCCGAGGACGTCGAGACCATCCTCAAGGACACTCCGGAAGACAAGCAGGTCGCGCTGTTCTCGGCCACCATGCCCGCGCAGATCCGACGGATCTCGAAGCAGTACCTGAACGACCCCGAAGAGATCACGGTCAAAAACAAGACCACGACCTCCGTGAACACGACCCAGCGCTACCTGATGGTGTCCTACCCGCAGAAGGTCGACGCTCTCACCCGCATCCTCGAGGTGGAGAACTTCGAGGGCATGATCGTGTTCACCCGCACCAAGAACGAGACGGAGACGCTCGCCGAGAAGCTGCGCGCCCGCGGCTACTCGGCGATGGCGATCAACGGCGACGTGCCCCAGGTGCAGCGTGAGCGCACCGTCAACCAGCTCAAGTCGGGCAAGCTCGACATTCTGGTCGCCACGGATGTCGCGGCCCGCGGCCTCGACGTCGAGCGGATCAGCCACGTCGTCAACTACGACATCCCCATCGACACCGAGTCCTACGTGCACCGCATCGGCCGCACCGGCCGGGCGGGCCGCAGCGGCGCCGCGATCAGCTTCGTCACGCCGCGCGAGCGTCACCTGCTCAACGCCATCGAGCGGGCGACCCGCCAGCCGCTGACGCAGATGCAGCTGCCGAGCTTCGAAGATGTGAACGTCACCCGACTGGCCCGCTTCGACGATGCGATCACCGAGGCCCTCAGCCAGGCCGATCGGATCGCGACGTTCCGCGACATCATCGGGCACTACGTCGAGCACCACGACGTGCCCGAGGCCGATGTTGCCGCCGCCCTCGCGGTTGTCGCGCAGGGCGAGACGCCGCTGCTGCTCTCCCCCGAGGACGCCCGAGCGCAGCGTCACGAGCGAGTCGACCGCGACCGCGGTGACCGCCCGGATCGCGCCGAGCGTCCGGAGCGCGGCGACAGAGGTGGCCGTGACGACCGCGGAGACCGCGTCCTGCGGAGTGAGCGTCCGGTTCGTTCGACCGGCAAGCCGATGGCGTCGTACCGGATCGAGGTCGGTAAGCGGCACAAGGTGGAGCCCCGGCAGATTGTCGGCGCGATCGCCAACGAAGGCGGACTGAGTCGGGAAGACTTCGGCCACATCCAGATCAACCCGGAGTACTCGATCGTGGAACTCCCCGCTGACCTCCGCGGCGATGTTCTGAGCAAGCTGGAAAACACCCGCATCAGCGGCAAGCTCATCGAGATCCGCCCCGACCGCGGCGGTGCACCCCGCCGCGACGACCGCGGCGACCGGCCGGACCGGAAGTCCTACCGCGACTAGGTTTCACCGGCACAGCAAGAAATCGCTCCTGAGCAGTCTCAGGAGCGATTTCTGTTAGTCATTGGTGACGGCCTCGAGCACGATCTGACCAGCGCACAATCCGCCGCGGCGACCATGACCGCGACGCCAGTTCCGACGATGCAGAACAGGATGACCGAGACCGAGAGCGGGAAGATCCTGATCCCCCTCTCCAGGGCGTCGAGGCCGGTTGAGCGCCCACCCGGCGGTTCAGACGCGAGCGCGAATGTGGTCGTTGCCCCGCATCCGCACGGCCACGACGAGTCCGGATGCCGCGGTCAGGGCCGCGACCACGGCGACAGCGGCCGGAATGCCGAAGGCGTCCGCGATCAGTCCGGACAGCAGCGCCCCGACCGCGAAGCCGCCGTCACGCCACAGGCGGTAGGCGCCCACCGAGCGGGCCCGCCATTCGGGGTGGGCGACGTCGCCGATCGCGGCGAGAAGCGTCGGGTAGACCATGGCGGTGCCCGCCCCGAGCAGCACGGCGGCTGCCAGCCAGATCCCGAAGCTGTCCCCGACGGCGACCATGCCCAGGGCGACCGCCTGCACGATCATTCCGCCGACGATCAACCACTTGCGGCCGATCCGGTCGGAGAGTCCGCCGGTGATCAGCTGGCCGGCTCCCCAGACCGCCGGGTAGACGGCGGCCAGGATGCCGATGCGCTCGATGCTGAGCCCGGCTGAGGCGAACAGGATGGGGAAGAGCCCCCAGGCCAGGCCGTCGTTGAGGTTGTTGACCATCCCGGCCTGGCTGATCGACGATAGGGAGCGGTCCCGGAAGCTCGTGAGGGTGAAGACCTGCCGGTCGCTGAGGGAGCCGGCGTGGGCGTGCACGGACACGTGGTTGGCCGCCTCGGTCTTCGCATGGTGGTGCGTTTCGCGCACGAAGAGCACGGAGAGTCCGAGACCCAGGGCGATGAAGGCGGCCCCGAGCAGGAACGGGCCGGGACGCAGCCCGTGCTCCGCGGCGATGTATCCGGTGGCCAGGGCCGTGGCCGCGACACCGAGGTAGCCGGCCGCCTCGTTGAAGCCCATGGCCAGGCCGCGCTGCTTCGGGCCGACGAGGTCCATTTTCATCATCACGGTCGTCGACCAGGTCAGTCCCTGGCTGATGCCGAGGATCACGTTGGCCGCGACTATCCAGCCCCAGGTCGGGCCGAGGATCAGAATCAGCGGCACAGGAATGGCGATCAGCCAGCCGGCGATCAGCACGGGCTTTCGGCCGTAGCGGTCGGAGAGGGTGCCGGCGAAGTAGTTAGTGCCGGCCTTGGCCAGGCCGAAGGCCAGGATGTAGGTCAGCGCGCCCGTGTACCGGTCGAGGTGGAAGACCTCGTCTGCCAGCAGCGGCAGCACGGTGCGCTCCTGGCCGAGGGTACCGCCGACCAGCGCATTGACGGCGACGAGCAGCATGAACTGGGCGAAGTTCTGCCGGAGACCCAGCTTGATCACGCGGCGCTCCTGGCGATGGTGGGGACAAGACGCAGCGTTGCCATGGTGCACGCACTCCTCAGGTCGCACGACCCCGCCATTCGGCGGGAACACTCAATATTCCATAAAACCATGGATTACTAGTAGATACTAGTCTGAAGGGAACCGGGAGGAACGCACATGGGCGATCGGGAGAAGAAGTCGGCGCTGTTCGAGCAGTTTGCCCGCGTCGGCAAGGCGCTGGGCAGCGGGAAGCGCCTGGAGCTGATCGACCTTCTCGCCCAGGGCGAACGCACCGTGGAGTCGCTGGCGACGGCGGCCGGCCTGGGGCTGAGCACGGCATCCGCCCACCTGCAGGCCCTCAAGCAAGCCGGCCTGGTGTCCACCCGCCGGGAGGGCACCCGGATTCACTACCAACTTGCCGGAGACGATGTCGCCAGGCTGTACAGCCTGATGCGCACCGTCGCCCGGAACCACCTTGCCGAGGTGGAGCAGAAGCGCATCGCGTACCTCGGGCAGGGCGAATTCGACGCGGGCGACGGTGACGCGCCCCAGGAGATCACGCGTGAGGACCTCCTCGCCCGCGCACAGGCGGGGACGGTCACCGTGCTGGACGTCAGGCCGCGGCAGGAATTCCGGGCCGCACACATCCCCGGCGCCCTCTCCATTCCGCTTGAGGAACTCAGTGCCAGACTCGGCGAGTTGCCGCTGGGCCGCGACATCGTCGCCTACTGCCGCGGCGCGTACTGCGTGCTCGCCTACGAGGCAGTCACCATGCTGCGCCAGGACGGCCGCCCCGCAGCGCGCTTGCACGAGGGCATGCTGGAATGGCGCCTGGCCAACCTGCCGGTGTCCTCCGACGCTGCGTGACTCCTGCCTGCCGGACTCCTGCCGCGGTCGGCTAGTCGTTCTGGGGGAAGCCCAGGTTGATGCCGCCGTGGCTCGGGTCGAGCCAGCGGCTGGTCACGGCCTTCTCCCGGGTGTAGAACGCGACCCCGGCAGGGCCATAGGCCTTCGCGTCACCGAAGAGCGAGTTCTTCCAGCCGCCGAAGGAGTGGTACGCCACCGGCACCGGGATCGGCACGTTGATGCCCACCATTCCGACCTGCACCTCGTTCTGGAAACGGCGGGCCGCCCCGCCGTCGTTGGTGAAGATCGCCGTGCCGTTGCCGTACTGGCTGCTGTTGATCAGGTCGAGGCCCTCGGTGTACGT
>NZ_SOHO01000056.1:0-9833 GCF_004403225.1 Cryobacterium sp. Sr8 | reverse complement strand
GAGGAACTCGTCCGGGCCCTACTGGCGCGCGACCCCGTACTCTCCGAGCAAGTCGCCCGCGCGCGCGTCTTCGATGGCCTGGAAAAAGTCCTCAACCGGATCCGCTGAATGCGCCGCGCCCCGGGTGATGTCGCACATCCAGCCCGGTCGCGCACGGGGTTACGTCTCTATCTTCACCGCCTTCACTGCGCTCCTCGGTCAAGCCTTCGAATATCTGCGGGCGAGCGTCGACAGGGCGACGGCGAGAACCAGAATTCCACCCTTGAAGACGAACTGCCAAAAGGTTGGTGTGCCCATCAGGCTCAGCCCGTTGAATCCGACGTTGACGACCAGCACGCCGACGAGGGTGCCGATGATGTGAAAATCACCGTCACGCAGCGTGGCAGCGCCCAGGAAGACTGCGGCGAAAGAGTCCAGCAGGTAACCGTCCCCGGCGCTCACCGTTCCGCTCCCCAGCAATGAGGCCAGTAGTATTCCCGCTGTGGCGGCGCAGACACCGGCGATAATGAAAGCCGTGATCTTGGCGCGGTCGGTACGGAGGCCAGCCAGGTGGGCGGCGTTCTTGTTCGCGCCCACCGCTTGCATGCGCTGGCCGGGCGGCGTGCGGTTCAGAATGACCCACAGCACGGCCAGAATGGCGATCATTATCCAAATGGGGTTCTGGATTGTGAGGAAACGGCCGAGCGTGATGTTGGTAAAGGCCGTCGGCACCGAGATGATCGGCGAGCCGGCGGTATAGCCGTAGGCAAGGCCGATGAGCACGGTCCCGACGCCGAGTGTCGCAACGACAGCATTGACACCTACCTTGGTGACGAGCAGCCCGTTGACGGTTCCGATGAGTGCACCGATCAACAGGGTGGCCAGAATGGCGATCGGCAACGGAAGCCCCTGGTTGGCCATGAACCCGGTGACCAGGATCCCGGCCAGGCTCGCCGCGTAGCCGATACTGAGATCCATCTCGCCGACCACGAGGACGAGGGTTAACCCGCTGGCGATGATTGCGGTGAGGGCAGACTGATTGACGATGGCCAGAAGATTGTTGCTGCTCAGGAAAGCGCCGTTCGGGACGCCGAGGCCGAAGATGAGAATCATCACGGCCATGGCGATGAGGGTGCCATATTTGGAGACGATGGTCAGCGCCAGACGCCGTCCGCGACCTCCGTGGGGCTTACCTTGGCGGGGTAGCCCGGTCCCAGGCCTCAATGCGATAGTTTCGGTGCTCACGCCGCCGAGTCCTTTCCTTCATCCCTGGCAAAGCTCAGGGAGATTATTTGGTCTTCCGTGATTGCGGTTCCGGTCAGTTCGCCGGTGATCTTGCCTTCAGCCAGCACGACGACGCGATCGCACAGCGCCACAAGCTCTTCGTTGTCGCTCGATATCGCCAGGATCGCTGTCCCGCTGTCCGCGAGTTCCCGGATGACCCGGTGAACTTCAGCGCGAGCCCCGACGTCGACGCCTCGGGACGGCTCGTCGAGAATGAGGAGCCTGGGTTTGTCGAGCAGCCACCGTGCGATGACGACCTTCTGCTGGTTGCCTCCGGAGAGAGAGCTGACGAGCGCTTCGACGTCGCTGGCTTTCACCGTGACGAGATCGGCGACCTTTTGCGCCCGCTGACGGGCGCGCCGGAGGCTGAGGAACGGAAAGAGAGCGGAGGGCGTCAGCGAATCCAGTTTGGCGATGTTGATGTTGAAATCGATCGATCGTTCCAGGAAGAGCGCCTCGGAGCGCCTCTCCTCCGGGACCAGACCGATGCCCGCTGCGACCGCGTCCGCGGGTTGGCGGAACGCGGTTCTCTTGCCTTCGAGCATGACCTCTCCCGCGCTCTTGGGAAGCGCCCCATAGATCATCTTGGCCAATTCGGTGCGCCCGGACCCGACCAGGCCTCCCAGCCCCAGAATCTCTCCGGCGTGCACGGTCAGCGAGACGTCTCGCAACAGGTCAGCGTCAGAGACTCCGCGAACTTCAAGAATTGCGCGCCCATGGTCTCGCGGCTCGTGGCCGCGCTCAAGAATGACCAGATCGCGGCCGACGATCGCTCGAATCAGTTCGGCTTTGGTGGTGCGTTCTCCGACCACCCGCTTGGTGACGGCGCCGTCCTTGAAAACGGTGATGTCGTCACACAGATCTGACACCTCGTCGAGGCGATGGGAAACGAACACGACGGCGGTGCCGGTCGACACCAATTCCCGCACAATCTGGTGGAGCCTAGTCGTCTCCTCAACCGAAAGGGACGCAGTTGGCTCGTCCATCGCGATCAGACGTGCGTCCCGCATGAGCGCCCTGCCGATGAGCACCAGCCATTTGTCCGCGGTACTGAGGCTGTCGACGTTGGTGGTGAGGGAGAATCGAATGCCCAGTCGAGAAGCGACCTGTTTCGCTCGAATCCGGGTGGGCCGCCAGTCGATCACGCCGAGCCTCGTAGCGGGGGGGATGCCGAGCGCCATATTGCGCAGGACATCCCACCCGGGGATCAGACTCATTTCCTGATGGATGAAAGCCAGACCCAGCGATGCCGCATCATCAGGGGTTGCGATCGTCACCGCCTGTCCATCGACTTCGATCGTTCCGCTGTCGGGCCGACCGATTCCGGCCAGCGCCCTGATGAGGGTCGACTTGCCGGCGCCGTTGGCTCCAATGAGACCGTGAACGACTCCCGCGCGGATGTCGAACGATACCTCCTTGAGCGCAGCGACGCCGCCGAAGGACTTGCTTACATCGGTGATTCTGACCAGGGGCCGCAGCTCCTGCGGCCCGCGTGGCCTGATGTCTTCAAGCACCATCGGCTTTTCACTCCTTCTTTCTTGTGCGACGCTACCAAGCAGGCGTCGGGCTACTTGAGTGCTTCCGGGTGGTCCTTCACGAACGCGTCAACGGTGTCGGCCGTGACCAGAATGCCGTCAACATTGATCGTCTTCTGCTTCCAGCTTTTGCCGGCCGCGATCGCCTCAAGGGTGGTATCGAACATGGCCTTGCCTTCCGCAGCCCCGTCCTCGTAGACCGTCGCCGTCAGGCTTCCATCCTGCACCGCTTTAATGGCCGTGCTCGATCCGTTGATGCCGTAGGTCAGCACATCGGTACGACCGGCCTGCTTCAATGCGGAGATTGCACCGAGCGTCGGGTCTTCCCAGCATCCCCAGATTGCAAGGTTGCCTTCGCCCGCAGGGTGACCGGCCAGCCAGGCGGTTGCGTAACGGGCTCCATCCTGAAGGAATCCGGGAATGGTCACTTCCTCTTTCTGAACGGTCACGTTTGGCTGCTTGCTGACGATCTCATCGAAGAGCGTCTCTCGAGCCCGGCAGACCTCACCCGTGCGGTAGGTGAGGGCGAGGACCGCACCTTCGTTGTCAATGTCGCTCAGCAACTGCTCGGTGGCCGGCTTGGCAAACGGCGCGCCGTCTCCAGTGGTCATGACGACGCCATCGGTGAGGCCGCCACCCCAGCTGGCGACCGGAATACCTGCAGACCTGGCGGCGTTCATACCAGCGCCGAGTGACGTGACCGGGAAGACGAGGTCGAAGATCATTCCAGCTTTTTTGCTGACGAAGTTCGTGATGGCCGAGTTGGCGGTGTCGGCGTTGCCTGCCGCGTCCACGACTTCCACTTTCCATCCTGCGGCCTTGGCTGCAGCCGTCGCACCGGCGATGACGCGGGCGTTGTTGGCGTCGCTCGCGGTAATGGTGACGATGCCGAGCAGCTTGTTTACGTCGCCGCCGGATGCTGCAGGGGTGGCCTCGTCAGCCGGCGTGCTGCAGGCAGCCGTGCCGACCATGAGGGCGGCGGCGATGGCCGCGGCAAAAACGACTTTGTTCTTACGCATTGTGATCTCCTTCTAGAGGTCCTGTGACGGGTTGTTTTGGTGGTGCGGGGAGCGGTGGTGAGTTCGGAGAAGACGTGGGTTTATGAGCGGGGGAGAATACGGGACTCGACGCCTGGGGCAAGGAGGAGTTCGGCCACAGAGAGGTTGTCGTCATACCGACGGGACGGATGGCGCTTGAACGTCTCCGATTCGTGCACGATGACGAGCCGGTTGGTATCACCGGCGAGCCGCACCATCTCGTCAATCAGGCGCAAACCGGCCCAGCCGCTGCCGCCGCCGAAGCCGATGTTGACGTACTCGCCGGACTGGTTGATGCCCTCGGCATTTTCGTAGCTGTACATTGCGTCACCGGTGACGACCCAGTTGCGGCCCTCATGGTCGGTGACGACGACATACTGACCACCCTGGGTGTGTGTGTCCCAGGCTGCACGAATGGAGAGGCCGGGCAAGAAGTCATCGACCGCGCCGTCCAGGAGCCTCAGCCTCCCGGTCCTGGCCAGTTCCTCAAGAACATCGATGTCGGCGGGGTCGAGGGCGCCGATGATCGAGTCATACAGGGGCGAGGCGTTGAGCGCTTCCCTGGACGTCTCCAACTCGCGCCGCTGCATATAGAAAGTGGCGTTGGGAAACCATCGCGTGGCGCCGGCGTGGTCGTAGTGGGCGTGAGTCAGAATCACGATGTCAATGTCTTCCGGACGAACCCCGACCTTCGCCAGCACAGCGTCAGGCGTCTGGTAATCGACGATGTCGTTTGAGTCGTTCAGCTCCTTGTTGCCGGAGGTGTTATCGTGCCCGATGTCGATCAGAATCCGGTGCCCGCCACCCTCGACGTAGGCATAGCTGTAGGCGAAGAGCCGGGTGCCCGCGTTCCACTCACCGTAGAAGACACAACCGAGGGGCTGGGCCAGGCAGTGAGAGTATTCCAGCATCCAGAGCGAGTATGACGTCATGGGCTCTTTGCCACTCCTCATCGAGTTGTCGGACGCTGGGCGTCGCGGACGGATCTTGGTAATCGATTACTCAGGAAACTCCAATGAACTGAAGTAATCGATTTCTGGAGCCTAATAGGTGGACCGGTGGGTGTCAAGCGACATGCCCGACGTACCTATCGCATCCCCCAGGACCGTTGCGAACTCTCCCGGACGATAAGCGTCGTGGAGAGCGTGAGTTGACGCCTTTCAGCCGGGGCCGTACCGCGAATCCGCTCCATGAGCAGTTGTGCCGCCTGAGCCCCGATGTCGTAGGCAGGCTGCGCGACGACAGACATAGGCGGACTGATGAACGGGGCCCACGGCGCGTCGTCGAAGGTGATGATGCCGATGTCACGGCCGATGCGGAGTCTGCGTCGTCTGAGCTCATCGAGGACGCCCAGCGTCATTTGGGCGTTCGCGACAAAAAAGGCGTCCGGCGCGACCTCCAGGTCCAACAGCTCACTGGCGGCGCGAGCCCCGCCGTGCTGCCTAAACGGTGCGTGCACGAAGAGCTCATCGAGGTTGCCGTGCTGTCGCACCGCCTCAAGGTAGCCCTGCAACCGTTCCTGCGCCGTCGCAGCTTCCTCGGGTCCGGTGATACATGCCGGCCGCGTCCACCCGGCGTCGAGGAGGTGGTTGGTCGCGGACTCAGCTCCCTCCCTGGAGTGCACCATGACGGAGTCGACCGGCTCGTTCAAGGGACGGTCGATAACAACCAGAGGGATGTTGGCTCCGCGCAGGCGCGACACATCACTGCCCGCCATGTGCGGGGACAGGATGACGCCGGCGACCTGTTCCTGCTCGGCAACGCGTAGGTAGGTTGCCTCCTTGGCCGAGTCCTCATCAGCGTTGCAGAGAAGCACAGAGTAACCGGAGCGTTGAGCCACGTCTTCAACGCCCCGAGTGATCGCGGTGAAGAACGGGTTGCTCACGTCGCTGATGATCAGCGCAATCACGTCGCTGGACTGACGGCGCAAGCTTCTGGCGATACCGTTCGGACGATACCCCAGCTTCGCGGCGGCGGCTCGGACCCTGTCCGCGTACTCCGGGTTCACATTCGGATGGTCGTTGAGCGCTCGGGAAACCGTAGCGACTGAAACGCCTGCCTCGCGCGCCACATCACTGATTTTCGCCATCAGTCACCACGCCCTTTCGCAGAATCACATTGCCATACGGCCGCAGTTCGCCAGTCGCGACAATGAGAACGGATTCCCGCGCGCGCTCGTAGAACTCGAAGCGGGTGATCGCCTCTGCACGAACAGCACCCGTTCTTCCGGTGGCCCGGACGAGCTCGGCGTGAATGTCCGGGGGGCCGGCCGGGGCCGACATCAGGCTGATCGGCTCGTCGGGATCGATGGGAAATACCGTAGCGATAGCCCTGACGGCCTCGATCGCGGTTGCCCCTGGCAGGTCGATGACGGGGGGCCCGAGCCGGCGAGCCGGGAAATTGGCATCCGCAATGACGAGCATGTCGCCGTGGCCCATCTCGTCCAATCGGGCCAGGAGGCTACCCCGCAGAAGTGGATCCACTCCGATGAGCATTTGACCTCCCTGTCCGCGCGGGCACGGTCGTCCGCTGCTGGATGATTTCCATCATATCGGGAAACGATTACCGAACGTTCTTGCGCCAAGACTTGACCGAGTAATCGATTTCTGAAATTGTTTGTAGAGCGACGACGAAGGAGTCCCCCATGACCCAGTACCATCTGCCGACCACGACCACGCGCGGACGAGTCGAGGCCAAAACCGCCTATCTCATCTCCAGCGGGGACCTGCGCCACTCGGCGAACATCGCCGGCTGGCCGACTCAGGCGGCCCTCGAGGAGGCAGTGACGGCCGTTTTCACGGGATTCGGCTGGACTGTCGTGCGCGCCAACCCGGTGGATCCGAAGACCGGACACGGTTTCATCTCCAGTCAGCGCATGGGCCTGGAGGTTTTCAAGAACATTCCCACTGATGCGCCGCTCATTGTGGCCGAGGCGGTCTGGCAATACAGCCACCATATTCTCGCCGGGCTTCGGACCCATGGTGGCGACATTCTCACCCTGGCTAACTTCGCCGGCGACTGGCCAGGTCTTGTCGGCCTGCTCGGACTCAATGCGGGACTGACCAAGATGGGGAGGCCCTACTCGACGATCTGGAGTGAAGACTTCACTGACGATTGGTTTGTCGAGGGCATCAAGTCCTGGATTGAGACCGGCCGCATTGACCATGACGCCTCGCACGTCAAGGATCTCGTCGAGCTTCCCGGCGGTGCCGAGAGGGATCTCGGCGGAGCGATCGCGCACCAGCTTCTGACTGACAAGGCCATCATTGGTGTTTTCGATGAGGGCTGCATGGGAATGTACAACGCGATCATCGATGACGAGCTACTCAACAAACTCGGAATCTACAAGGAGCGCCTCTCCCAGAGCGCTCTCTACGCCGAGATGCTCACGGTTCCGGATGAGGAAGCACGGGCGGTTCGGGAGTGGCTTGACGCCAAGGGCATGACCTTCAAAACCGGCACTGACGATGCCACCGAACTCACCGACGCCCAACTGCACGAACAGTTCAAGATGTATATCGCCGCCCTGCGCATCAGCGACGATTTCGGGCTGGATGCCGTTGGTATCCAGTACCAACAGGGCCTCAAAGACCTCACCCCCGCCTCCGACCTCGCCGAGGGCCTGCTCAACAATGTGGATCGCCCGCCGGTGCTCAGCCGGGATGGCTCCCGGATCCTCTGGGACGGCGAAGCCCTTCCTCATTTCAATGAGGCCGACGAAGGCGTCGCGGTCGACGCGCTCATCACCAACCGGGTGTGGACGGCAATGGACCTTGACCCGGCCACAACCCTGCACGACGTGCGCTGGGGCGAAGACTACGACGATGAATTCGTGTGGGTGTACGAGATCTCGGGATCTGTCCCTCCCTCCCATTTCGAGGGTGGCTACGCGGGCGCCACCAGCTGGCGCCAGTCCCCCGTCTATTTTCCGGCTGGCGGCGGAACCATCAAGGGCGTGTCGAAGCCCGGCGAGATCGTCTGGTCGCGCGTCTACGTCGCCCCCGACGGGCTGCACGTCGATATGGGCCGGGCGTCGTCAATCGCGCTCCCCACGGAGGAGACCGAACGCCGCTGGCAGGCGACGAACCCTGAATGGCCCATCATGCACGTCGTCCTGCACGGCATCTCCCGCAACCAGTTCATGGCGCGCCACAAGGCCAACCACGCCCAGGTCGCCTACGCGCCCGATGCCGCAACCGCGGACCGGGCGCTGATTGCCAAGGCAGCGGTCTTCGACGCACTGGGTGTGCAGGTCCACTTCTGCGGCGACGTCAATCTCAGCGCCTCCGCATGATGCCGGCCGTTCTCGGCGTCGATATCGGAACGTCGAGCAGCAAGGGAATCCTGGTCTCACTAGACGGGAGCATTATCGGCGTCGCTGTCCGCGGGCATGAGGTCGACCGCCCGGGACCTGGCCGGGTGGAGATGGATGCCGATCTCTGGTGGCGCGAATTCGCCGACTTGTCCCGGGAACTGCTGGCAAGGCATCCCGTCACCCTCGTCGGTGTCGGGGTCAGTGGGATGGGCCCGTGCGTTGCATTGGCCGACGCCGACGGACATGCTGTGCGCCCGGCAATCCTCTACGGCGTCGACACCCGGGCCGTCGCGCAGATCGAGCGCCTCACCATGCAACTCGGTCAGGCAGCCATCGTGGATCGCTGCGGTTCAGCCTTGTCGACGCAATCCGTCGGCCCGAAACTGGCTTGGCTCGCCGAGAATGAGCCGGCGGTCACCGACCGGGCCAGGCTGCTGTTCATGCCGAGTTCCTGGTTGGCCTTCCACCTCACCGGCGCGTACATACTGGACCACCAGTCCGCGAGCCAGTGCACCCCGATGTATGACACTGTCGCCCAGGATTGGTATGAACCGTGGGCTGGACTCGTAGCGCCCGGGCTCGAACTTCCTCGACTCGTCTGGCCCGGGGAGGTAGTCGGTCGCGTATCAGCGGCGGCTTCCGCCGTGACGACGATTCCCGAGGGGGTGCCGGTCATTGCAGGAACCATTGATGCCTGGTCTGAGGCGATCAGCGTCGGAGCCCAGCACCCGGGCGACTTGATGCTGATGTACGGCACCACGATGTTCCTGATCAATACGGTCGAGGAACAGATCAGTTCCGCCACCCTGTGGGGCACAGTCGGCGCGCTGCCCGGCACGCGCAACCTCGCCGGCGGGATGGCGACGTCGGGCGCGATCACGCAGTGGTTGCGCGACCTGGTCGGTTCGCCGGATTACGCCACATTGATCGCCGAAGCCGACGCAGCGGGAGCCGGAGCCCGCGGGTTGCTCATGCTCCCATATTTCGCCGGTGAACGAACCCCGATTGCCGACCCCCGCGCCCGGGGAATCATCGCTGGACTCACGCTGGAGCACACCAGAGGAGACCTGTATCGGGCGACCCTCGAAGCGACCGCCTTCGGCGTACGGCACAACATAGAGGCGCTGCGCATGGCAGGCGGCCGCATCGATCGCGCCGTGGCGGTGGGCGGCGGGACTCAGGGCGGCCTGTGGACCCAAATCGTGAGTGACATCACCGGGATTGCCCAGGAAATTCCTTCCGTGACGATTGGCGCGAGCTTCGGCGCCGCGTTCCTTGCGGCTTCCGCGTCGACGTCGGTCATGATCGAAAGGTGGAATCCGATTTCGCACGTAGTCGAGCCGAGGGCGGAGCATGCGGGCCGCTACGACGATCTCTACGCCATCTACCGCGACCTGTACACGTCGACCGCAGACCTGATGCATCGGCTGGAAGAGCTCTCCAGGGAGTCCTAGAAGAATTCCACGGTGAGTCAGCGATACCGCGTACCAGGAATTGCACACGGATCTGTGGCGGCAGGACTTCCCAGCTACCTCCGCCTCGCTCGAATGTGCAATGGTGCGCGGTTCGGGCGACGATTCAAAGCTCAAGTCGTGGGCATTTGGTGGAGCACAACGACGCCTTCCACGAAGCGATCATCGCCGCGGCCCGCAACCAATTGCTTGCCGAGCAGATTCACCGCAA
>NZ_SOHO01000001.1:0-8116 GCF_004403225.1 Cryobacterium sp. Sr8 | reverse complement strand
CGGCACGGCCGACCTTACCGTGGGCTCCGGTGATAAGTACCTTCATGATTGCTCCTTCTGTGCTGCAGTGTTATGCGCGTCCGTTTGACGCGCTGTTGTGATCTGTGCGTGTCAGTTACGTTGCTTGCGCCACATGTTCAAAGCGACCGCGCCCACGATGATTACCCCGCTAAACACCTGCTGCCAGTAGGCGGAAATGCCCAGGAGGATGAGCGCGTTCTGGATCAGCAGGAGGAGTGAGGTTCCGAGTGCTGTTCCGAGGATTCCTCCCACTCCGCCGAAGAGGCTTGCTCCACCGATAACGGCTGCCCCGATAGCCAGCAGCTCGTATCCATTCCCGGCAGCGGGCTGGCCCACGCTCAATCGCGCGGTTTCCAAGATCCCTGAGACGGCGGCGAGGGTCGAGGCGATGACGAAGACCGAGATCTTCACGCGTCGGACTCGAATGCCCGACAGCTTTGCCGCTTCCTCATTTGATCCAACGAAGTAGACATGACGGCCGAACGTGGTGCGGGTGAGCACGAGGTGCGCCGCGATTGCGACGATCGCCGCGACCCAAACCGGGATGGGAATACCGAGATAGGCCCCCTGTCCAATGAACAGGAATTCGGACGGGAACCCACTGATCGTCGAGCCACTGGTAATGCCCAGGGACAATCCGCGGGCCACGGCCAACATGCCAAGCGTCACGACGAACGAAGGTATGCCCATGAACGCATTGATTGAGCCGTTCACGAGCCCCACAACGGCACCCCCGACCAGGGCGAGAAGCACTGCCACAATCGGCGAGATCCCCAAGTTTACTATGAAAACGCCGGTCAGGACGCTAACAAACGCGACCACGGACCCCACGGAGAGGTCAATTCCGCCGATCAGGATGACGAAGGTCATTCCTACACTGATGATCAGGGCAAGGCCGATCTGCCGTCCGACAACCGTGAGGTTCCCGGCTGTGAAGAAGTACGGAGAAGCCCACGACAGGTAAACCACGAGGAGAATCACGACCGCGGCGAGGGTTGACTCGCGCGCGGTGACGATCTTCCGCAGCGTTTTGCGGGTCTTCTGGCCCAGCGTCGTACGCGCAATCGCTGGTGCAAGCTGGTTGGTACTTGACGCCCCGTGCGTTTCTTGCTTCACGATCTCTCCATTGCTTGTCATGAACCGTCCTCCTGTACTCCTGTTGCCATAGCCATGACCCGCTTCTCGGTTGCCTGGGCAGCGTCGAGTTCGCCGACGCCGTAACCCTCTCTCATGACGAGGATGCGGTCGGCGATTCCCAAAACTTCAGTCAGCTCGGAAGAGATGACCAGCACCGCGACGCCTTCGCCGGCGATCGTACGGATCAGCTGGTAAATCTCGGCCTTCGCGCCAACATCGACGCCGCGCGTGGGCTCATCGAGGATGAGCAACTTGGGGAGTCGGGCAAGCCAACGAGCCAAAACCACCTTTTGCTGGTTCCCGCCGCTGAGGGTGCCGGCGGCGACTTCGATAGCCGACTCTCGCAGGCCAAGCTGCTTCGCATATCTGCGAGCGAGTTCTCGGTCCCGGCGTTGCGACACGACGGACAACCGGCTGATCCTGGGCAGAGAGGCCGATGACATGTTCTCTCTGACGGGCAGCCCCAGGAATAACCCTTGGCGTTTCCGGTCCTCGGGCACGAAACCGATCCCTGCAGCCATTGCCTCATTCGGCGTCCGCAACGCCATCGGCTGTCCGTCAATGAGGATTTCTCCTCCGCGGCGCTTGACCGCACCGAAGATTGTCATCGCTGCGTCGCTTCGACCGGCGCCGATCAATCCGGCCAGGGCAACGATCTCTCCCGGTCGAACCGAAAAGCTCACGTCGTGCAGCAGCGCCCCGGAGCTGAGTCCCCGCACTTCCAGCGTGGGGATCGCCGTGTGGTCCACGGGAACGGTGCGCACCCCGTAGAGGTCTTCCAGTTCACGGCCAACCATCATCTGGACGATGTGGTTCGGGCTGGTTGTCTGGGCATCGCACACGCCCACAACCGATCCGTCACGCATGACCGTGATCCGATCGGCGATCTCGAAAATCTCACGCATGCGGTGCGAAACGTAGATCACGCTCACGCCGGTGGCGCGGAGCTGGCGCACGAGCGTGAGGAGGGTCGCCACTTCCTCTTCGGTCAGCGAAGAGGTCGGCTCGTCCATCACGACGACGCGAGCGTCGACGAGCAGCGCCTTCGCAATCTCAACCATCTGGCGCAGGGCGATGTTGAGGTTTCCGACGATCTCGTCTGGCGAAATGTTAATTCCGAGGCTGGTCAGGAGCCGACTGGCGCCGCTCTTCATCGCGTGGAAGTCAACGGTCCCGAATCGGGTCTTCGGCTCCCGACCAACGTAGATGTTCTCGGCAACGCTGAGATCATTGGCCAAGTTAAGTTCCTGATAGATGACAGCGATTCCATGGGCCTGCGATTCACGAGGCGAATGGACCTGGACGACCTGGCCGGACACCTCGATGACGCCTTCATCGGCACGTGCCGCACCGGCGAGTATCTTCAAAAGTGTGCTCTTGCCGGCACCGTTTTCCCCGACGAGAGCCATCACCTCGCCCGGCTCGACCGACAAGCTGACATCGCGAAGTGCGGTAACGCCTGGATACCTTTTGACGATACCCCGCATTGCGATGAGCGTGTGCTCAGCCATTGCTGCTCCCTTGTGCTTGGTACGGGTGTGGATGACATGCGGGGCCGGCGGATTCTCAGCCGACCCCGCAATCCGTGTGGATGCTAGTGCGCGGTCTTCTGGAATTCCGCCAGCGTGTCGGGAGTGACCGTCACGACGCCGGTGTCGACCACGAAGTTCTTCTCCAGCTTGGACGACTTGTTGTGGAAGTCAACCAGGATCTGGAGTGCCTGTGCGGTCATTCCGTAGGGCTTCTGCGAGATGAGCGCATCCACGCAGCCGTTGTTCATGCCCTCAACACCCTGCGGAACAACGTCGAAGCCCACGGCCTTGACGGTTCCGCACTTGTCGGCCGACTTCAGTGCCCCGGCGATACCGGGAAGGTCGGAACCGCCGATGCCGATGAAGCCGGCGAGGTCCGGGTTGGCCTGAAGGATCGTTTCGGAGGCTGTCTGCGCGGTTGCGACGGATTCACCGGAAACCTCGGTGGCTACCAGTTGGATGTCGGGGTGCTTCGCCAGTGCCTTCTTGACTCCCTCGAGGCGCTGGTTGAGGTTGACCGCGCTCAGGCTGCCGATCACAACCGCGACCTTGCCCTTATTGCCGACGCTCTTGGCCAGAGCCTCGCCTGCCTGGACACCGGCGGCGACGTTGTCCGTGCCGATGTAGCCCAACACGTCACTGTTCGGAACAGGCCCGTCCCACGCGATGACCGGGATGCCGGCCGCCGTCGCCTTGGCGATGTTGTCGAGAACGCTCGCGGGGTCATTCGGTGAGATGGCAATCCCTGCGGGATTGGTGGCGAGGACTGAGTCGAAGATGTCTACCTGCGCGGCGGCATCGTCTGTGTCCGGGCCGAGGAACTTGGCCGTGACGCCAAGTTTGGCCGCTTCGTCTTCCATGCCCTTGCGGGCGTCCACCCAGTAAGGATTGTTGAGGGATTTGGGAAGGAACACGTAGACCGGCTTGTCACCGGTCGATTCTGCCGCCGGGCTGGTTTCGGTGGTCGGCGCGCTGCAGCCCGAGAGGGCGAAGGCTGCCGCGGCCATCATGGCGGCGGCGATGGTGATTTTTCGCATTACTACTCCTTTGTAATCAGTGCACAAAACTGTTGCCGTGGGTACTGCTGCTCCTGGTGGACCCCGATACTCGATCGCGCCCACTCGAAAATCACGATTCGTTGTTCTTATAGGCCCACTCCCGCGTGATTGCCTCGCAGAATACGGACTGCGTCTGCGAGGGTGGACTCATCCCCGACATTGCCGGCAAAGACGACGTACGGGAGGCCCTTCAGGCCCCGACCGTTGCCACCCTCGTTAACCCAGACCGAAACGATTCCTGGGAACAATTGTCCGACGACCGTTGCCCGCCGAATTTCAAGCCCCTCTGTGGCCACGTCGCTTGAGGTGATTCCGCCCTTGGCGAGTACCCATTTCAGCGGGACTTCGTCGACGGCTCGCGCAGCAAGCGTCACCAGCGCGTGCGATACGGCCTGGGCGATTACGAGGCTGGAATGACCCGAATCTCCCACGATTTGCTCCCTGCTTGATACGAGCAGCGCATCGGTTCGTGTGATGGCTGCCACCAGGGCATCACCGCATCGGGCCATTTCGTCGTCGGCCTGCGCCGGATCGAGCAGTCTCGGAACGTCCAGTTCGATGGTTGCCAGGTCGGCGACATCCCGCTTCAACCGCGAGACCTGTCGGGTGGTCAATTCGACATGGGAGCCGACGACCACCAACCCGTTTCCTGGACGTTCTCCAGAGGCGAAGACCTCATCATGGGAGAGCGGTGCCCGACCCTTGATGCCGAGCCGCGACGCGACGAAGGAGGGGCCGGTGCGGCTCAGTACCCGAGCCCCGTCCCCTTCCGCCAGGATGAGGCCCAGGACGACCACATCGAGATCGGCCTCATCCACCGCATTGACAACGATGGGGGTGGCGTTTTTGCAGCTGCGGATAACGTCGCGCACTCGTTCCGCCCCCCCAACCCGGATGTCTTCGAGGCTGAGGCTGAGAACGCCGTTCGATGAGACGGCCGCGTGTGTTTTCTCCTGCACGTAGTCCCGCAGGTTGGAACTGGTGAATCCGAAGGTCGCATCCTGCGCGTAGTTCGTCTGACCGACCGGAACAAATGAGGTTCCGGTGCCGACATAGTGCACGTCGCCCTCGGTCACCCGTCCCGCCGCAATATAAGCGGGGGCGATGATCAAGGCGTCGTAGGGCGTACCCGCTGAACGAGCGAGATCGATGAGCACGTCCGTTTCTAGGGGATAATGCCCGCGCAGTGTCGAGTCGCTCCGTGTGATCAGCGTGTAGTGCGCGCCCAGCTGGGTGGCGACTCGGTCGATGACGTCAGCGACGTCCCTGATGGTGGCCCGAGCTTCGTCTTCGTTCAACCCTCGGGTGTTGGTGAGGATGAAGAAGCCATTCGCGGGCTGGTCAAAGGCCCAGTGAAGATCGTCGGGGGTCCACCCCGTGAGCACCGGGACACCCTGAACCGACTGGCTTCCCGTCGGATCGTCATCGAGCACGATCACCCAGGTTCGTGTGGCGGCGTTCGCTTCGCGAATCTGCAGGCGGGCCTCGGGCAGGCGCAGGACGGGGGGTCCCGCGACCAACAACTCGTCGGCATCCCTCACCTTCCCGGCGAGGTTCTTCGACTTCATTCCCCGAGTTCCGCGACGCGCTGGGCCAGATATTCCACGCCGATGCGGGGGCTGGACAACACCGGAAGCTTCGTCTGCTCGTGCAGACTGCCTGCGAGACGATTCATAGATGCCTGCGACAGGACGATCATGTCAACACTCTTCGCCAGATCCATGGCCTGTTCGGTCACAATTGCGTCGTGCTTCTCACGGTCTCCCGACATCAGCACATCGAAGGCACCGCTGCACAACCTCTGCTCGATCGTGACCGTTCGCCCGATCTCCGCTGCCTTTGCGGAGATGAGGTCAGAAGTCGGTCCGAGCGTGGTGGGGACCGTGGCAAGGACACCGATCTTCGTGCCCTCGCGGGCTGCCTGCATGGCCATGGCCTCGTCGATCTTGACGATGGGCGTGTGAACGCTGCGGGCAGCGACGTCCAGCGCCGGGCCCAGCGACGAGCACGCGGAGAAAATAATATCGGCGCCGGCCGCTTCTGCCGCCTGCGCAAGATGCGTCATCCGCAATGCGCTGTTTGCCGAGATCCCCTGCTCGCGGACGACCGTGGCGAGGACGTCAGAGTCAACGAAGTGGATGACCTCGGCGTCCGGAATGAGTTCTGCGATGAGGTTGTTGATCACCGGCTCGACGGAGACAAACACGAAGCTGGTGTGCAGGATCGCAATCTTCTTTGACACGACAAATCTCCTTTGAGGTAAGACGCAGGACGTCTGATGACTTATCATTATCGAGGGGCGCGAACTTGTCAATCCGGAAAAGATAACAATTACGAACGGCCACGACAGGTGTCGGGGGATCCTCATAGAAAGCCTGGCTGGAGGAACTATGGCAATGCACGGAACGCATGTCGCAGGCTTGGACCTGCCCATCTCCCACGTTGCCCTCGGCACGATGACGTTCGGAGACACGGTCGACGCGGCCATGGCTGCCTCGCTGATCGACGCTGCCCTGGATGCGGGCATCACCATGATTGATACGGCCAACGTGTACGCCGGTGGAGCGAGTGAGGAAATCCTGGCCTCACTTCTGCCCAAACGCCGCGATTCCGTTCTGCTTGCGTCCAAGGCCGGCATGCCGCATCCTGACGCCGGGGAGCACTCCCCGCTCTCCGAGCCCGGTCTGCGCCGCTCTGTCAGCGGCAGTCTTCGTCGTCTGGGAGTCGAGCGCATCGACCTGTTCTATCTGCACCAGCCGGACCGCGCCACTCCCCTGGAGGAGACCATGGGCGCGGTCGCGGAACTCGTTCGGCAGGGGACGATCGGCGCTCTGGGCGTCTCGAATTTCGCTGCCTGGCAGATCAGCGAACTCAATCACGTCGCGGATGCCATTGGCACCCCGCGTCCCGTCGTCGCGCAACAGCTCTTCAACCTGGTGGCCAGACGCATCGAGGAAGAATATCTTGAGTTCGCCGGCACGACGGGCCTGTTGACCATGGTGTACAATCCGCTGGGCGGCGGTTTGCTCACCGGAAGTCACCGGTTCGCCGAGCTGCCCGCTGCGGGGCGTTTCGGAAGTTCGAAGCTGGCGGAAATGTACAAACAGCGGTACTGGGATCCCCGGCTCTTCACCGCGATCGATTCCCTGGCAAAGATCGCTGCCGGCGCCGGCATCACGCTCATCGAACTGTCATTGCGCTGGTTGATGAACAGGCCGGACGTCGGCGCTATCCTGTTGGGCGCTTCGCGGCTCGAGCAGTTGCACTCCAACATCCTCGCGGCGGAGAAGGGCCCGCTGGCAGCGGATGTGATCGCTGCGTGCGATGACGTGGGATTGACGCTCCGAGGCCCCATGGCCAGCTACAACCGTTAGACACTTGCCCAGAGCCGAGAACATCACGCACCACCCCAATGGAAATGAGAACCAATGCCGACCATTCCCTCAATCGTCCTCAACAACTCCGTCAAGATCCCCCAGCTGGGCTTCGGCGTATACCAAATCGAGCCCAGCGATGTGCGCGCTGCAACTGACCGAGCGTTGAAAGCCGGCTATCGCCACATCGATACCGCGGCGGCCTACGCCAATGAAGCGGGCGTGGGCGAAGCCGTACGCGCAAGCGGGATCCCGCGCGACGAAATCTTCATCACGACCAAGCTCCGCAACGCTGATCAGGGTTATGAAGGCGCCCTCAGGGCATTCGAGACGAGCCGTAAAGAGCTGGGGCTCGACGTCATCGACCTGTACCTGATCCACTGGCCCTACCCGCGCCACAACCTCTTCGTGGAAAGCTGGAAGGCGCTGGAGAAGCTCTATTCGGATGGTGTCGTTCGCGCCATCGGGGTGTCGAATTTCCTCCAGCCTCACCTCGACCGGATCCTGGCGGAGGGCGACATCGTTCCGGCCGTGAACCAGATCGAGCTGCACCCGAGCTTCCAGCAGGCCGAGCTCATTGCGTACTGCGCCGCCCGCGGAATCGCCGTCGAATCGTACAGCCCCCTTGGCCAGGGCCAGGACCTGACCGGTGCGGTCGTGCGGAGCATCGCCGAGAATCATGGGAAGTCGCCTGCCCAGGTCGTGCTGCGCTGGCACCTGCAGCGCGGATTCATCGTCATTCCGAAGTCCGTGAGCGAGCAGCGCGTGCACGAGAACATCGATGTTTTTGATTTTTCGCTCACCCAGGAGGAAATCGACTCGATCCATGGGCTCGAATCCGGGCTGCGTACAAGTGGCGATCCGACCACTTTCGATTTCCCCCAGATCTAGTAGTACTTAGTTAGGTTGGGCGTGTCGGCTGTTAATCGTCGCTGGGATCTGTTAATTTTCAGGCGTGAATCCTGATGAACTCACTGAGACCAAAGCCGAGTTG
>NZ_SOHO01000067.1:0-6845 GCF_004403225.1 Cryobacterium sp. Sr8 | reverse complement strand
TCAAACGCCGCACCGACGTCGTCGGTGTGTTCCCCAATGCCGCAGCTCTGCTGCGCCTGGCCGGGTCGGTCCTGATCGAGCAGCACGACGAGTGGGAGGCCGGCGAACGGCGCTACTTCTCCGAGGCCTCGATGCTCGAGCTGGCCGTCATGAACAACCCCGTCGAGGTCATCGATGAGGCGGTGATCCTCCCCGAACTCGCCGCCGCCTACACTAGAACAACTGACCCGCACGGTGTTGAGAAACTCCACCACTCAGCGGGACGTGACCGTAGCCCCTACCTGCTCACTGCCAGATGGGAACCGCAAGCGGAAAAGAGTGTCGTCTACGAATGCCGTGGACTGCAAAGCGAGTGCGGGCTGGTGAATCTCTAAACCTCGATGCCGGTGTGTTCCCATTCGCACCATGCACTCGTGCACTTGTCGGTCCATTCCAGCGGCCCACGGTCGGGATGTGACAAGTACGCTCCGAACTCCACAGCGCCGGAACCGCATTCGGGACAAGTCAGGGTAATCATTGGAACGAGACTAGTTCGCGCTTCCCCGACATCAAAGGGCTTGCCAACGAACTCGGATTCATCTATGGGTTGTTGAGCGGCTCGGCGGGGCACCGAGTTCAATGTCCAGGCTATTCGCGGAACCTCAACCGGATCGCCTTCGCGCCGATCGAGTTGGAGGCTATGTGGGCAAGAAGTATCGTCTGAGCCGTTCGCGTATCAATTGACCCGGATCAGTGTCTTCTGCCAGCCGGTTGAACCGTTGGGTGCGATCGGGCTGGGCTCCTGCTCTTGCAGCTTGCCGTTCTTGTCGGTCGCCCGGACAGCCACATAGTGGGTGCCCGAGGATGCGTTCCAGTCCAGATACCACTGAACCCAGCTGTCCTGGTTGACCGGGGTCGACAGCGTCGCCTGCTGCCAGTCGCCGTCATCGATGTTCACCTCGACTCCTGCGATGCCGACCGTTTGCGCCCACGCCACGCCCGCGATCCTCGTGGATCCCGGATCGATGGCCTTATTGATGCGGGGCGTGTCGACGCGGGACGACAGTTTGATCGGCGCCGTCGCGCTGTACCCGCGGGGAGTCCAATACGCCGTGTCCGCCGCGAACGTCGTCACTTTCAGCTCGGTGAGCCATTTGGTGGCAGACACGTAACCGTAGAGCCCGGGCACGACCATCCGCACCGGGAACCCGTGCTCAAGGGGAAGCGGTTCGCCGTTCATGCCGACCGCGAGGATCGCGTTCAAGCCTGGGTCGGTCAGGGACGACAGCGGGGTGCTGGCGGTGAATCCGTCGGCGCTGCGCGACAGGACCATGTCGGCGCCCGATCTCGGCGATGCCAGGCTCAGGATGTTGCGGATCGGCACGCCCAGCCATTTCGCATTTCCAACCAGGTTGCCCCCGACCTCGTTCGACACGCACGTGAGCGTAATCACGTACTCGTCGAGCCCCATCCCGACGAGGTCATCGAAGCTCAGGCTCACCTGCTTGTCGACCAGGCCATCGATGGTGAGCCGCCACGTTTCGGGATCGATGGATGGCACGCTCAGCGCGGTGTCCACTCGATAGAAGTCCTTGTTCGCCGTGAACAGCGGAGATATGCCCGGAATGCGCAGATCGGCGCCCGCTGGAATCGTCACCGTCGAACGCGGCGCCGGCAGCTTCAGGGCTTTACGGATCCCGGCGATCGACGAGCTGGTAACGTTCACAACTCGCGCCCCGACGCCGACGACGAGAGCGATCGCTCCTGCCGTTGCCGCGAAGCGGATGAAGCCGCGCCGGTCCAGGGCCGCACGCTGCATATCCGGTTCGGCCACACTGTCGCGCCACGAGCGCAGTCGTTGAGCCAGCAGATACAGCAGCACACTGCCGGCCACGGTTCCGATGATGGTCGGCAGGGAGGCGAAGGGTGTGGCCGCAGCTCTGGTGACTGCGGAGGCGACCGAGGCGACGCCGGCGACGACCAGGACTGCGACACCGATCAGCGGGCGGACGAATTCAAGTACCCCTGCGGCCGCTGCCGCGATCCCGATCCCGACACCGAGACCGATCAGAAGGAATAGCTTGTCGTTCGATCCAAAGGTCTGGATCGCGAACTCCTTGGCCCACTGCGGCACGATGTCGATGACGAACGAGCCGACCCCCAGGATGGGGCTCCCGTCGCGCGCGATGAGCAACGCCACCAGCTCGGCGACCGCCAGGAATGCGCCGGCACTCACGACACCGGCAATGGCAGCCCACGGCCAGAGTCGCCGTCGCGTGGTGGTGAATTTGCTCGTGTCCATTATTGCCTCCGGCTTCGCCGGGGCGAGAAAACCCCTGCTTACCTGTATTCGGAGCCGATGCCATTTTGGATGGCCATTGCGCAACACGGATGCCGGAGGAATTTCTCGGTGTCCCGGCGCGGGATTGGACACCGCCGATGAGCAACTCGCCGTAAGTGAGTCAAGGACCATCTCGGTCGTGCAACCGGGACGCGATCGGACGGCCCGAGTGCGCAATCGTCGATCTTCGCCCTATTCGCGCACTTTCTTCAGGGGAACCTCTTGTGGGACGGTTGGACATGGTTCTTTCCGAATGCCTCGTCGCCGCCAAGCCCCTTGTTATCTGCCGACCCCGGAAGGCGAGGTCGGCGGGCATCGCGCTACACCTCAGGCTGAATTTTTAGCCAAACCGCAAGGGGGCAAGAATGTCGTCCGCGATGCAGACGCGGCTTCGCGGAGCGTCGGATCGGTTATCGGAGGTCGGGGTGGAGTCGAAGGGCGACCCACAGGCCACATCGTCGGCAGGCCTCGGAGTCTCCGAGCGCGTGGAGACGACGGCGCGGGAACGGACGGCCACAGCAGGAACAACGGATCTCCGCCTTCTCATCCATGAGACGCCAGCGCCTCCTGAAGCTGTCCTTGCGTCGGTCGGCCAGCGAGGCCCTCGGGTGTCATGTAAACCCGGCACGCGAGGTCGTTGGTGCGCCCAGCAGAGGGAAACAGATCAGTGCCGTCAATGAGGATGGTCGGAGAGCCAGCGAATGGCACCTGCGCCGCCGCGGCGGATGAGGCAACGAGCGTGTACGTGATGGCAGTGTCCTGATGGCCGGTCGAGTCCAATGCCACGCGAAGGCGACGACCCGCTTCTTCCCAGCTGGGGCAATCGTCGATGTGGAGGATCTCCGCTTTCATGACTTGCTCCCGTTTCGTCGAAGGGCTCGTTCAATGAACAGAGCGGTGGGACTAAGAGCGGACCAATCGCGCGATCGCGGCCGAGGCCTCGCGCATCTTCAGGTCCGCCTCGTCGCCCCCAGCCGCGGCGGCATTCACGACGCAGTGGTTCAGGTGCTCGTCGAGAAGCCCCAGGGCCACCGACTGGAGGGCACTCGTCATCGCCGAAATCTGGGTGAGGATGTCGATGCAATACTTCTCGTCCGTCACCATGCCCTGCAGTCCCCGGGCCTGCCCCTCAATCCGGCGCAGGCGCTTGAGGTAGTCGTCTTTATTCGAGATGTACCCGTGCGGGCCAGTATGCGTCGCGCCCGCCGCTTCGGTCGATTCGTTCATGACACAACTATACCCCCTGGTGGTATCCGGGGGTATAGTGGATATGTACCCCTGGGGGGTAACACCGATCGAAAGGGACTGCTGATGTGCACGACCAACCAGAATGACCTTGGCCTGACCGACGCGTCCTGCGCCTGCGGAACGCATGCTCACGCACCAGCGGGTGCCGCCTCGACCAACGTCGGCCTGACGACGAGCATCTTCGAGGTGTCCGGCATGACCTGCGGGCACTGTGTGAAGAGTGTGACGGAGGAACTCAGCCAGCTCGAGGGCGCGAAGAACGTGGAGGTCGCGCTCGTCTCGGGCGGCGTCTCCCAGGTCACCGTCTCGAGCGTCGGCGCACTTGACCCGGATGCGGTCGCCGCCGCGATCGATGAGGCCGGCTACGAGCTGGTGACCCCGGCCCGATGAGCGGTCAGCAGGTCGAACTTGTCGTTGGCGGGATGACCTGCGCGTCCTGTGCGGCGCGGATCGAAAAGAAGCTCAACCGCATGCCCGGCGTCGAGGCCTCGGTCAACTACGCGACCGAGAAGGCCACCGTCTTCGTGCCGGATGGCACCACGGTCGAGCAGGCGATTGCGACCATCGAGGCGACCGGTTACAGGGCCGAGCTGCCGGCCCCGCCGGAGGCCTCATCAGAGGCCTCGCCGGAGACGGAGGTGGACAGCCTGCGTCGGCGACTGCTGATCTCCGTGGCGCTCACCACGCCGGTCGCGCTGATGTCGATGATCCCAGCGCTGCAGTTCACGAACTGGCAGTGGCTGGCCCTCACCCTCGCCGCGCCGGTCGCGGTCTGGGGTGCCTGGCCGTTCCACCGCGCGGCCTGGGTCAACGCCCGCCACGGCGCCGCGACGATGGACACCCTGATCAGCATCGGCGTGCTCGCCGCCCTGGGCTGGTCGCTCTACGCGCTGTTCTTCGGAACGGCCGGGATGACCGGCATGACGATGACGTTCAACCTCACCGCCACCCGCGGCGGTGGGGCGCACGAGATCTACCTCGAGGTCGCATCCGCGGTCACCGTCTTCATCCTGGCCGGACGCTACTTCGAGGCCAGGGCGAAAAAACGCTCCGGCGCGGCGCTGCAGGCGCTCCTCGAACTCGGCGCGAAAGAAGCCACGCTGCTGCGTGACGGCGTCGAGACCAGGGTCCCCACCTCCTCGCTCGTGGTCGGCGACCTGTTCGTCGTGCGCCCCGGCGAGAAGATCGCCACCGACGGCGAGGTCGTCGACGGCAACTCCGCGGTCGACGCGAGCATGCTCACCGGCGAGGCCGTTCCGGTGGAGGTGGGCCCCGGCGCCGTTGTCGTCGGCGCCACGCTCAACTCCGGCGGCCGGCTCGTCGTGCGGGCGACCCGCGTGGGGTCGGACACCGAACTCGCCCAGATCGGCCGCCTCGTCGAGACGGCGCAGGCCGGCAAGGCCGACGTGCAGCGCCTGGCCGACCGAGTGTCGGCGATCTTCGTGCCGATCGTGATCGGCCTCTCCCTGGCCACCCTCGTGGTCTGGCTCCTCATCGGCGCGGGTCCGGTCGTGGCGTTCACGGCGGCCGTGGCGACGCTCATCATCGCCTGCCCCTGCGCGCTCGGGCTGGCCACCCCGACCGCCCTGCTCGTCGGCACCGGGCGCGGCGCCCAGCTGGGCATCCTGATCAAGGGGCCGCAGATCCTTGAGTCCACCCGCCGCGTCGACACCATCGTGCTTGACAAGACCGGCACGGTGACCACAGGCCGGATGGGCCTCGTCGCCGCCATTCCCGCTGTCGGCGTGACCGAAGACGAGCTCCTGCGTCTCGCCGGCGCCGCCGAGACCGGCTCAGAGCACCCGATCGCCGCGGCCATTGTCGCGGGCGCACAGCACAGTTTGGGCCCGCTGCCGCCGTTGGATTCATTCGCCTCCACGGACGGCCTCGGCGTCCAGGCCGTCGTCGACGGGCACCTCGTGCTCGTCGGCCGCCCGCGCTGGCTCGCCGACGAGTGGAGCATCACGCTCCCGGTGGAACTCACGGACGCGCTCACCTCCTTCGAGTCGCTCGGGCAGACCGTGGTCGCCGTCGCCGGGGACGGGCAAGCGCGTGGCGTCCTCGCCGTGTCCGACACGGTCAAGGCGAGCAGCACGGCCGCGATCGCCGCCTTCCGCCGCCTCGGCCTGCGACCTGTGCTGCTGACCGGCGACAACGAGCGCGCGGCTCGCGCCGTGGCCGCGGAAGTGGGCATCACCGACGTGCGGGCCGAGCTGCTCCCGGCCGAGAAGGCCGAGGCCGTCCGGGCCCTGCAACGCGAGGGTCGGGTCGTCGCGATGGTCGGTGACGGGGTGAACGATGCGGTGGCCCTCGCCACGGCCGACCTCGGCATTGCGATGGGCACCGGAACCGATGTCGCCATCGAGGCCAGCGACCTGACGCTCGTTCGCAGCGACCTGATGGCGGCCGCGGATGCCATCCGGCTGTCCCGGCGCACCCTCGCCACGATCAAGGCCAACCTGTTCTGGGCCTTCGCCTACAACGTCGCCGCGATCCCGCTGGCCATGCTCGGCCTGCTCAACCCCCTGATCGCCGGCGCCGCCATGGGGCTCTCATCGGTCTTCGTGGTGAGCAACAGCCTCAGGCTCCGCGGATTCCGCCCGCTGTCCGAGCCGACGCCGGTGCGCGACGCGACCTCGGGTGAGCTCCGAGATCTCGCCCCGGTCGGCTAGACACCGTTCTCCCAGCCGGCCGCTCGGGCCATCGGGTACTGTATGAGAGGCCCGAACTGTGCGTAACCAATCCGATTCGACCTGGAGGTGACATGATTTTGCGCGATACCCCGATCACGGGACGTCCCCGACGCCATGTCTTCCGCTCCGTGATCGTGTCGGTTCTGGCCACGGCTGCCCTGCTCCTCGGATTGTTCGCCGCTCATTCTTCCGGTGCCGGCGTCGCCGCAGAGCATGAGATGGCCGTCGCTGCACCGGGCGCCTCAGCGCCAGCTGAGTACCTCACCGGTGCGAACGAAATGGTGGCCAGCGCTGGTGCGGATGCCGTCGTCGTCGTCGCCTCCGGCTTCGATGGGGGATGGCTCAGCTTCGGGGACGACTTGATGGCCGGTTGCGGCATCCTGGCGATGACCTGCTCGGTGTTGCTCATTGTCGTGGCTCTCATTCGTCTGACTCGCCAGCCTTCGGTGTACAGGCAACTTCTTGACGCCGGCGGTTTCGTTGTCAGCTCGTTCCGCACGATCCCGCTTCACGTTCACCGGCCCAGCCTCATCCTGCTTTCCATCAGTCGCATTTAGACGAACCCGCTCGCGCGCCAGCACCTG
>NZ_SOHO01000073.1:0-5382 GCF_004403225.1 Cryobacterium sp. Sr8 | reverse complement strand
CCCCTGGTGTTAGACACCGTGGGGCGTTGTTCTCGACCGTACATCGAGAACCACATAGTGGACGCAGAACAGCTTATTCAAACTGAGTGTTATCAAATTATCGGCTTATTAGTACCGGTCAGCTTCAAGAGTCTTTAGTCCTCTCTTCCACATCCGGCCTATCAACGCAGTAGTCTAGCTGCGAGCCTCTCCCCCGAAGGGATGGAAATCTCATCTCGAAGCCGGCTTCCCGCTTAGATGCTTTCAGCGGTTATCCGTTCCGAACGTAGCTAATCAGCGGTGCTCCTGGCGGAACAACTGACACACCAGAGGTTCGTCCATCCCGGTCCTCTCGTACTAGGGATAGATCTTCTCAAATTTCCTGCGCGCGCAGCGGATAGGGACCGAACTGTCTCACGACGTTCTAAACCCAGCTCGCGTACCGCTTTAATGGGCGAACAGCCCAACCCTTGGGACCTACTCCAGCCCCAGGATGCGACGAGCCGACATCGAGGTGCCAAACCATGCCGTCGATATGGACTCTTGGGCAAGATCAGCCTGTTATCCCCGAGGTACCTTTTATCCGTTGAGCGACAGCGCTTCCACAAGCCACTGCCGGATCACTAGTCCCGACTTTCGTCCCTGCTCGACTTGTCAGTCTCACAGTCAAGCTCCCTTGTGCACTTACACTCGACACCTGATTGCCAACCAGGTTGAGGGAACCTTTGGGCGCCTCCGTTACTTTTTAGGAGGCAACCGCCCCAGTTAAACTACCCACCAGGCACTGTCCCTGAACCGGATTACGGTTCGAAGTTAGATATCCAATATGACCAGAGTGGTATTTCAACGTTGACTCCACCTGAACTAGCGTCCAAGCTTCACAGTCTCCCACCTATCCTACACAAGCCACACCGAACACCAATACCAAGCTGTAGTAAAGGTCACGGGGTCTTTCCGTCCTGCTGCGCGTAACGAGCATCTTTACTCGTAATGCAATTTCGCCGAGTTCGCGGTTGAGACAGCTGGGAAGTCGTTACGCCATTCGTGCAGGTCGGAACTTACCCGACAAGGAATTTCGCTACCTTAGGATGGTTATAGTTACCACCGCCGTTTACTGGGGCTTAAATTCTGAGCTTCGCTTGCGCTAACCCTTCCTCTTAACCTTCCAGCACCGGGCAGGCGTCAGTCCGTATACATCGTCTTGCGACTTGGCACGGACCTGTGTTTTTAGTAAACAGTCGCTTCCCACTGGTCTCTGCGGCCTTCGAACGCTCCAGGAGTAAATCCCTTCACGCCTCAGGCCCCCCTTCTCCCGAAGTTACGGGGGCATTTTGCCGAGTTCCTTAACCACGATTCTCTCGATCTCCTTAGTATTCTCTACCTGATCACCTGAGTCGGTTTGGGGTACGGGTGACTTGAACCTCGCGTCGATGCTTTTCTTGGCAGCATAGGATCACTGATTTCGCCCTTACGGGCTACCCATCGGGTCTCAGCCTTATATGAGAGACGGATTTGCCTATCTCTCGGCCTACATCCTTAGACCGGGACAACCATCGCCCGGCTCAGCTACCTTCCTGCGTCACACCTGTTAATACGCTAACCGCACCAGCATAGGGTCGTGCGCTAGGCCCACCCCCGCAGCCCGAAGGCATTGGTCAGTGGGATTCAGACACTTAGCATTACTGGATTAGCTTGGACGGTTCTTCATCAGTACGGGAATATAAACCCGTTGTCCATCGACTACGCCTGTCGGCCTCGCCTTAGGTCCCGACTTACCCAGGGCGGATTAGCCTGGCCCTGGAAACCTTGATCTTTCGGAGGACGGGTTTCTCACCCGTCTTTCGCTACTCATGCCTGCATTCTCACTCGTGTAGCCTCCACGGCTGGTTTACACCGCCGCTTCGCTGGCCACACGACGCTCTCCTACCCATCAACACGGCTGAACCAACCACACAAGGTGGCGGCTTACCAAAAATATTAATGCCACAACTTCGGTGGCGTGCTTGAGCCCCGTTACATTGTCGGCGCGGAATCACTTGACCAGTGAGCTATTACGCACTCTTTCAAGGGTGGCTGCTTCTAAGCCAACCTCCTGGTTGTCTGTGCAACTCCACATCCTTTCCCACTTAGCACGCGCTTTGGGACCTTAGTTGGTGGTCTGGGTTGTTTCCCTCTCGACGATGAAGCTTATCCCCCACCGTCTCACTGCTGCGCTCTCACTTACCGGCATTCGGAGTTTGGCTGACGTCAGTAAGCTTTTGGGCCCCATCGGCCATCCAGTAGCTCTACCTCCGGCAAGAAACACGCAACGCTGCACCTAAATGCATTTCGGAGAGAACCAGCTATCACGAAGTTTGATTGGCCTTTCACCCCTATCCACAGCTCATCCCCTCCATTTTCAACTGAAGTGGGTTCGGTCCTCCACGACGTCTTACCGTCGCTTCAACCTGGCCATGGATAGATCACTTCGCTTCGGGTCTAGGACATGCGACTGAATCGCCCTATTCAGACTCGCTTTCGCTACGCATTCCCCTCTCGGGTTAAGCTCGCCACATATCACTAACTCGCAGGCTCATTCTTCAAAAGGCACGCTGTCACCAGAACAAAGCTGGCTCCAACGGTTTGTAAGCAAACGGTTTCAGGTACTATTTCACTCCCCTCCCGGGGTACTTTTCACCTTTCCCTCACGGTACTTGTTCACTATCGGTCATGTAGGAGTATTTAGGCTTATCAGGTGGTCCTGACGGATTCACACGGGATTTCTCGGGCCCCGTGCTACTTGGGATACTCTTCGGGCGATTGCTGCATTTCGACTACGGGGTTCGCACCCTCTATGACCAGGCTTTCAATCCTGTTCGTCTATACAACGTTCTAACCCTCACTGTTCGGCAGAAGCAGCAGAAAAGTCCCGCAACCCCGACCATGCAACGCCTGCCGGCTATCACACATGATCGGTTTAGCCTCATCCGGTTTCGCTCGCCACTACTAACGGAATCACTGTTGTTTTCTCTTCCTGTGGGTACTGAGATGTTTCACTTCCCCACGTTCCCTCTACCCGCCCTATATATTCAGGCGGGAGTCACCAGGTCACCTTGCGGGCCTGGCGGGGTTTCCCCATTCGGAAATCCTCGGATCAAAGTTCGTTTATCAACTCCCCGAGGCTTATCGCAGATTACTACGTCCTTCTTCGGCTCTACATGCCAAGGCATTCACCGTTTGCTCTTAGAAATTTGAAATCACATGAGTTTGAATCGATTAAGTGTCGCGAATAAATTCACGACCGAAATTGACCAATGATCAACGCATCACATCCCCGAAGGAACGATATTTGCGTTGGTCTTTGTAATTTGCGGACCAAAAGGTCCGTCAAATTTAAGATGCTCGCGTCCACTGTGTAGTTCTCAAAGTACGGGCGGTACCTCCGCTCATCCCCGAATGATGGGAACAAGAAAAGGTCCAGAAGGAAAGGATCACAGCCGGACTAGCCGGCTTGTTCCGGTCCCTCAGGACCCAACAGCGTGCATATGCGAACCCGCCAGGACCAACCCTTTCCATCTGCCGCGTTGTAAACAACGCTGCAGAGTACTGAGATCGAACCGTTTGGTTCCGCATCAATGTCAATGTTCCACCCATGAGCGCCACCGGAAAACGTATGTTTCCGAAATGGCTTGGCACCGTTAGTCCCGCTGTTCTGTGTGTACAAAAAACACAGTTGGCGGGCAGTGCTGTGCTCCTTAGAAAGGAGGTGATCCAGCCGCACCTTCCGGTACGGCTACCTTGTTACGACTTAGTCCTAATCACCGATCCCACCTTCGACAGCTCCTTCCTTGCGGTTAGGCCACTGGCTTCGGGTGTTACCGACTTTCATGACTTGACGGGCGGTGTGTACAAGGCCCGGGAACGTATTCACCGCAGCGTTGCTGATCTGCGATTACTAGCGACTCCGACTTCATGAGGTCGAGTTGCAGACCTCAATCCGAACTGAGACCGGCTTTTTGGGATTCGCTCCACCTTACGGTATTGCAGCCCTTTGTACCGGCCATTGTAGCATGCGTGAAGCCCAAGACATAAGGGGCATGATGATTTGACGTCATCCCCACCTTCCTCCGAGTTGACCCCGGCAGTATCCCATGAGTTCCCACCATTACGTGCTGGCAACATAGGACGAGGGTTGCGCTCGTTGCGGGACTTAACCCAACATCTCACGACACGAGCTGACGACAACCATGCACCACCTGTATAGAGACCTTGCGGGGCGACTGTTTCCAGCCGTTTCCTCTATATGTCAAGCCTTGGTAAGGTTCTTCGCGTTGCATCGAATTAATCCGCATGCTCCGCCGCTTGTGCGGGCCCCCGTCAATTCCTTTGAGTTTTAGCCTTGCGGCCGTACTCCCCAGGCGGGGAACTTAATGCGTTAGCTGCGACACGGAGACCGTGGAATGGTCCCCACATCTAGTTCCCAACGTTTACGGCATGGACTACCAGGGTATCTAATCCTGTTCGCTCCCCATGCTTTCGCTCCTCAGCGTCAGTTACGGCCCAGAGATCTGCCTTCGCCATTGGTGTTCCTCCTGATATCTGCGCATTCCACCGCTACACCAGGAATTCCAATCTCCCCTACCGCACTCTAGTCTGCCCGTACCCACTGCAGGCCCGAGGTTGAGCCTCGGGTTTTCACAGCAGACGCGACAAACCGCCTACGAGCTCTTTACGCCCAATAATTCCGGACAACGCTTGCACCCTACGTATTACCGCGGCTGCTGGCACGTAGTTAGCCGGTGCTTTTTCTGCAGGTACCGTCACTTTCGCTTCTTCCCTACTAAAAGAGGTTTACAACCCGAAGGCCTTCGTCCCTCACGCGGCGTTGCTGCATCAGGCTTTCGCCCATTGTGCAATATTCCCCACTGCTGCCTCCCGTAGGAGTCTGGGCCGTGTCTCAGTCCCAGTGTGGCCGGTCACCCTCTCAGGCCGGCTACCCGTCGTCGCCTTGGTGAGCCATTACCTCACCAACTAGCTGATAGGCCGCGAGCTCATCCTTGACCAAAATTCTTTCCACCCCCAGGAGATGCCTCCGAGGGTCGTATCCGGTATTAGACGTCGTTTCCAACGCTTATCCCAGAGTCAAGGGCAGATTGCTCACGTGTTACTCACCCGTTCGCCACTGATCCAAGAAGCAAGCTTCTCTTCACCGTTCGACTTGCATGTGTTAAGCACGCCGCCAGCGTTCGTCCTGAGCCAGGATCAAACTCTCCGTAAATGTTTGATTGCACGAAACCCGAAGGCAACGGCACATCTAGTGCAGAAAGCCGCCGGAATGGGCGAACAATCTGCAAGTTTGAAACTGACAGAACAAATCATTACTGACTTGCTTTGTTGTTTAAATGTTTTCCAAAGGAATCTCTT
>NZ_SOHO01000017.1:0-4139 GCF_004403225.1 Cryobacterium sp. Sr8 | reverse complement strand
CTGTGCCGATCAGCGCCACCACCTGGGCGCTGAACAGTCTTCGGTAGGCCGAGTTCCGCAGGACCTCAAGCACGGGCGCCGGCCTCGTGCTCGGTGCCGGCGGTTTCGTACGGGTGCCGGTGGTGGGCCGGGACGCCCTCGAGGGCGTGCTCGGCCTGGAAGATGGCGTCGGCGACGAGCTGGCGGGCGTGCTCGTTCGCGAGGCGATAGAACACCCGGGTGCCTTCGCGCCGGGTAGTCACGATGCGGGCCAGGCGCAGCTTCGCCAGATGCTGCGAGACGGAGGCCTGGGATTTATTGACGGTTTCCGCCAGCTGGTTGACCGCCAGTTCCGTGTCGCGCAGCGCGAGAATGATGCGAATACGCGTGGCATCGGCGAGCATCGCGAACACCTCGACGGCTAACTCGACATACTCACTGTCCGTATCCAGCGTGCAACCATCCGCATCTGCATTCATACGCAGATTATTGCACATGGGGCAGGACACTGCGTTGCGGTACGCAACGGCGGAGCGGTGAGCTAAGAACGCACCAGCCTGCCGATGGCGGCCGAGGCCTCGCGCATCTTCAGGTCGGCCTCTTCGCCGCCGGCCGCAACCGCGTTCACGACGCAGTGATTCAGGTGCTCGTCGAGCAACCCGAGGGCCACCGACTGGAGGGCGCTCGTCATGGCCGAGATCTGGGTCAGGATATCGATGCAGTACTTCTCGTCCGACACCATGCCCTGCAGGCCGCGAGCCTGCCCTTCAATCCGCCGCAGCCGCTTGAGGTAATCATCCTTATTTGAGATGTACCCGTGCGGGCCGGTATGCGTCGCGCCCGCCGCTTCGGTCGATTCGTTCATGATCAAACTATACCCCCTGGTGGTATCTGGGGTATAGTAGACATGTACCCCTGGGGGGTAACACGATCGAAAGGGATTGCTGATGTGCACGACCAACCAGAATGACCTTGGCCTGACCGACGCGTCCTGCGCTTGCGGAACGCACGGTCACGCACAAACCAGTTCCGCCTCGGCCAACGACGGCCTGACGACGAGTACCTTCGAGGTGGCGGGAATGACCTGCGGGCACTGCGTGAAGAGCGTCACCGAGGAACTCAGCCAGCTCGAGGGCGCAAAGAACGTGGAGGTCGCCCTCGTCTCGGGCGGCGTCTCCAAAGTCACCGTCTCCAGCATTGGCGCGCTTGACCCGGATGCGGTCGCGGCCGCGATCGATGAGGCCGGCTACGAGCTGGTGACCCCGGCCCGATGAGCGGTCAGCAGGTCGAACTTGTCGTTGGCGGGATGACCTGCGCGTCCTGTGCGGCGCGGATCGAAAAGAAGCTCAACCGCATGCCGGGCGTCGAGGCCTCGGTCAACTACGCGACCGAGAAGGCCACCGTTTTCGTGCCGGAGGGCACGACCGTGGAGCAAGCAATCGCGACCATCGAGGCGACCGGTTACAGGGCCGAGCTGCCAGCGCCGCCGGAGGCCTCATCAGAGGCCTCGCCGGAGTCCGAGGTCGACAGCCTGCGCCGGAGACTCCTCGTTTCCGCGGCGCTCGCCATCCCCGTCGCGCTGATGTCGATGATCCCGGCACTGCAGTTCACGAACTGGCAGTGGCTGGCCCTCACCCTCGCCGCGCCGGTCGCGGTCTGGGGTGCCTGGCCGTTCCACCGCGCGGCCTGGGTCAACGCCCGTCACGGGGCGGCGACGATGGACACCCTGATCAGCATCGGCGTGCTCGCCGCCTTGGGCTGGTCGCTTTATGCCCTGTTCTTCGGAACGGCCGGGATGACTGGAATGACGATGACGTTCAACCTCACCGCCACCCGCGGCGGTGGGGCGCACGAGATCTACCTCGAGGTCGCATCCGCGGTCACCGTCTTCATCCTGGCCGGACGCTACTTCGAGGCGCGGGCCAAGAAACGCTCCGGCGCGGCGCTGAAGGCACTGCTCGAACTGGGCGCGAAGGAAGCAACCCTGCTCAGGGACGGCGTCGAGATCACGGTCCCGACCGCCTCGCTCGTGGTCGGCGACCTGTTCGTCGTGCGCCCCGGCGAGAAGATCGCCACCGACGGCGAGGTCGTAGAGGGCAACTCCGCCGTCGACGCCAGCATGCTCACCGGAGAGGCCGTTCCGGTGGAGGTCGGCCCCGGCGCGATCGTCGTCGGCGCCACGCTCAACTCGGGCGGCCGGCTCGTCGTGCGTGCCACCCGCGTGGGCTCGGACACCGAGCTCGCCCTGATCGGGCGCCTCGTCGAGACGGCGCAGGCCGGCAAGGCCGCCGTGCAGCGCCTGGCCGACCGGGTCTCGGCGATCTTCGTGCCGATCGTGATCGTGCTCTCCCTGGCCACGCTCGCCGTGTGGCTCCTCATCGGCGCCGGCCCGGTCGTGGCCTTCACTGCGGCCGTGGCGACGCTCATCATCGCGTGCCCCTGCGCCCTCGGGCTGGCCACGCCCACCGCCCTGCTCGTCGGAACCGGGCGCGGCGCCCAGCTGGGCATCCTGATCAAGGGGCCGCAGATCCTCGAATCGACCCGCCGGGTCGACACCATCGTGCTGGACAAGACCGGCACGGTGACCACCGGCCGGATGGGCCTCGTCGCGGCCGTCCCGGCCACCGGGGTGACCGAAGACGAGCTCCTGCGTCTCGCCGGCGCCGCCGAGACCGGCTCGGAGCACCCGATCGCCGCCGCAATTGTCGCGGGTGCACAGGACCGTTTGGGTCCGCTGCCGCCGGTGGATTCTTTCGCCTCGACCGACGGACTCGGCGTGCAGGCCGTCGTCGACGGGCACCTCGTGCTGGTCGGACGCCCGCGCTGGCTCGCCGAGCAATGGAGCATCACCCTCCCATCCGACCTTCAAGGGGCACTTACCGCCGCCGAAGATGAGGGCCAGAGCGCCGTCCTCGTCGCGTGGGACGGGAAAGCGCGCGGCGTTCTCGGCGTGTCTGACACAGTCAAGGCGAGCAGCGCGGCGGCGATCGCGGCGTTCCGTAGCCTCGGCCTGCGCCCCGTGCTGCTGACCGGCGACAACGAGCGCGCGGCGCGCGCCGTGGCCGCTGAGGTCGGTATCACCGACGTGCGGGCCGAGCTGCTCCCGGCCGAGAAGGCCGAGGCCGTCCGGGCCCTGCAACGCGAGGGTCGGGTCGTCGCCATGGTCGGCGACGGGGTGAACGATGCGGTGGCCCTCGCCACGGCCGACCTCGGCATTGCGATGGGCACCGGAACGGATGTCGCCATCGAGGCCAGCGACCTGACCCTCGTGCGCAGCGACCTGATGGCCGCAGCGGATGCCATCCGGCTGTCCCGGCGCACCCTGGCCACGATCAAGGCCAACCTGTTCTGGGCCTTCGCCTACAACGTCGCCGCGATCCCGCTGGCCATGCTCGGCCTGCTCAACCCCCTGATTGCCGGGGCCGCGATGGGGCTGTCTTCCGTGTTCGTGGTGAGCAACAGCCTGAGGCTCCGCGGTTTCCGCCCGCTGTCCGAGCCGGCGCCGGTGCGCGGTGCGACCTCCGGTGAGTTCCGAGATCTCGCCACGGTCGGCTAGACAGCGTTCTCCCAGCCGGCAACGCAGTCCCTTGGGTACTGTGGAGGGGCCCGTACTGTGCTTAACGAAACCGATTCGACCTGGAGGTGACATGATTTTGCGCGATACCCCGATCACGGGACGTCCCCGAAGCCATGTCTTCCGCTCCGTGATCGTGTCGGTTCTGGCCACGGCTGCCCTGCTCCTCGGATTGTTCGCCGCTCATTCTTCCGGTGCCGGCGTCGGCGCAGAGCATGAGATGGCCGTCGCTGCACCGGGCGCCTCAGCGCCAGCTGAGTACCTCACCGGTGCGAACGAAATGGTGGCCAGCGCCGGTGCGGATGTCGTCGTCGCCGTCGCTTCCGGCCTCGAAGCGGCATGGCTCAGTTTCGGGGACGACGTCATGGCCGGTTGCGGCATCCTGGCGATGACCTGCTCGGTGTTGCTCATTGTCGTGGCTCTCATTCGCCTGGCCCGAGAGCCCTCGGTGTGCAGCCAACTTCTTGACGCCGGCGATTTCGTTGTCAGCTCGTTCCGCACGATCCCGCTTCACGTTCACCGGCCCAGCCTCATCCTGCTTTCCATCAGTCGCATTTAGACGAACCCGCTCGCGCGCCAGCACCTG
>NZ_SOHO01000013.1:0-3290 GCF_004403225.1 Cryobacterium sp. Sr8 | reverse complement strand
TCACGCCAATAATCGGGTCATTCATAGCTGCTCCAATTCCCCGCACTGCTTGCCTAGGGTGTCTTACGACCATCATGGCAATCAGCGTGCGCCACCCGCGCAGCGGCGTGCCACCCGCGCAGCTCGGAACCGGCAGCCGAACAGCTTCCGGTACGCGGCGTTGCGGACGACGCTACACGCTCGCGGCCCGCCGCTTGCGGGGCGGCCGCGCGAGGAGGGATTCGTCCGGACCGTTCCACACCTTGAGGATCGCCCAACCCACCGCCGTGATCGGCACCGCGAGGACCGCCCCGGCAATGCCGCCGAGGATCGTGCCGGCGGTCAGGGCCACCAGGATCACCAGCGGGTGAAGCTTGAGGGACTGCCCCATCACCAGGGGCTGCAGCAGGTCCCCCTCCAGCTGGTTGACCACAATGACGATGCCCAGCACGATGAGGGCGACGACCGGCCCGTTGGCGACCAGCGCGACGAGTGCGGCGAGGATACCCGCGACCGTCGCCCCGATCAGGGGGATGAAGGCGGTGAGGAAGATGATGACGGCCAGCGGAAGCGCCAGCGGGACCTGGAGGATCGCCAGCCCGCCTCCGATCGCCACCGCGTCGACCAGGGCGATGATCGCCGTGCCTCGCACGTAGCCGCCGAGCACCCGCGGCGCGGTGTCCCCGATGCGGCGCATCCGCTCGAGGCGCTCGCCACGGAAGGGGCGCAGGAAGAACGCCCAGATCCCGTCGCCGTCTTTGAGGAAGAAGAACAGGATGACCGCCACGAGCAGGATCCCGGTGATCGCCTCGGCCGCGGCGGAGGCCCCGGCAATCGCACCGGTGCCGAACTGGCTGCTCGTGATGAAATCGACGAGTGCCGCGCGTGCGTCATCCAATTGCGCCTGGTCGATCGGGATCGGCCCGTCGGCCAGGAAGGCCTGCAGCTCGTCCAGGCCGTCAGAGCCGGCCTGGGCCAGTTCGCCCCACTGGTTGCGCACGGCGAACACGATCAGGGTGATGATCCCGCCGAAAACGAGCACACCGGCGAGCAGCGTGAGCCAGGTGGCGAGCATCGCCGAGAGGCCGCGCCGCCGCAGCCAGCCGACGAGCGGGGCGATCGCGGCCGCGAGAATCACGGAGATCAGGACCGGAATCACCACGAGCTTCAACTGCACCAACCCGAACACGACCACCGAGGCGAGCGTGATCACCAGGATGAGCTGCCCGCTGCGGATGCCGAGGCGCCCCAGGCCGTCCGTCCAGGGTGCTCGAATGGACGGTCGGCCGGTGTTGTCGTCTTCTCCCATGGTGCAACCTTAGACAGGCGGCGGGGCCGACGACTCCTGTCGTGCGGCCTGCCGTGAATCGCCCTGGCCGAGGACCGACCGCCTGACCTTTAGCCGAGGACCGCCGCGACGGATTCGTCGATGATGCCGAGCCCGCGCTCGAGTTCCTCGTCGGTGATGGTCAGTGCGGGCAGGACCTTCATGACCTCGCCCTCCGGACCCGACGTTTCCATCAGCAGGCCCCGGGTGAAGGCCTCGGCGCAGACCCGGCCGGCCAGGTCACCGTCGGCGAACTGCAGCCCGCGGGCCAGTCCTCGTCCCTTCGCCACGAGGGCATGCTCCGGGTAGCGGGCCGCGATGGCGGCGAAGCGTGCCTGCACGGTCTCGCCCCTGGCGAGCGTCGAACGCTCGAGCGCGTCATCCGACCAGTAGAGGCGGATGGCCTCGGCCGCGGTGGCGAAGGCGGGGCTGATGCCGCGGAAGGTGCCGTTGTGCTCCCCCGGCGCCCAGATGTCGAGCTCCGGACGGATCAGGGTGAGCGCCATCGGCAGGCCGTAGCCGCTGATCGACTTCGACAGGCAGACCATGTCGGGCACGATCCCGGCTGCTTCGAAGCTGAAGAACCCGCCGGTTCGTCCGCAGCCCATCTGCACATCGTCGAGGATCAGCAGCACGCCGTGCTCCCGGCACAGCTCGGACAGGCCGCGCAGCCACTCGGCCCTGGCCACGTTGATGCCGCCCTCGCCCTGCACCGACTCCACGATGACCGCGGCCGGCTTGTCCAGCCCGCTGCCGCTGTCGCCGAGGAGGCGTTCCAGGTAGGCGAAGTCGGCGCCGCCCTCGAGGTAGCCGTCGAACGGCATCGGCGTCGTGTGCACGAGGGGAACGCCGGCGCCGCCACGCTTGAGCGCGTTGCCGGTCACGGCGAGCGCGCCGAGCGTCATCCCGTGGAAGGCGTTCGTGAAGTTGATGACGCCGGTGCGGCCGGTCACCTTGCGGGCGAGCTTGAGGGCAGCCTCGACGGCGTTCGTGCCGCCGGGGCCGGGGAAGACGATCTTGTAGTCGAGGTTCCGCGGCTTCAGGATCAGCGAGTCGAAGGTCTCGAGGAAGTCCCGGCGCGCGGTGGTGAACATGTCCAGCGAGTGCATGACCCGGTCGTCGCTCAGGTAGTCGATCAGGACCTTCTTGAGTTGCGGGTTGTTGTGGCCGTAGTTGAGGGCGCCGGCGCCGGCGAAGAAGTCCAGGTAGCCGCGGCCGTTCTCGTCGTACATGGTGCTGCCGACGGCGCGGTCGAACACGACCGGCCAGGACCGGGAATAGCTCCGGACCTGTGATTCTCGCGTGGTGAAGACGTCAGTGATCATGGCCATGGGAGTTCCTCCGCATTTGGGGTGATGGCCCGGCCGGCCGATCGGGTGGAGCGGCTCGGCATCGTGGGCGTCCGGGAAATTTGTTCTTCGAAAGTGAGCTCGTGACGACCCGGTCGTTGTCGGCATGCGCCCCTTGAGCCTATGCACTCCCCCTCCGGATGGCTAACCTTGGCGGGGGGGGCCGCTCGGCCGCCAGCACCGCCGCAGCCAGCACGGCCGCAGCCATCACCGTCGCCAAGGAGTAGCGCCATGCCAGAAGACACCGCACCAGTGTTGCCGCCCAGCCCCGCGGCATCCGGCCCGGCCGTGCTCGACGAGTGGGTCACCCGACTCGTCCGGGAGCTGGGTCTTCCGGCCGACGTCATCAACGTCGCGCTCGTGCTCGACCTCGCCCGCGACGCAGCCCACGGCGTGGCCCGTCCGGCCGCGCCCCTCACCACGTTCCTGGTCGGCTACGCGGCCGCCCGCGCCGGCGGCTCCCCCGACGACGTCGAACGGATCGCCGCGATCGCCACCCGGCTCGCGACCGAATAACCCCCGCGAACGCGCGATGTCAAGCTGAGTGGAGCCACTCGGGTTAGTTTGTGACGGCTGTGTCGGGGATGTTGATTCCGACGGTGCCGGCTGGTGCGGGTGTTCTTGGTCGCGCGCGG
>NZ_SOHO01000003.1:0-2879 GCF_004403225.1 Cryobacterium sp. Sr8 | reverse complement strand
CGAGGAACGACTCCGTTACCTCGAACGAGGCCGCGCGACCGGGAGCAGCCCCTAAATCATCGAAAAACAATCCATGCCGAATAATTGACCCCGATTAGCCGGTTAATGCGGCGACAACGCCGCGATGGAGTCGTTCTTCGCGCTCCTGCAGAAGAACGTCCTCGACCGGCAGCGCTGGGCGACGAGGGAGGAACTGCGCCTCGCGATCGTCGTCTGGATCGAGCGGACCTACCACCGGAAGCGCCGGCAACGCCGCCTTGGCAAGCTCACCCCGATCGAGTTTAAGACAATACACATGGGCCTCAAGGCCGCCTGAAACCACTAACCCCTTGAGTCAACTGAACTCGGGGCAGTCCCGGAAGAGCGCCGGATGAAGGTCGAAGACATCCGCAAGATCCCCGAGGGCAAAGCCCTCCTGCTCTACCGCGAGAAAGAAGCCATCGTGCAACTCACCCCCTGATGGAAACGCCCCGACGCCGACCAACTCCACCAGTCCCAGGAATGGTCCCTGGGACTCGAGGGAATCACCGCATGAACGACGAGGACCTCGACCCAATGAGTATCGAAGGCCTCGACGCCCGCCTCGTCAACGTCGAAACGATCCTGCCCGACCTCTTCGACATGTACGAACTCCGGGCTGCAGGCGGGCCGTACTACTGGGCGGCACTCGACCACGACGAGGCGGTCAAACTGTGGGACGAGCTCGGCAAGTTCGTCACCTGGCTCGACAGCAGGTACCTCACCAACCTGGCCGACCCCAGCTACCGGCTCCCGGGCTGCTGGTACCGCCACCCCATCGCCGTCGAAGAGCTCACCGCGCTCATAGTCTCGCATAGGGCTGCGTACGACACCCGCTCCGCCAAAGCCTCCTCCGCGCTCGTCGACTGGCACAACGCGCACTCTGGCCGACTCTCGACTCGCTCAAGCTCCGTGCCGGCCTGGCCGGATGCCGCGACCGCAGCGAACACCGCGAACCCCACGCCGGCCCGGGTACATTCAGCATGACCGACGAATACCGACACGTCGACGGCCGGCGCACCTGAGTCAGTTGAGGTATCGCAGAATCGTCGCAGTCACTTCCGCGGTGTTCGCTTCCCCGCCCAAGTCGCGGGGCAGCACGCCGGCTGCGGTCGTGCGATCGATAGCGCGCTCGATACGGTCGGCCTCCGCTGGGAAACCGAGATGGCGCAGCATGAGGGCGGCGCTCTCGATTGCCCCGATCGGATTAGCGATGCCAAGGCCGGCGATGTCGGGCGCACTGCCGTGCACGGCCTCGAACATGCTCGGCGTACGCCGCTCCGGGTTTAGGTTGGCGCTACCGGCAAGACCCAGGCTTCCGGCCAGCGCGCTGCCGAGATCAGACAAGATGTCAGCGTGGAGATTCGAGGCGACCACCACAGACAACTGCTCGGGGTGCAGTACAAAGCGTGCGGCCATCGCGTCAACAAGGCAGGTGTCGATCTCAACATCGGGGTAATCATGCGCAACCCTCTTGAAAACGTCGTCCCATAACACCATCCCGTACTGCTGCGCGTTGCTCTTGGTTACACTCGTGAGCTTCTTGCGGACACGCGTCCGAGCCACCTCAAAGGCGTAGCGGATGATTCGTTCGCAACCTACTTCGGTGAAAACCGAGGATTGCACGGCTATCTCTCCGCCAGGCAAACGCCCTCCGAAATTTCGACCGCCGAAGCCTGAATATTCGCCCTCGCTGTTCTCGCGCACGACAATCCAATCAAGCTCAACCTCGTCGGCTTTCCGAAGCGGGCTTTTCACGCCGGGGAGAAATCGGACCGGTCGGACGTTGGCCCACTGGTCAAGCCCCTGGCAGATGGCTATGCGCAGACCCCATAAACTCACGTGGTCGGGCACAGTCGGCCACCCTACTGCGCCGAAGTAGATGGCATCGAAGTCTCGCAGAGCCGCCACTCCACCCTCTTGCATCATGGACCCGGTCGCTTCGTAGTACTCACAACCCCACGGAAGTTCGGTCCACTCGACGGCGAGTCGTCCATCAGATGCCGCGGCAAGCGCGTCGATCACGCGACGCCCAGCGGCCACCACCTCCGCTCCGATGCCATCGCCTGGGATCGCTGCGATTCTTAGCGGGGCAATAGTCAAGGTGTGGCCTCATATTTCGTTTATGTTGTCCGGTGGTCGGCGGGTGTCGCCTGGTCGGGTCGGCTTCTCTGGGTTTGCTCCCTGTATCGTCGGCGATTCTTCCTTCGAGGCCCCAATCGGGCCTCCCTAGAAGGGAACGCCCGAGTATAAGAGAACGTTGGAGTACGGCGTGAACTCGCCGGAGCGAACCACCGCGCGAGCCTGGTGTGTCTTCTGCTTGAACTCGGTGTGCGGCACGAACTCCACTGAAACACCGACCTCGTCCAACCGTTGCGTGATTGCCTGCAACATTTCGGGGCTGTCCTCGACCATTTCAAGCGAAACTATGGCCTTCTCGACAACGAACTCCGCCAGAACCGTTTCCAGAACGTCGAGGAAGGGCGGTGTTCCGGCTCGGTACGCCAGATCGATTCGCTCGACTGATGAGGGAATGGGAAGGCCGGCATCGGCCACGACGATGGAGTCGGTGTGCCCGCATTCGGATATCACTCGCGAAAGTTGTGGGTGCAGGGTGCCGTTGTTGCGTCTCACTGTTTCCTCGTGTTTTCTTACGTCGTTCTACTCGCCTGAATGTGGTTTGCCGAAGGCAGCGTGGTACCGACGGGGCGATGCATAGTCTGCACCGCCCGTCAGCGGCATCGTGGGCTGCGCTCAGCCGCGCGGAAGCGCGTTGCCGTCGGCGTCGAGGTAGTCGCGCCACGACCGCTTCGGGGTCCAGCCGAGCATGCGCTGCGCCTTCGCGCTGGAGATTCCCGAGG
>NZ_SOHO01000004.1:0-2433 GCF_004403225.1 Cryobacterium sp. Sr8 | reverse complement strand
CTCATGAACGAACTCGCGGATCTCCGCCGTGGTGAATCCTGGGCTTATCGACATTCCCCTGCCTCCTTCTGATCGTGAACTGACTCACAATCAGCCTGACGCAGAGGGGCGAAGGTACTTTGTCCGCAACTGAGAGATCGGGGAACGCGCTAGGGCCAGACGCTGGGCGCGGCCGCGCGGGTGGGCGGCATCGCGACGTCCGCGCTCCAGTCCAGCAGCCACTGCGGGACCGCGTCCGCGGGAGGGGCGCCGACCGCCGCGACCAGCTCGTCGATCCCCACGACGCCGCCGGTGCGCTTGAGGAACCGGCCGCGGATGTAGCCCTGGGCATAGATTTCGGGGTTCCCGTCGGCATCCGGGCGCACGAAGCGCTGCTCGACGTAGACGGCCTTCGCGTCGTAGCCGAGGATGCGCGATTCGACCGTGAACTTCTGGCCGACGGTCAGTGACTTCCGGAAGCTGATCGTCTCCGCCACCACGACCGGATACCAGCCGCGGGCGACGAAGATCGCCCAGATGCCGGTGCGGTGCAGCATGTCGAAGCGCGCGATGTCCATGATCGACAGGTACACGCCGTTGTTCATGTGCCGCAGGATGTCCTGGTCGGTCGGCAGTGTGATGAACCGCGTGCGGGCGACCTCGTAGTGGCCGAGGCGAGGGCCGAAGCGTGAGCGGACGGAGTGCAGGAGGGTGCGGAGCAGCATATGCATCCTCGCAGGCTAGCGGGACGCGCCGGATGCTCCCGCCTCGGTTGTGCGAGCCCCACAAGCGTCACGCCCGGCTCGAGCCTCCGCGTGCACGACGCCGACAGCCGACGGCCCGACAGCCGACGGCCCGACAGCCGACGGCCCCGCGGCCGCCGACGCCGGCGTGTTGGTCAGGCGGGAACCTCGCGCTGCTCGACGCCGTTGTAGACCGACAGCGGACGGATGAGCGCGTTCGCGGCGCGCTGCTCCATGATGTGCGCGGTCCAGCCCACGATGCGGCTGGCGACGAAGAGCGGCGTGAAGGTCTCGGTGTCGAAGCCCATCACGTGGTACGCCGGGCCGGTCGGGTAGTCGAGGTTGGGCTTGATGTCCTTGCGTGCGGCCATGGCTTCCTCGAGCGCCGTGTACAGCTCGAGCAGGTCCTGCCGGTCGTAGTGCTCTAGCATCGCCTCCATGGCGTGGCGCATGGTGGGAACGCGGGAGTCGCCGTTCTTGTAGACCCGGTGCCCGAAGCCCATGATCTTGCTCTTGCTCGCGAGCGCGTTCTCGAGCCAGGCGTCGACCTTGTCGGCCGTGCCGATGTCGCCGAAGGTGTGCATGACTGCTTCGTTCGCGCCGCCGTGCAGCGCGCCCTTGAGGGCGCCGACCGCTCCGGTGACCGCGGAATACAGGTCGGCCAGGGTGGAGGTGATGACCCGCGCGGTGAAGGTCGAGGCGTTGAAGGAGTGCTCGGCGTAGAGGATCATCGACACGTCGAAGGCCTCGACGACGACGAGCTCCTGCACCTCGCCGTGGGTCATGAACAGGAAGTTCGCCGAGTAGCCGAGGTCGTCCCGGGGTTCGACGAGGTCGAGTCCATGGCGGCGGCGCTGGTCATAGGCGACGATGGCGGGCAGCTGAGCGAAGAGGCGGATCGCCTTGGCGAGATCGGCCTCCGGCGAGGAATCGTTCGCCTCGGGGTCCCTCGCGCCGATGACGCTGATGGCCGTGCGCACGACATCCATCGGGTGAGCGGTCATCGGCAGTTCGTCGATCACGCGGTGCACGGCCGGGTCGAGGTGGCGCAGCGACCGTTCGAGGTCCTCGAACGTCGCCAGCTGCGACTCGGTCGGCAGCTCGCCGTGCCAGAGCAGGTAGGCGACCTCTTCGAAGCTGCGGCGATCGGCCAGTTCCTGCACCGGATAGCCGCGGTAGAGCAGCGAGTTCGTGTCGGAGTTGACCTGCGAGATCGCCGTATAGTCGACCGGCACCCCGGCCAGCCCCTTGTAGATGACGGGTGTCGGTGGCTCGGCGCCGACAAGCGTCGGGGCCACGGCCTGCTGTGTTTCGGTCATGTTGCTCCCCTAGCGCTTGATCTGGAAGTTGAAGACGTTGGTGTCGAACTGGTTGTAGGACTCGTAGTCGAGGAGTTCGTAGAGATCGGCCCGGTGCTGCATTTCAGCCAGCACCGGTTCCAGGGTGCCGTGGCCGATAAGCGTATCGAGCCCGCGGGCGGCGGAACCCATTGCCAGGCGCAGCAGCGAGACCGGCCAGATCACCATGTTAATACCGATGCCCGCCAGCTGGTCCACCGTGAACAGCTCGCTCTTGCCGAACTCGGTCATGTTCGCCAGCAGCGGCACGTCGACGGCCGCGCGGATCGCCTCGAACTCGGCCAGCGTCGCCATCGCCTCGGGGAAGATCGCGTCGGCGCCGGCGTCGACGAGCTTCTTCGCCCGGTCGACGG
>NZ_SOHO01000048.1:0-1942 GCF_004403225.1 Cryobacterium sp. Sr8 | reverse complement strand
CGTGAGTTGCTTTAGTCGGTACTCACTGACCATCCCACGGTGGCTCTTTACGTTGACGGAGCAACGCTCAACAGCGGGAAACCACACCACTCACGGGGACGCAACCCTCACGGTGCATCTCAACGACCCGATCAGGTCCAAGACGGTCAACCGTAACTCGCGCTGTTGACCACACGGTCTCGACAAATGAGTGAGAAAAGAGGCCGACTGGCACCTGATTCAGGTTGCTGAAGTGAAACAGGAGGGAAACGGTTCCGCGGGAATCTTCGAAGGTCAGATCCTCGTCCCCGGTGATGAACCACTCTTCGGCAAGATCCAGTTGATCGTGTTGGCTGGACGCGCGTCGAAGCCTTATTGCCAACAAGCACTTACTCAAATCCGCGCTCAAGTCACGGTAGAGGGAAGGCCGATCGTTACCTCCTGTGACGTAGGCCAAGGTGTCCGCAAACTGCCCGAAATCACCAGATCGGAGATGCCAGCTCCGATTCAGTTCTTCGAACAGCTGCCAAGCTCCACACAGTGCTGTGAGTCTGGCGATGGAATTTCGGCCGAACATCGTGCCTGTTGCTCCAGGGCTGAGGGTTATGAGCTTGCCCAGAGTGTCGAAGCGATACTGCGCCGGCAACTGATCCCTTACCCCATTCGCAAACGGAGCAAATGGTGACAATCTCGTTCGCTCTCTCAGCTCCAACGCCCACGCCAGAGTGAATCCGGCAACGAGATCCGACGGTGATCGCCATCCGGCCGGGTGGTGTGGAAATGCAATTGCGCTGAGATCCACATCATTCATTCGCATAGATTGGGGCCTCCGTAGCGGGTGGGGGTGCTGCCATTTCCCTGTACATGTCACTACCGACGAAGGCTACCGTCGGCGCCCACGGACCTCGCCCGAAATGGCGCGATCTTCCCAAATTGGGGGGGGGGGGGCAAATCCCTTCGGTCGCAAAGCAATGTGCAGACCCGATATATTCCTGACCACGACATATGGTGAAGGATCTGAACGAGCATCGGATGACGAGATTGAAACGCTGAGTATCCAGACATGATGCTCGGGGAGCGGCGCGTCAGCTTCAACTCGTGGGTGGTCAAGAACTACCTCAGCGAAAACGGCCTACTCGAAGCTGCCTGAGCAGCTGGCAACCAGAGGGAGGTCGACATCGCTGCGTTGATGGCGAAGTACGGTGACGCTGTGCGTCAAGTCGAGGGTGCGGACCCGCGAGACCTTCTGTATTTGAGGACGTTCGGCCACGTGAGCCTCTACTCGCCGCTCCGACCGACCCGTTCAGATCGAGACCCTGCAAGAGGCCACCCGATATCGTCGATCCATGTCCCTTATAGAACAAGGCCTCTCGGCAAACGACGACAGGGTCTTCGCTGCCTTTGGGCGAGCTATGCACGGATCACAAGCGTTAGAGTTTTGGCTGCGAGTCTTGGTCAACGTGCATCGGGTAGCGTCGAAGGACTTCGCCTCCCAGGCTGAACTCGAACGGGCCGTCGATACGCTTTCGACCTCAACAATGGGGACCGTGTTTGCAGCGCTCCGTACTTTAGCGCGCGACCCGATCTTGGAAGAGAAACTGACTATGGCAGTCGGTGAACGAAATCGTCTCGCTCACCACTTCTTCAGTGAGTGGTCGGATGCTTGGAACGGCCCCGAGACCGAGGTCGAAATGATTGAAGACGCGAACCACGTTCAAAGGCTGTTTGAAGAAACGGTTCGGCAGCTCGCCGCGACGCTCGGAAAACACCTCGACGTCATCGGGTCGAATCCAGATGCGTATATCCCCGGCCTGCAGCATCGTCTCAACAATTACACTGGGCAAGGTTCGCCGACGGTTGCGTCCCCGTGAGTGGTGTGGTTTCCCGCTGTTGAGCGTTGCTCCGTCAACGTAAAGAGCCACCGTGGGATGGTCAGTGAGTACCGACTAAAGCAACTCACGAA
>NZ_SOHO01000040.1:0-1534 GCF_004403225.1 Cryobacterium sp. Sr8 | reverse complement strand
CGGTAGTTGTCAACCTGTCTGAGACAACAGGTGGGTATTGATTCCGGTTTTTTGCGGGTGTTGTGGGGCCGTGGGTCGGTTTCTGAAGCGTTCGGGGTGTGCGACCCAATACTGGTCCAGACGGTTCTGGCGTTGTTGGTGGATTTGGGCGGCGGTGCCATCGTGAACGGATGCTGGCGTGTGCCGGCCGAGGCCGCTGTGGCGGTGTTCGGCGGCGTAGCCGTGGAGGAATGTTTCGGTCCACTCGCGGGCGTCTTGGATGCTGCCGAACGAGTTCGGGCAGTCGGGGTCGTATTTGATTGTTTTGAACAGTGATTCGGAGAACGGGTTGTCGTCGCTCACCCTGGGTCGGGAGTAGGACACCAGCGCGCCTGTCGCTGTCAGCGAGTCGACGAGGTCGTGGGAGCGCATGACAGCCCCGTTGTCGGAGTGCACGACCCGCGGGGTGCCGTGCGCGGTGATCGCTTCGGTGAACAGGGTCACGGCGCGTGCTTTGGACTCGGTGAATTCGATGCACCACGCGACGGGGTAGCGGGAGAATACGTCGATGGCCAAATACAGGTAGTACCGGTCCAACCGGCCCGGGCCGCGCAGTTCGGTGATGTCCCATGACCACAGGTCCCCGACCGCGTCCGCCGCGACGGCAGGCGTGCGGCGAGAGCTTGACCCGTGTGTCCTCGTTCGGCGTCGGTCCCCGACGAGGCGCTGCGCCTTCGCGATCCGGTAGAACGTCCGCTGGGAGCACATCACCCGGCCGGCGTCGAACGCGTGCCAATACGTTTGCACCACGGACTTGTTCGCGTAGCTCGTGTCGGTGAGGACCGCGATGACCGTGGCTCGTTCGTCCGCGCTCAACGCCGCCGGCTGCTGCCGTTTTGCCTGCGGCAGCGGGCTAGGAACCGGCTTGTAGTGCCGGTAACCACGGCTGCGCCGGTAATACGTCGACCGGGCCAGCCCCACCGTCGCGCAGCTGGCTGCGACGGGAACGCCAATGCCATCTAAGCCGGTCACCGTCTCGGTCAGGAGAGCCTGTGTCGTTTCAACCATTGCGCGTACTCGTCCGCGCTCATCAACGTCGGCGGGATCTCCGGACTGTTCTCCGAGCTCGTGGTGATCCCTTCCAAGAGCTCGAATGCTTTTCCCAGAATCTGTTGCGCAGCCTCGGATTGTGCGACTTTCTTCTTCAAAGCCTCGTTCTCCAGGCGCAGCCGGGCCAATTCGGCGCGGTCTCGGCTCTCCATCCGGTGCGACGACCTTTCTGCTGTGGCGACCATAGATGCCGTCAATTCTCCTCGCGCACGCGCCGCCAGCCAACGCTCCACCGTGCCCGACGCGAGCGCATGCTCTCGCAGCAACCGTACCTTCGCGCCCCGCTCGACGCAGGTGTCCCACTCCCGCAGGAAATCCAGCCGAAACGCCAACGGGAACGACCGCCGCCCCGTCCGCGTCACGCCAATAATCGGGTCATTCATAGCTGCTCCAATTCCCCGCACTGCTTGCCTAGGGTGTCTTACGACCATCATGGCAATCAGCG
>NZ_SOHO01000010.1:0-1451 GCF_004403225.1 Cryobacterium sp. Sr8 | reverse complement strand
TGCCGCAGCCTCTCCGCGACCTTGGACAAGACCGCATCGCCGGCGTGGTGCCCGAGGCTGTCATTGACGACCTTGAACCGATCCAGGTCGATGAACAACACGGCAACTCCCCGTCCGTGGCGCGCCGCCTGGAGGAGCGCCTGGGCAAGCCGGTCCAGCAGGAGCAGTCGGTTGGGCAGGTTCGTCAGCGGGTCGTGGAAGGCGAGGTGCTCCACGCGGGCCTCGGCCAGTCGGCGGGCCGTGATGTCTTCCAATTGATAGAGGAAGCCCCCGACGTGTTCGCCTTCGTGGATTTCGGCGACGCTGACCTTCACCCAGGTCTCCTCGGCGTCGCTGCGCCGCATCCGTCGATCCCCGCGCTGCCGCGAGCCCTCCAGCGGACCGGCCGGCAGGGCATCCGGGCCGACGGTTTCGAGCGCCATGAACACCGTCTCGATGGGCTGGTCAAGCACTCCGCTCGACCGGCCCGTCAAGTCGAAAAGGCGCCGGTTGGCTTCCAGCACCCGGCCGTCGAGCCCCACGATGGCCGTTCCCAGCGGCGACCAGGCGAAGGCCGCCTCGAACCGCGCCCGGGCCGCCGACGCCGACTCCTCCGCGGCACGCAGGGCGGTCACGTCCGTGACGCTGGCCAGATGCCCGGTCACGATTCCCTGGTCACGAATCGGCGTCGTGGTGACCTGCACCGAATTGACCTGTCCGTCCTGGGTGCGAAAACGCACAGTGGCCGAATAGGCGGCGCCGACGGCGCTGCTCTCAGACCACTCGGCGCGTACCCGATCGAGGTCGTCGGGGTGCAGCGCCGACATCCAACCGTCACCCAGGGACGCTTCAAGGGTCAGTCCGCTCACGCGCAGCCACTGGTCGTTTGCGGTCAGCAGCCCTCCCGCGGCGTCGAGCTGCACGATGCCCACCGGCGCGAGCCGAACGAGCGCCTCGAGTGCGTCGGCGGTCTTCGCGAGCTCCTGGGTTCGGACCGCGACCGTGGTTTCGAGCATGTGGTTCGTCTCGGCCAGCCTGGTCAGCGCGCCTTCACGTTGCCGGTCGAGTTCGCGAAGCCTCAAGGCCGCTATCCAGGTCAACGCGGAGCCCAGAATGCTCATGCTCAGGACAAGGACGGCGAAGGCGAAGGGAATGTCGAACCAGCCCATGCGCTGCGCGGTCAAGAAGAGCCAGCCGAGGGAGAACGGACCAAGGATGAAGAAGGGAATCGCCGGACGAACCAGCCTTCCGGCGCTACCGCCGTCCCTCGCCAGCCCGGCCAAACCCGCGGATGGATGCTGAAGCAGGGTCGCCGCTGACAATACTCCGAGCTCGAGGGCAGTGAGCAGGGCCATGCTGGTGAAGCCGCCAACGGTATACAGCGAAGAAACGCCGTAGACGTAGCCGAGAATCGCGATCTGACTCACACACAAGGCGACGACCGCGAGGACGAGCGCCAACGTGCTCCGGGC
>NZ_SOHO01000047.1:0-1393 GCF_004403225.1 Cryobacterium sp. Sr8 | reverse complement strand
GGCTGCCGTATGGGCGGAAATGCGCCTGGCTGGCGGAGCGCGACGTCTCGAGGCACACGCTCACTCGTTGGCGCGACGCGGTGTACGAGGGGGACCTCGATCGCGGGCTGATTCCGCGAGAGGGTAGTCCTATGACTGTTCCACCGGGCAAGCGCACTGCGCTGGAGAAAGCACGTGTCGCTGAGCACGCGGCACACGCGGCTGAGGTCGCGCGGCTGAGCGCGCGAGTGCACGAGTTGGAGGACACCAATGCCGCGCTGGGAAAAGCTATCGGGCTCTTGCACGCGATGAGCGAGGAAGAGCCCGCCGACAACCCGACGACCCCCGATCTGTCCGATTCCTGACGTTGGAGAACGAGCTCGTAGCTGAGCTGACGCGCGCCACGGGCTCGCAACGGACCGCGTTGGCTGTCGCCGGCGTCGCACGATCAACATGGCAGTACCGCCAGACGCCCCGCGCACGGGTGTCCGAGCCGGTCCTGCAGAAAGATCGCGCTTACCTCTCTCGCATCCCCACAACCGATCGGAGAGCGATCGCGGAGAAGATCACGGCGGGCTGGACGGACGGGCACTCTGTCGATCACACGTTCGCGTCCGCATGGGACCAGGGTGTGATGCTCGCCGGGCGCAGGTCATGGTGGCGTATCGCTGCCGATATCGAGGATCAGAGCGCCCGCCCCCTGGTGCCCACGGGGCGTGGGTCCCGAACACCCCGGGAGAAGCCGGTGTTGATAGCGACCGGGCCTGGCCAGGTTTGGAGTTGGGACATCACCGATCTGCGCTCTCCGTGGCGGGGGAAAGCGTTCAAGGCGTACTCGATCATCGACATCTGGTCGCGCAAGATCACCGGCTGGCGGGTCGAAGATCGCGAGAGCGACCACCTCGCCGTGGAGATGTTCCAGACCGCGTTCCGTCAATACGGCACCCCACAGTTCGTGCACGCAGACTCCGGACCCGCGATGCGCTCGAGCGCTCTGGCCGAGCTCCTCGAAGAGCACAACGTCACCAAGACCCACAACCGGCCCTATGTCTCCAACGACAACCCGTTCTCCGAGTCCGAGTTCCGCACGATGAAGTACCGGCCGAACTACCCAGGGATCTTCGACAATCTCCAGACCGCACGCGATCACCTGGCCGACTACGTGCCCTGGTACAACACGACCCACAGGCACTCCGGCATCGCTTTGTTCACACCCCAGCAAGTGCACGACGGTTCCTGGAAGCATGCGCACCGCATTCGCGACCGTGCCCTGCAGCACTATCACCAGAAGCACCCGGAACGATTCCGCGCGCGACCAAGAACACCCGCACCAGCCGGCACCGTCGGAATCAACATCCCCGACACAGCCGTCACAAACTAACCCGAGTGGCTCCACTCAGCTTGACATCGCGCG
>NZ_SOHO01000059.1:0-1354 GCF_004403225.1 Cryobacterium sp. Sr8 | reverse complement strand
TGTCGGTGGTCGGGTATTGACTGTTCTCATGGACCTCATCACTGAGTACCTGACTTACCCGGACAATGAGTTCGGGGATGGCAAGCCCGGGGACGGCAGGCCCGAGGGCAGCGAGCCCGGCCGGCCCGGCGACGGGACCATGGCCGAACTGGTGGATGTCGTCGCTGCGACCGATCGGATGCTCGCGGCGGTCTCGGCCATGCGGGCCGACGCGATCGACCAGTTGCGGGTGCGAAGCGAGCGGGAGGCGGCGACACGGGCGCCGGGTCCGTTCGCGTCGAGCCCGTTCAGCACGGACGCGGCGAAGATGGCCCGGCGGTCGCTGGTGGCCGAGTTGGCCTGTGCGCTGCGGGTCCCCGAGGGTAGCGCGGAGCGGCTCCTGGTCGAGAGCGAGTCCCTCGTGCACGACCTCGCGGCCACCCGCACGGCCCTGCAGCAGGGCGAGATCAGCTACCGGCACGCGAAAGCACTCATGGACCACGTCTGGTCCCTGCCCAAAGACGCCCGGGCCGGGTTCGAATCGGCCCTGCTGCCCGATGCCCGGAAACTCACCGTCGCGAAGTTCGACGGAACCGCCCGCAGAGCAAGGGAGAAGGCCCACCCCGACACGATCACCACCCGGCACGCGAAGTGCATCACCGACCGGCAGGTGCAGCTCGTGCCGGCCCGGGACGGCATGGCCTGGTTGAACGCGTACCTCTCCGCGGCCGACGCGAACTCGGTGTACGAGCGGATCAGCGGCGCCGCACAGAGCCTGCAGGGCGCCGACGAGCCGCGCACGCTGACCCAGTTGCGGGCGGACGCGTTCCTCGACCTCCTCATCGACGGGGTCGCACCCTCCGGGCTGGGCCGGGGCATCCGGGCCACCGTGAATGTCACGGTCCCGGTGATGACCCTCCTCGGCCACAGCGAGGAACCCGGCCACCTCGAAGGGTACGGGCCGATCGATCCGGACACGGCCCGGCGTCTCGCCGGTCACGCACCGAGTTTCACCCGCATCCTCGTCCACCCCGAGACCGGCGCGGTGCTCTCGGTCGGCCGGAACCGGTACAAGGTGCCCAAGGACCTCCGCCGGTGGCTGCGGGTGCGCGACGAAACCTGCCGGTTCCCCGGCTGCAACCGCAGCGTGGCCCGGTCCGACCTCGACCACGGCAAGGAATGGCACGAGGGCGGCCGAACCAAACACGACAACCTCGCCCACCTCTGCGGGCCACACCACAAACTGAAAACCGAGGCCGCCTGGGCCGTGACCCACGCCAGGGACGGCACGCTCACCTGGACCTCGCCCGCCGGCCGGGAGTACACGACCGAACCGGCCACCCGGATCGACCCGCCACCCCCGTTCTGACGCCCG
>NZ_SOHO01000071.1:0-1198 GCF_004403225.1 Cryobacterium sp. Sr8 | reverse complement strand
GACTACCGCGGGCTTGGCTGGTGCGCGCGCGATAACCGAGCTCAGCGGTCGGACAGGAGGACCCGAAAGGTGGACCCCTGCCCGACCCCGGGGCTGGTCACGGTGAGCTGCCCGCCGTGGGCCTCAACCAGGGCCTTCGCGATGGCCAGCCCGATGCCGGATCCTCCGTGAGCCCGATCCCGAGCGGCGTCGACCCGGTAGAAGCGTTCTAACACATGGGCCAGGTGCTCGGCCGGGATGCCCTCGCCGGTGTCCGCAACGGACAGCTCGGCGCCACCCGTCCCGGGCGATGGGGAGGCCGAAATCGTGACCGTTCCTTCGGTGGGGTGTGTCGCAACGCGTTGTCCAACAGGTTGCTCAGAACCTGTCCCATCCGTTCCGAATCCAGGGACAGCTCGGGCAGACCGGCAGCGATGTCGGTGACCAGACGAACGCCCTTCGCCTCGTATGCCGCGGCCGCCGCGTCGGCCGCGGCCGTCACCACTGACTCTGGTTGCACCGAGCGCGTGTCCAGCCGGACCTGTCCCTCTTCGGCCCGGGAGACGGAACTGATGTCCTCGGACAGCCGGGCCAGGCGTCTGGTCTGGGAACGCAGCAGCTCGGCTGTCTCAGCATCCAACGTCGCGACGCCGTCCTCCAGCGCCTCGAGGTAGGCCGCCAATGTCGCCACCGGGGTGCGCATCTCGTGTCCAAGGTCGGCCAGCAGTCTGCGGCGGTTCCGCTCGACCGCGTCCAGCCGCCCGGCCATCTGGTTGAACCCAGAGGCGAGCGCGTCGAACTCCGGGCCGAGCCCCGGTCCGGGGACTCTGGCGTCGTAGTGGCCACCGGCAACGTCGCTGGCCGCTGTGGCTGGTGGCCACGGAGCGCCCGATCCGGCGGGTCATGTACACGCTCACCCCCAACGCTGCCGCCAGCGCCGCCAGCAGCGCCACGGACAGCGAGATCGCGTTCGCCGGCTGGAAGGCCTCCTCTGTGTGCAAGAGCTGGGCAGGTGTGGATCCGACGTTGGCCCAGGCGAGGTGACTACCGTCGCATCTGGCCCACCCGGGCCCGCGCGATCCGCGGCGTCGCGGAGTGGATCGAGGACCGCTACAACCGCCGCCGGCGCCACTCCTCGATCGGGCATGTCACCCCCGTTGACTTCGAGATGCAATACTCATCACAGGCCGCAGAGATCCAACTCGCCGCTTAACCCGTG
>NZ_SOHO01000007.1:0-1167 GCF_004403225.1 Cryobacterium sp. Sr8 | reverse complement strand
CCGACGTCGACGTCGCGATTGCGTCGGCCCTGGCCGCTTTCCCGGCCTGGCGTGACACCTCGCAGGCCAAGCGCCAGAGCATCATGTTCAGTTTCCGTGAGCTGCTCAATGCCCGTAAGGGCGAGCTGGCCGACATCCTCACCGCCGAGCACGGCAAGGTGAGCGCGGATGCGCTCGGCGAGATCACGAGGGGGCTGGAGGTCGTCGAGTTCGCGCTCGGGATGCCGCACCTGATGAAGGGCGATTACTCGGAGAACGTGTCGACGGGTGTTGACGTGTATACGCTCAAGCAGGCCCTCGGTGTGGTGGGCATCATCAGTCCGTTCAATTTCCCGGCGATGGTGCCGTTGTGGTACTTCCCGATTGCGATCGCGGCCGGGAACACGGTCGTGCTCAAGCCCAGCGAGAAGGACCCGTCGGCGTCGAATTGGATGGCCGCCCTGTTCACCGAGGCGGGCCTGCCCGATGGTGTTTTGAACGTCGTGCACGGCGACAAGGAGGCCGTCGACGCGTTGCTGGTGAACCCGGCCGTGCAGGCGATTTCGTTCGTCGGGTCGACCCCGATCGCGAAGTACATCTACGAGACCGCTGCGCTCCACGGCAAGCGGGTGCAGGCCCTCGGCGGGGCGAAGAACCACATGCTGGTGCTGCCGGACGCGGACCTGGACCTCGCTGCGGACGCGGCGGTCAACGCCGGGTTCGGCTCGGCCGGTGAGCGGTGCATGGCGATCAGCGTGGTCGTGGCCGTCGAGCCCGTCGCGGATGAGCTGATCGCGAAGATCACCGAGCGGATGAAGGGCCTCAAGGTCGGCGACGGTATGCGCGGCTGCGACATGGGCCCGCTGATCACGAAGGTGCACCGCGACAAGGTCGCCTCGTATATCGACGTTGCGGCCGCGGACGGGGCCGAGGTCGTCGTCGACGGTCGCGGCATCGAGGTCGATGGGGACGCATCCGGTTTTTGGCTCGGCCCGACCCTGTTCGACAAGGTCGGTACCGACTCGGCCGTGTACCAGGATGAGATCTTCGGCCCGGTGCTCTCGGTGGTCCGCGTCGCCACGTACACCGAGGGCCTCGACCTGATCAACAGCAGCCAGTACGGCAACGGCACGGCGATCTTCACCAACGACGGCGGGGCGGCCCGCCGTTTCCAGAACGAGGTGCAGG